>DASPRR010000401.1:0-4865 GCA_035624375.1 Thermodesulfobacteriota bacterium | reverse complement strand
GCGGAAAATGGAAGGGCGGTTTCCTTTCGTCCCCGGTTGTCCCCCGGGGGTCGATGACATCACCCAGAGGGTCTGCGAGGTCTGTGAAATCGATATCCAGCTGATCTTCCAGAAAAGGGAAGAGCTGCACCGGACCATTGCCGGAAAGGCGATGCAGAATTCCATCTAAGGACAGCCGGTCGACTTTCACCCGGAAGGGCGATCCGCCGAACCCAGGGACCGGCACCACTCTGCGGGCGGCGGAGAGTCTTTGCGAAAATTTTCCGAAATCCAGTAAACCAGGAGACCGGTAAGCAGCATCCCTACCGCGATGACCGCCTGAATCCAGCCCCCGTTTTCTCCCAGCAGCGAGAAGATAAAACAGGCCGATATGAAAACGCCCATGGAAAGCGTGACCAGTAGAAGGACCGGCCAGCCGCCTGGAATACGGAAAGGACGGGGGAGATCGGGTCTCGTGAGGCGCAGCTTGAACAAAGCCAGCATTTCCAGCAGCAGGGCGGCGGAATAGACCAAGACGTCTATGACTACCAACTTCCGGAAATCGAGAAGGGTGAAAAAGGAGTAGATAAGGGCACACAGAAGAAGGGAAGCGAAAGGAGTCCCCCAGCGCCGGTTCCGCCGGGTGATCCAGCGGGGAAAAAGACCGTCCTCCGCCATGGCAAAGGGGATTCGGGAAGTGTAGAGAAGCTGGCTGTTGAACAGGCTCCACGTGCTGAACATCACCGCGAGAGACATGATTACCCCAAGCCAGGGCCCTACCACTTCGGCGACGATCTTGGGAAAATCACCGGTCTTCCACTCGTGCCAGTTCTGCGTGGTGGCCAGGGCTATCCCGACCGGCAGGAGGTAAAGGAGGCTAATCAAGGGCACGGAAGCGAACAGGGCCAGCGGGTAATTTCGTTTGGGCCGGTCCACTTCTCCGGCAAAAGTGCTCACGTTGTCCCATCCGGAGTAGTTCCAGACGACGACCGCAAGGCCCAGGCCGAGGGTCTGGACGAGACTTTGCCCCCCCGGGCTCCAAGGATTCCAGGGGAGGTTCTGAATTCTGCCGAGCCCCAGCATAGCAAATAGAAAAAAGGGGAGAGTCACCACGACGAAAGCCAGGACCGCGCTCCTTCCCACCAGGCGGGCTCCGAGCAGATTCATGATCAGGGAGGAGTAGATCACCAACAAGGCCGTGAGCCAGTGCTGCCATCCGGTAAGGCCGGGGAACAGATATCGGGCGTAATCAGCGAAGAGGACTGGGTAAAGAGCCATATCCACAAAGGTATAGAGCCAGGTCCACCACCCCTCTTGAAATCCCCAGAACCGTCCCAGGCCGAAGTACACCCAGCGGTAATATCCGCCGGGAAGGGGGAGCATGGAACTCATCTCGGCCACCATCAGGGCCACGGGGAGACTCCAAAAGAGAGGAGTCACAATAAGCAGCAGGAGGGCCAGCCCGGGCCCCGTGGAGCTCACCAGTTCTTCCAGGCCGAAAGCCCCGCCGCTCACCGTAAAATAAATAATACCGATGAGATGGAAAAGGGATATTTTTTTCATCTTCGTAGAGCAAGGAAAATGGGCAAAATCAGGGGCACCAGAATCCCCACAAAAAAGGGCAGGCTTCCCTTCAGAAACCTGCCCTTTTTAGGAATAAAGATCCTTAGAATATTCCCGGACCGCGCGCGGAAGAAATGGCCCCCTCCAGGGTCGGCACTGCACAGGGGCGGTTCGCGAACCGCCCCTGCATTCTGGCCCCCTTTTACCCACATGTTGGTTGCAATTTCGCTCTTAGCGCCTAATAGCCCACCTTGTCCAACCCTTTCAGCCCCAGCATCTTCCGGGCTTCTGCCGGAGTCGCCGGCTCGATGCCGAATTCCTTGGCAATGCGGATGATCTTGGCGACCTGCTCCCCGTTGTTTTTGGCCAAGACGCCTTTTTCCAGCCAGACGGCGTCCTCCAGGCCAACCCGCGCGTTGCCGCCCATGAGCAGGGCATGGGTGCACATGGGCATTTGGTTTCTTCCTGCGGCGCATACCGACCAGACGAAATTCTTTTCCCCGATGGTCCGGCGAGCCGATTCATAGAGGAAGACCAGGTTTTCGACGGTCGCCTGAATGCCCCCCAGGATTCCCAGGACAAACTGAATGTAGATCGGGGTCTTCAGCAGACCCCGGTCGATCATAAAGGCAGCGTTGTTGATCATTCCCGTATCGTAAACTTCCAGCTCGGGCTTGGTCTGGCTCTCATTGAAGAGGTTCAGGAAGACCCGCAGGGATTTGAAGGTATTGGGGAAAATCAGGTCCTCGGTGAATTCCAGGTATTGTTTCTCCCAGGGGTATTTGAAATCTTTCATCTTCTCCAAGAGGGGGAAGAGAGCGAAGTTCATGGAGCCCATGTTGCAGGAGGCCAGTTCGGGCTTGCAGGTGGAGACGATCGCCACCCGCTGCTCAGGGGTCATGCCCAGGCCCCCGCCGGTGGTGGTGCAGACCACTATATCGCACTTGCTCTTGATCTTAGTGATGATCTTTTTGAAGGTCTCTATGTCGGGGGAAGGCATGCCGTTCTCCGGGTTGCGGGCGTGCACGTGACAGACCGCCGCCCCGGCCTCGTAGGCCTGGAAGGCGTTGTCCGCAATCTGGTCCGGGGTAATGGGCAGGTACGGGGTCATGGTCGGGGTGTGGATGGAACCCGTGATGGCCGCAGTGAATATCGCTTTGCTCATGAATGGTCCCTCCTTTATTGGGGGTTTTATTTGCCGGAGAGGGGATTCATCTCTTCTTTAAGAATCCTCTCCGTCCTTCTTCTATCATAGATGGCCATTTTCTTCAACCGAACCAAAGATCGGCCGCCTCCGGATGGTTTGCATTTATCCCCGGCCATAAACCTGGAGAATTTTTTTGATGACTCCGGTACTCGAAGCACCGCGCACCAGCGGGATTCGAACCACCCGGCCGCCAGCTTTTTCCACAACATTCCGGCCGATGATTTTGTCCTTGGGCCAATCCGCCCCCTTCACCAGGATGGTTGGCTTTACCTTCTCGATAAGGACAAAGGGGTCCGGCTCGTCGAAGAGGACCACGTAATCGACGAACTCCAGGGCTGCTAAGACCTCCGCTCTTTCCCCTTGGGGCACAATGGGCCTTTTTTCCCCCTTGATCTGTCTGACGGACCGGTCGGTATTTAGCCCAACCACGAGGATGTCCCCGAGGCTTCTGGCTTTCCTCAAGTAACGTATATGCCCGACATGGAGAATGTCAAAGCAGCCATTGGTAAATACGACCTTTTTCCGACGGATCTTTAAACGGGCGACAATGGATTTTATCGCATTGATATTCTTAATTTTTTTATTATTCATGGCAACTCCTCCGGGGGAGATGGGGGAATATTACCATCTGCCACACGGGTTTGCAACTCCGCGGTTTCCATTTTCTTGCTGGCTGAAGGTTCATTCATAATTAGGGTTGACACTTTTAAGGGGGGTATGCTATGTGAAAGATGATCGGCGGTATCCTTTTATCCATGATCCCGGTCATTAAAAAATAAAGGGAAATCGAGGAAAATATAATCATGATTGAGGTTCGTTTTCATGGGCGCGGGGGGCAAGGGGCGGTTACCTCGGTCGAACTTCTCGCTCTGGCGGCCATCGAAGAAGGGAAATTCGCTCAAGGATTTCCCAGTTTTGGGCCGGAACGAAGGGGCGCCCCGGTTGTCGCTTTTTCCCGGGTTAACGATCATTATATCCGCCTTAGGTCCAAGATTTACACCCCCGATGTGGCCGTAGTCCTGGACCCCAGCCTGCTGAAAATCGTGGACCCCTCGCAGGGGCTGAAACCCGGCGGCTTGATCATTATCAACACCAATAAAGCCATCGACCAGATTCGAACCGACTTCGGGTACCAGGCCCGCTTGGCTGCCGTGGACGCCGACCGGATCGCCCGTGAAGAGTTGGGTCTTCCCATCGTCAACACGACCATGCTAGGCGCCCTCATCCGGGGAACCGGCATTGTGGCCCTGGATTCCCTGGCCCCGCCGCTGAAAGCCCGTTTCGGCAGAGGAGCGGAAAGGAACCTCAAAGCACTCCGTCGAGCCTACGACGAGACGACCCTGAGCAGCTGAAAAAAGCCTCTATCCCTCTCCTCAATTTCCCTCCCCGGCAGAGGAGGAAAAGATCATTAGGGCGGAGAGGAGTGCGCGCTTTAGAAGAATGTTTCCCAAAGGAGCGGAGGAAAAACCGTGACCAAACCGATCGATCAATTCACCTGGAAGGACATCCCCCTCGGATGCGTGGTGGCCGAGGCCGGAAACGCCCGGGAATATAAGACCGGCGACTGGAAGTCCCAGCGTCCGGTGGTGGACACCTCCAAGTGCATCAAATGCGGGGTCTGCTGGGTTTTCTGCCCGGATGCGGCCATCTATAAAAATGAGGAAGGGTATTTCCTGGCGAACCTGGATTATTGCAAGGGGTGCGGCATATGCGCCCGGGAATGCTGGACGGGCTGCATCACCATGGTGGAGGAAGAGAAATGACGGATAAACGCGTAGGAATGGAAGTTTCCATCGCTGCCGCGGAGGCGGTCAAGCTGGCCCGGGCGGAAGCCATTTCCGCCTATCCGATCACCCCCCAAACCCACATCGTGGAGCACCTCTCCGAGCTGGTGGCCAATGGAGAGCTGGATGCGGAGTTTGTCCCGGTGGAGTCGGAACATACCGCTCTATCCGTCTGCGCTGGAACTTCGGCCGTAGGGGCCCGCACCTACACCTCCACCAGCGCCCAGGGGCTGGAACTGATGCATGAGATCCTCTTCGTCACCGCGGGCATGCGTCTGCCCATCGTCATGTCCGTGGCCAACCGGGCGCTGTCAGCCCCCCTGAGCATTTGG
>DASPRR010000108.1:0-6389 GCA_035624375.1 Thermodesulfobacteriota bacterium | reverse complement strand
AAGCGAGGTCGTCATCTCCGATGAAGAGATCTCTTTCCCCATGGTGACCCATCCGGAACTCTTCATCGCCCTCTCCCAGGAGGCCCTGGACAGGTATATCGGGGACCTGCCGGAGGGAAAAACCCTTATCGTGGACGAGGACCTGGTCAAGAATATTCCGGAAAGAAAAGGGATCACGATCTACCGTCTTCCGATGACCCGGGTCGCCGACAAGAAGTTGAAGAACCGTATGTTTACAAACATCGTGATGATCGGCGCGGTCACCGACTTCACCGGTCTCGTCTCGCGGGAAGCGATGCGGCAGGCTGTGAAAAATATCGTTCCCCCCGCCACCATAGAAAAAAACCTCACCGCGCTGGACGCTGGCTTTGCGCTGGCGGAAGAAAACAGGGGCGGAAGGACCCCCAGGGGGAAGGCAACCTGAAAAATTCAAATAATTACTTATTTCCATTTCCATAGGACGAATTCACCCCCCGCAGGGAATTCCTGCTGACAGCCCTAGTTCAGAGCGATCCATTTCATCCTCAAACCCTGTCCTCAAACCCTTGACAGATTTCCAAGAAAATGGCAATTTACCGCCGGACGCATAAGAGGCGCGGGGTTATCCCTGCTGATGGAGGAAAATCAAAATGATGGCAGCAGACGCTGGAATCGGTTTGAGGTATCCGGTTCCCTGGGATCAGGTGGAGAAGGAGACGCTCGAGCACTTTCAGACCATCGTTCGCATGGATACAAGCAGCCCTCCGGGGAATGAAACGCTGGTGGCGGAGTATTTGAAACAGGTTCTGGAACGGGAAGGAATTTCAGGCCGGTTGCTGGCCCTGGACCCGAAGCGGGCCAACCTGGTGGCCCGCATCCGAGGAAAAGGGTCTAAAAGGCCCATACTGGTGATGGGGCATACCGACGTGGTCGGGGTCCAACGCGAGAAGTGGTCCGTCGATCCCTTCGGCGCCGTGCGCAAAGATGGATATATTTGGGGGCGGGGGACGGGCGATGACAAGGACAATGTGACCGCCGGGCTGATGCTCCTGCTTCTCCTCAAGCGCCAGGGGGTGAAACTCGACCGGGAGGTGGTCTTTCTGGCCGAGGCTGGAGAAGAAGGATACAACCGGGAAGGGCTGAGGTATGTCATCGCCAATCACTGGGACGAGATCGATGCCGAATTCGCCCTGGCCGAGGGGGGCGGCGGGATCATTAAAGACGGCAAAGTCCTCTATCTCAGCGTGGCTACAAGTGAGAAAGTTCGCATTGAAGTGCAGCTGCTTGCCCGGGGCACGGCCGGGCACGGATCAATCCCGAGGCCTGATAATGCCGTGGTCCGCCTGGCTAACGCCATCTCCCGGGTCGCCGAGTGGGCACAGCCCATGAGGCTGGACGAGACCACCCGAACCTATTTCCAGCGGCTTGCGGGGATCAGCCCGCCCGAAGCGGCAGCCCGCTATCGGGCGATCCTCACCTCAAATGAACGGGCCGCGGCAGAACGTTATTTCGCCCAGCATGAGCTGCGACACAATTCCATGATCCGAACATCCCTCTCCCCCAATGTACTGAAGGCCGGATTCCGCGCCAATGTCATTCCCTCGGAGGCCGAAGCCCTGATCGACATCCGGGCCCTTCCGGATGAGGACCTACAGAAGTTTGTGGAGCGCTTGAGGGAGGTCATCGAAGACTCCCATATCGAAATTAAGGTCAACTCCGGGCGGCCTGCGGCCCAGGCCTCAAGTTTGAATACGGAAATGTTCGCCGCGCTGGAAGCTGCGCAAAGACGGCTTTATCCAGAAAGCATAACCATCCCGATCCTTCTCCCCGGAGCCACCGACATGAGTCCGCTTCGCGCCAAGGGCATACAGGCCTACGGCATCGGGCCGGTCGTGGACAGCGATGAAACCGGCGGTGCCCATTCGGACGATGAGCGCATCCTGGAAAAATCGCTCCATGATTTTGTGCGGTTTATCTGGCATGCGATCTTGGAGGTGGCGGCGGCAAAGTAGCACCCCCTGTTCCAAAAATTCTGCCTTTAAGCGGGTTTTTGAACCATCCAAAATTCATCGAGGTGGCTAAAGCTTTCTGCTGATATTCCCCCTCACTCCAGCCCCCCGCCACGAGAGGGGGAAGCTTCAATAGGAAGTCCGGCTAAAATATTCATAAATTTTCATAATAGTTCATAATAGTTGACAAAAATGATTAAGTATTCTAGGTTTAAAGGAGGAACCTCTCAGGAGAAGAGCCATGACTTCCAAGAAGATCGTCCTCCATTTTTCCAAGGAGAATTGGAACAAGCCGATTGTGTACCGGCTGGTCAAAGATTTCAACTTGAGTTTCAACATCCTCAAGGCCAATGTTTTGCCAAAACAAGAGAGCTTCATGGTTCTGGAGCTGAGCGGTCCGAAGGCGGATTTCAAGCGGGGGATGGATTATCTCCTCGGATCGGGGATCGTCGTTGAACCCATCGAAAAGGATATCGGCCGGGACGACCTCAAATGCATCCACTGTGGAGCCTGCACGGCCGTGTGCCCCACGGGCTCTCTCTATATCAATCGCAAGACTATGGAAGTCATTTTTGACACCTCCAAGTGCAGCGGATGCGAGCTGTGCATTAAAGCCTGTCCGCCGAGAGCCATGGAATCCCGTTTGGTGTAATACCGAAAACTGTTTATCCGCAGATTTCGCAGAACGTAAGAAGATTTAAGAGATACGAAAAAGAAATTGTGGGCTGGAGAATCGTCCTCCCCTGGCAGGTAATTGAAGGGGGGGTAAATTCCCCTTTCCACAAATTCTCCTTTTGATTCTCGAGTAATTTTTCCTTTTGGTCTTCAGAGATCAGAATTATTTATAAAGACTTTGCCCCCTCACCCTCCCATCTTCCACGATTCGGGGGAGAAGGAGATACTCCAGCTCAAGCCATGCGGAAGAGGAGTTGGGGCAAGAAGGGTAACCCCTTTAACAAGAAATAGAGGAGCAATACCATGCGCCGTGTTTACATGGATCACAATGCCACGACCCCGGTACATCCCGAGGTCCTGGAGGCCATGATGCCTTTCTTCCGGGATCAATTCGGAAATGCGTCCAGTATCCATTGGGCCGGCAGAGAGGTCAAGAAATACCTGGACGAAGCCCGAGAGAACGTAGCTGCGTTGATGAACGCCGACCCCCAAGAGATCATCTTTACCGGATGCGGCACGGAGAGCGACAACATGGCCATCAAAGGGGTTGGCTCCACCCATCTGGACAAAGGTCGGCACATCATCACCTCCAAGGTGGAACACCATGCGGTCCTCCATACCTGCCAATTCATGGAAGGGTTGGGCTACCAAATCACCTATCTTTCCGTTGACCGGGAAGGATTGATCGACCTGGAAGACCTTCGCCGCTCGATCCGGCCGGATACCGTCCTGGTCACCATCATGTTCGCCAACAACGAGACCGGAACGATCATGCCCGTCCAAGAAATCGGGGAGGTCTGCCGGGAGAAAGGGGTCATTTTTCATACTGACGCGGTGCAGGCCGTAGGAAAGATTCCAATCGACTTGAAAAAGCTGCCCGTGGACATCCTCTCCCTCTCCGGCCACAAGCTGAACACTCCCAAAGGAATCGGGGCCCAATTCATCCGCAAGGGGACGAAGCTTTCTCCCCTAATCCATGGAGGAGCCCAGGAGCGCAACCGCCGGGCAGGGACGGAGAATATTCCTTATATCATCGGTCTGGGCAAGGCCTGCGAAATTGCCAAGCGGGATTCCCAAAAAAGGCATGAATATCTCCGGAGCATGAGAGACCGGCTCCAAGAAGGCCTCCTTCGCGCGATCCCCCATGTCGAATTAAATGGCCACCCCACCCGGCGGCTGCCGAATACGCTGAACGCCAGTTTTCTTTATGTGGAAGGCGAATCCTTATTATTGAACATGGACCTGGAAGGGATCGCCGTATCGTCAGGGTCCGCCTGTTCCTCCGGTTCGGCCGACGCGTCTCATGTCATTCTGGCCATGGGGAAATCCCCCCTCGTGGCCCAGAGCGCCATCCGTTTCAGCCTGGGGTTGACCAATACCGCCGAGGATGTGGACTACGTGCTGGAGGTTGTGCCGCGGATCATCGACCGGCTTCGGGCGATCTCTCCCCTGTACCAAAAAGTATCTCCGTCAAGAGTCTGAATCCGTTCACCCTAGAGGCCGAGAGACCACAGACCGACATGGCCGTGCTGCATAATCTGGGGGGGAAAGGTCTTTTGAACAAGAAAGAACGAATTGTCGTAGCCATGAGCGGGGGGGTGGACAGTTCCACGGCCGCAGCACTTTTGAAAGAAAAAGGCTACGAGGTGATCGGCCTGACCATGCACCTATGGGACCCGGCCCGGCACGGGAAGGGCCCCTTCGGCCGCTGTTGCTCCCTCGACGACATCCACGACGCCCGGCGGGTAGCAGACCAGATCGGGATCCCTCACTACGTGGTCAACCTGAAGCAGGCTTTCGAAGAAAGAGTGGTTGAAAACTTCGTCGAGGAGTACCTGCGAGGGAGAACCCCCAATCCCTGCGTTCACTGCAACGACCAGATCAAGTTCGGCTTCCTACTTCACAAAGCCGAAGAATTGGGGGCCAAGGCCCTGGCCACGGGACATTACGCCAGGATCGTGCAGGCCTCTACTTTCGACGAGGCCAGAGAGGCGAGGTTTCTTCTCCTGCGGGGAAAGGACCGCAACAAGGATCAGTCCTATTTCCTCTTCCTTCTGACCCAGGAACAGATGGGCAAGGTCCTCTTCCCCTTGGGGGATAAATCCAAAGCGGAAGTGCGGCAGGTTGCCGCAAAACTGGGTTTACGGGTGGCCCTGAAGGAGGAAAGCCAGGAGGTTTGTTTCGTCCCGGACAATGATTACCGTCGATTTCTCGAAGATCGAAAGGGCAAAGAAATCTCCAAACTGGGAGAGATCGTGAATCGGCGAGGAGAAGTACTGGGCTCCCACCCGGGCATATATTCTTACACCATCGGGCAGCGCCGGGGATTGGGCATTTCCGCCCCCCAGCCCTATTACGTTCTGGCTCTGGATTGCCAGCTAAACCGAGTCATAGCGGGAAAAAAGGAAGAACTCCTGGCCCACGGCCTGATCGCTGGGGGAATCAACTGGATTGCCGTTGCTCCTCTGGAAGGAGAGACGGAAGCCCTGGTTCAAATCCGATACCGGCATCCGGGCGTCCCCGCAGTCCTTTCTGCTCGGGAAGATAAAAAAGTAAGCGTCCAATTCAAGATTCCCCAAAAGTCCGTAACCCCTGGGCAGGCGGCGGTGTTTTACCGGGGGGATGAAGTCTTGGGTGGAGGATGGATCGAAAGAGCCCTTTAAAGATCGCCCTGATCACTCTGGGCTGCAAAACCAACCAGAGTGACGCCGCCTCCCTGGCTGCAGAACTCTTGATGCAGGGGCATCGGATCGTTCCTTCTTCTCAGACTGCGGATGTAATCATCATTCATACTTGCACTGTAACCCAGAAGACGGACTATCAATCGCGGCAGATCATCCGTCGCATGGCAGCCAAGAATCCCAGAGGGCAGGTCGTCGTTACCGGATGCTACGCCCAGGTTTCGCCCGAATCCCTGCAAGCTATTCCAGGGGTGGATTATGTCGTGGGAATGGCGGAGAGGAAGAGAATTCCGGGAATCATCATTGCCAAGGAAAAATCCCGGAAAGCGGCTGTTCTAATCTCTCCGGTGGAAAAGCAGAAAAGTTTTGAAGAGTGGATGCTGCCTCATTTTCACGATCGAACCCGGGCTTTCCTCAAAGTTCAGGATGGCTGCAACTCCTATTGTTCCTACTGCATAGTCCCTTATGCCCGGGGGAGGAACAGGAGTCTTCCCCTGGAGCGGGTCCTGTTCCAAGCCCGGGGATTAGCCGCCCAAGGGTTCAAGGAAATCGTCCTCACGGGAATTCATCTGGGCACTTACGGGGAGGACCTTCTTCCTCCCCCATCCCTGCTGATCCTCTTGAAGGAGCTGGAGAGGCAAAACCTGAGTCTTCGCCTTCGCCTCAGCTCCATTGAACCAAGGGAGTTCAACCCTCCACTGATGGAATACCTAGCCTCCTCCCGCCGGGTCTGTCCCCACCTGCATATCCCCCTGCAGAGCGGGGACGACCGCATTCTAAGGCGGATGAACCGAAATTACTCAAGCGCTTTTTTTGCTGACTTGGTGAACCGTCTGGCCCAAACCATTCCCGGTGCGGCGATCGGAGCTGATGTCATCGGAGGCTTCCCGGGGGAAGATGATTCTGCCTTTCTGAATACTATGACCCTGATTGAAAACCTTCCCCTTGCCTATCTCCATGTCTTTCCCTTTTCAAAGAGGAAGGGAACCCCGGCCTCTGCTTTTCCCGGGCAGGTCCCGCCGCAGGTCATCCTGGCCCGCTGCCA
>DASPRR010000098.1:0-26935 GCA_035624375.1 Thermodesulfobacteriota bacterium | reverse complement strand
TACTCAGGCTATGAGTGAAGAATATCTGAAAGAGAGAAGCCTCAAACTGGGAGAGGGCGTGGTGGGATACGTTTTTCAGGAAAACAGGCCCATGATGATCTACAACGTCCTGAAGGAACCCCGGTACAAAGAAAAGGAACTGGCCCAGAAGGAAGGGCTGGTTTCCATGCTCAGCGTGCCCATGTGCGTGAAAGAAAAGGTTATCGGGGTGATCAACTGCTACACTTCCTACCCCCACCGGTTTAACAAGAGCGAGGTGGATGTTTTTACCACCGTGGCCAACCAAGCCGCGGTGGCCATCGAAAACGCCGGGCTGATCATGAAGGCCAAGATGATCGAAGACGAACTCATCTCCCGAAAACTGGTGGAACGGGCCAAGGGGATCTTGATGAAGGAACATCGCCTCAACGAAGAAGAGGCGTTCCGGCGTCTGCAAAAGAAATCCATGGACCTACGTAAATCCATGAGGGAGATCGCCGAGGCGGTCATCCTGGCTCACCAGATTCAGTCCTGACCCGGTGACAAGGCATTCGAACCCTCGAGGGTGCCCTCCGGTGGAGGGATACCGGTGCTGCGCCAAATCGACTTTCGGGCGTTCTGGCGAAAAAGCCCGTTGCAGACCGGCGAGAGATACATTCCTGGAGTGGGAACGGGGGCTTTTTCAGCGAACGGTGTGGATTTCTTTTCTTTTTCTGAATCATTAAAAATTATTGGGAAAAGACTTGACAAAAATTGAGCATTATGTTTAATTAAGCGGCAGATTAGTTAAAAAAGACGCGGCACGAGGATGTGCCGCGATCGGAACAGACGAAGGCGTCCCCCCTCGAGGTCGGATGCCTTTTTTCGTTTTAGCGGCCGAAACCTAGGAATCTGCTCGACGAAGAGCGTCGTTGGCAGGGAAGACAAAGGCGTCCCGGGAAGGATGAGGGGGCGCTTTTTTTTAGCGCGACCGGACATCGCCACGGACTCTTAAAAACCACAAAAAGGAGAAGAATCCCATGTCTTACAGCAAGCCCAATGCCAGCCCGGCTACCATGAGCCGGAATCGAGTTGCAGCGGCCCCTCAGTCGGGCATTTGCGCAACCTGCTTGGATGGCTGCCCAGGGCCATGCGAAGTGGGGCGGTCGGCCCTGCGGGGGAGGGAGGTTCTCTACCCCCAACCCTATTCCAAAATCACCGCCGGCGCCGAAAAGGATTATCCCGTCGATTTATCCCATTTCAACATTCAGGGTACTTGTGTCGGAGCGGTCGGCGTTTCGGCCGACTCGGATCGAGCCACCTTCCCGTCGGTGGATATTTCCACCACTGTAGGAGCCAAGGAAAAGATCAAGATGAAAGTCCCCTATTTCACCGGGGCCCTGGGATCGACGGACATCGCCCGCATTCACTGGGAACCCATGGCCATTGCTGCGGCGATCGCCGGGACTTTGGTCGTAGTGGGCGAAAACGTTTGTGGAATGGACCCTCAGGCGGAATTCAAGAACGGGCGGGTGGTGAAATCCCCGGAGATGGAACGACGGGTCCGGACCTTCCAGAAATGGTACGATGGATACGGGGGAATTGTGGTCCAGCACAACGTGGAAGACGGAAGACTGGGGGTTCCAGAATACGTGGTCGAGAAACTGGGTGTTGAGATCATCGAGCCGAAATGGGGCCAGGGAGCCAAAGACATCGGCGGCGAGGTCAAACTTCCCACCCTGGAGCGGGCACTGCAGCTGAAGAGCCGGGGGTACATCGTATTGCCCGACCCGGAGGACCCGGTCATCCAGGAGGCCTTCCAGCAGGGGGACTTCAAAGAGTTCGAACGGCATTCCCGCTTGGGAATGGTGGATGAAGAAGACTTCCACAAAGAGATCAAACACCTGAGGAAAATGGGGGTCAAGCACATCTCCCTGAAAACCGGAGCCTACCGGCCCATGGACCTGGCGAGGGCGGTAAAATACGCCTCGGATGCGAAAATCGACCTTCTCACTGTGGACGGAGCAGGAGGGGGGACGGGGATGAGCCCCTGGAGGATGATGAACGAATGGGGGATTCCTACGGTTTACCTGGAAAGCCTCCTCTATCAATACCTCAAGCAGCTGGAGAAACAAAAGGCCTACATCCCCTGCTGCGCCATGGCCGGAGGCCTTTCGCTGGAGGACCACATCTTCAAAACTTTTGCTCTGGCAGCCCCCTACATCAGAGCCATCTGCCTGGGCCGGGCCTCCATGACCGCGGCCATGGTCGGGGGGACCATCGGGGAAATGATCAAGAAGGGCAAAGTCCCGCCGGAAATCGGCAAATACGGGATGGATGTGGATCATATCTTCATCCTGGCCGCCCAGCTCAAGGCGAAATACGGAAAGGATTTCGAAAAAATCCCCACCGGGGCCATCGGGATGATCACCTACTTCGACCGCCTGAACGCGGGCCTGCAGCAACTCATGGCTGGGGCGAGGAAGTTCGCCTTGAAGTATATATCCCGGGAAGACCTGTGTTCCCTCACCCGGGAAGGATCGGACGTTTCGGGGATTTCCTACGTGATGGATGTGGACAGGAAGGAAGCGGTCAAAATACTGGGGCAGTCCGCCGGAGGTGGCAACGGCCGCGCTCAGCAAAAAAAGAAAGCGGCGATCGTCAAAGAGATGGCTCTGGCTTGAGGGACCATGGGCGGGAGGAAAGCGCAGGGATAATGCGGAACTCCCGTTAGGATATCGCTAACCAAAGGGGAAGGCCGTCCAGGCTTTCCCCTTTTTTTTTGTCCTCAAAGAGTGCTAAGATTGCGACAACTGGGTAAATCACCAAAGCCAGGGCCGCATAAAGCAGAGGGCGTCGGGCCTAGCGCTAGCGAAGATCAAGCGTTCAAAAGAAAATTTTCAAATATGAATTTGTCGGTTCTCCTGCAAATGCTGTTCCTCTTTTTTCTATTGGGGTCCCTATGGGTTGCCGGTGGAGTTCTCGCCCTGGAGGGGGAAACCGCTGGGAAACCCATCAAGACTCTATCGGACCATGCCGCCTCCATGGATATGATGTGGACCCTCATCGCCTCCTTCCTGATTTTTCTCATGCAAGCGGGCTTTACCCTGGTGGAAGTGGGATTCACCCGGGCAAAGAACGCAGGCAATGTGGTCATGAAGAACATGATCGATTTCGCCCTGGGTTCCATCGGTTTCTTCCTGATTGGTTACGGCCTCATGTTTGGAGCCAGCGCCGCCGGGCTCTTCGGGACGGGGGATTTCTTGCTGGGCCACATCACCTCGGCAGGCAAGGTGGACAACTTAAAGTTCGCCAACCTCATGTTCCAGGTGGTTTTTGCGGCCACCGCGGCCACCATCGTCTCCGGGGCGATGAGCGAGAGGACAAAATTCATTGGGTATCTGTTCTACAGCCTTCTCATCAGCATGCTGATCTACCCGGTGGTGGGCCACTGGGTCTGGGGGGGAGGATGGCTGGCGCGCCTGGGGATGATCGATTTTTCCGGCTCCACCGTAGTTCATTCGGTGGGTGGCTGGGTTTCTCTGGCCGGGGTCCTGGTTGCGGGGCCCAGGCTGGGGAGGTACAACCGGGACGGATCGGTCAACCTGATCCCCGGCCACAACATCCCCTTGGTGGCCCTGGGGGTTTTCATTCTCTGGTTCGGCTGGTTCGGATTCAACACGGGCAACACCCTTTCGGCTACCAACCCGAGCATTGCTCTGATCGCGGTAAACACCATCCTGGCCGGGGCCGCTGGGGCCCTCTGCGCAATGGCCGTTAGCTGGGTGCTGCGGGGAAAGCCGGATGTGGGCATGACCCTGAATGGGATTCTCTCCGGCCTGGTTTCCTGCACTGGAGGCGTGGCGATCATCAGTCCTTTCAGCGCAATGGCCATCGGCAGCGTGGCAGGCTTTATTCTCTATTTTTCCCTCTCGGCCTTCGAGCGGCGCCGCATCGACGACCCGGTGGGGGCCATTTCCGTCCACGGGGTGAACGGAATCTGGGGGACCCTCGCCGTGGGCCTCTTCGCTCAGGATCAGTACGTCCAGAACAGCCTGGGGTATGCGGTCAACGGCCTCTTTTTCGGAGGAGGGTTCAACCTTCTGGGGGTCCAGACCCTTGCGGTGGTTTCCGTTTTTCTCTGGGCTTTCCCCCTTTCCTGGTTTTTTTTCAAAATGCTGGATAAGACCCTGGGACTCCGGGTGTCGCCCGAGGAAGAGGTGAGGGGACTGGATTTCGGCCAACATTCCATGACCTCCTACCCGGTCTTCGACGAGTTCCAGAAGAAGCAGGAGCAAATCCTGGAAGAACTGGAACGAGTGAGGGAGCTTTCCCTCCTCCATGACATCGGCCAGTCCATGCATACCCTCAACCTGGAGGAGACCCTGGAGCTCATCCTCCAGGGGGTGGCCAAGGGGATCGGGTTCGACCGGGTCAGGCTCTACTTCCTGGACGAAGAGAGAAAGCAGCTGATCTGCAAGGTGGCGGTGGGAGTGGAAAAGGAGAAAATCCAGAGCCTGACCCTGCCTTACGACCGGGAGGACAACATGGTCTCCCGGGCCATGATGGAACGCCGGCCCTTCATCGTGGAGGATGCTGGTCGCGACCCGCGGGTCAATCTGGGGTTGATCAGCTTTCTGGACGTGAAATCCTTCGCCGTGGCCCCTCTTCTTTCACGGGACCGGGTGCTGGGAGGGATCTCCGCCGACAATCTGATCACCCAGACGGTGATCACCGAAAATAAACTCCAGTCCCTCATGATCTTTGCCAATCAGGCGGCTCTGGCCTTGGAGAACGCCCTGATGTACGAGGAACTGAAGACCTTCAGCAGCCAGCTGGAAGGTCGGGTTCGCAAGGCTTCCGCGCGCCTGGAGGAGACCCAGCGACAGCTTTTCCAGTCGGAGAAACTGGCCGCCCTGGGAAAGCTCTCCGCAGGAATCGCCCATGAAATCCGAAATCCTCTGACCAGCATCAAGATCCTGATCCATTCGCTGGTCGATGAACAGGCCACCGAAACCTCGCGGGAGAAAGACCTGGCGGTGATTGAAGCGGAGATCGAAAGGGTGAACAAGATCATCAAGCAGTTTTTGGATTTTGCCCGACCCCGTCCGCCGTCCCTGGAGCCCATGGAAGTGAAAGCGATCCTGGAGGAGACCTTGGCCTTGCTGGTGTACGAAATGGAAGCTCAGAAAATCTCCCTGGAGCGCAGCTACGCCCCGGATATCCCCCTCGTTCCCATGGACCGGGAACAGATGAAACAGGTCTTCCTCAATCTGATGCTAAATGCCATCCAGGCCATGGAGCGGGGAGGACATTTGAGGGTGGCCATCCGGTGGAGGCCGGCCCCTTCAGGAGACGGGGGTCGGTCGGTGGCGGAAATCACCGTCCAAGACACCGGACCGGGAATGGAGGAAGATATTCAGAGAAAAATTTTTGAGCCCTTCTTTTCTACGAAGGAAGAAGGAATCGGCCTGGGCCTGCCCATCGCCCGGCGCATTGTGGAGGAGCACGGCGGAGAGGTCCAGGTAGAGAGCCGGGCGGGGGAGGGGACCACCTTTACCATAACCCTTCCGTTCAATTGAAGGGGAAAACGGTTGCTGGTTACTGGCTACTGGTTATTTTTGATTTCCCCCTTTTTTCCAACGGACAACGCACAAACAGCAACCGACAACAAGGTATTCTTTTTAACGAACAACCAGCAAAAAGCAACCCGTAACGAGAACCCATGGAACGCATTTTGATCGTTGATGATGATCA
The DNA here is from genome assembly GCA_035624375.1 of Thermodesulfobacteriota bacterium. GTDB lineage: Bacteria > Desulfobacterota > SM23-61 > SM23-61 > SM23-61 > SM23-61. Next base: position 21,220 of record DASPRR010000098.1, on the reverse strand, counting down.
GAGCATGCGCTATTCGCTGAATCGAATGCTGGAAGGGCAGGGCTTACAGCTCTCCCTGGCCAAGAACGGCCCCGAGGCTTTGGAGCGGTTTGAACAGGACCGGCCGGACCTGGTGGTCATGGATATCAAGATGCCCGGGCGAAGCGGGCTGGAAGTCTTGAGAGAGATCAAGGAAAAAGACCCCAAGGCCCTGGTGATCCTGATGACCGCCTTTGGGACAACCGAAACGGCCATCGAAGCGATGAAGTATGGGGCCTTCGATTATATCCTCAAGCCATTTGATATTCCTCAGATGAGAGGGCTGGTGGAACGGGCTCTGGAAGTCTCCCGGATGATGAAGAAGATTGTCTCTCTGCCCGACCGGGAGAAGGACGAGGCCGCAGAGGAAACCCTGGTGGGGTCCTCTTCGGCCATGCAGCAGACCTACAAGATGATCGGCCAGGTGGCCCCCACGGAAGTCACCGTCCTCCTGCGGGGGGAGAGCGGCACCGGAAAGGAGATGGTGGCCCGGGCCATCTATCATCACAGTCGGCGCGGGGACAGGACCTTCCTCCCAGTGAATTGTGCGGCCATCCCCGAAACCCTTCTGGAGAGCGAGCTTTTCGGCCACGAAAAGGGGGCCTTTACTGGGGCTTTGACACGGCGTATCGGGAAATTCGAGCAATGCCATGGGGGAACCCTCTTTCTGGATGAGATTGGAGACATGACCCCGGCCACCCAGGCCAAAATCCTTCGGGTACTGCAGGACCGACAGTTCGAACGCCTAAGCGGATCAGAACGAATCACCGTGGATGTCCGGGTAATCGTCGCCACCAACAAGGACCTGGAAAAGGCCATCCGGGAAGGGTCCTTCCGGCAGGACCTTTACTATCGTCTTAAAGTAGTGACTCTCCACCTGCCCCCCCTGCGGGATCGCAAAGAGGACATTCCCGAGTTGGTGCGCTACTTTCTGCAGCGCTTCCGCGCCGATATCAACCGGGAAGTGGGAGACATTTCTCCCCGAGCTCTGGAAAGGCTGATGCGTTACCATTGGCCGGGGAACGTGAGGGAGCTGGAGAACACCGTCAAGCGGGCCCTGGTCATGGCCAAAGGCCATACCCTGCTGGCAGAGGATTTTCTCTTGGAAGGGGTGGATGCGGGGATGGGGCCGGCCGAGCATCTGGATTTGGAAGAACGACTCCAGAAACTGATGGAACCGGTCTTCAAAGAACTGCTGGAGGTGTCCCGCAGAAACCCAGGGGCAGACCTCATGTCGGAGCTGGAGAAGATCCTGATCAAGAGGGCCTTGCAGGAAACCAAGGGGAATCAGGTCCAGGCCGCAATCCTTTTGGGGATCAGCCGGAACACCTTGCGCTCCAAGATTGAAAGATATAGGATCAGGAAAGACGTGGCCATTGTGGAAGAGGAATAATAGGAGCCCCTCGCCTGGGGTGATGCGGTCCTTGGGGCTTTCAGGCCAAAATTCAACAAGGGATTGCACGAATGAAAACCAATTTACGTCTGGCCTTGGGTCAGATCAATGTCACGGTGGGAGACCTGCCGGGAAACGCCCGGAAAATCATCGAATTCATGGGCCAGGCCCGGGAAATGGGGTCCGACCTGGTGGCCTTTCCGGAGTTGGCCCTCCCCGGTTATCCTCCCGAAGACCTCCTTTTGAATCCAGCCTTTGTCCGGGATAATCTGGAGGCCTTGAAGAAAGTGACCCGGGCCACACGGGGGATTACCGCCATCGTCGGTTTTGCCGATATGAAAGATGACATTTATAATGCCGCGGCCATTCTTCATGGGGGGAAAATGGTCGCCGTGTACCATAAGATCTATCTCCCCAACTACGGAGTCTTCGATGAAAACCGGTATTTTCAAAGCGGAGAGGAATTCCTGGTTTTTGAGCTGAAGAGAAGGGCGATTGGAGTCAACATCTGTGAAGATATCTGGTATCCCGGGGACCCCACCCGGAGCCAATGCCTCCAGGGTGGAGCGACCCTCATTGTGAATATCTCTTCTTCTCCGTACCATGCGGGGAAAAGAAACTCTCGCCAGAAGATGCTTTCCACCCGGGCCTGGGACTATTCGACCTTCGTGGCCTATGTCAATCTGGTAGGAGGGCAGGATGAGTTGGTCTTTGACGGGGGGTCCATGGTCTTCGATCAGCGCGGAGAGCTGGTTGCTGAAGCCAAAGCTTTTGAAGAAGAACTCCTGGTCGTCGACTTGCCGGTAGATGAGGTCTTGCTCCACCGCCTCCATGACCCGCGGCGGAGGAAAGAAAAACTTGTTTTTCCGTCGGAAAGAAAACTGCGGTGGGTCCGCCTGCGGGCGCCGAAATCGGAGAAACCGAAAAATCCTCTTCCCCCTATAACGCCTGCAACCCTGGGACGGCAAGAGGAAATTTACCGTGCTTTGGTTCTGGGCACGGGGGATTATGTACGCAAGAACGGATTCCAAAAAGTCGTTTTGGGTCTCAGCGGGGGCATTGATTCTTCGCTTACGGCCGCGATCGCGGTCGATGCTCTGGGAGAAAAATCCGTGGTGGGAGTGGCCATGCCTTCCAGGTATTCCTCCCGGGAGAGTTTAGAGGATGCCCAATCTCTGGCCGAAAACCTGGGAATCGAATTTCAGGTCTTGCCCATTGACGAAGTATTTGCCGCTTATCTGAAAACCTTTGAGCCTTCCTTCACAGGAAAGAAGCCGGATGTGACCGAAGAGAATCTCCAGGCCCGGATCCGCGGGAATCTTTTGATGGGCCTCTCCAACAAATTTGGGTGGCTGGTTCTGACCACCGGAAACAAGAGTGAAGTGGGGGTTGGATACTGCACCCTCTATGGAGACATGGCTGGGGGTTTTGGGGTGATCAAAGACGTTCCCAAAACCTTGGTCTACGAACTGGCCGCTTACCGAAATTTATTGGGACCCAGGCCGGTCATCCCCTGCCGGGTTATGGAGAAACCTCCCTCGGCCGAGCTCCGCCCCAACCAGAAAGATACGGATTCCCTTCCGCCTTACAATATTTTGGACCCCGTTCTCCAGGCATATGTAGAAGAGGACCAAAGCTTGGAGACGATTGTCTCCCGGGGATTTGATCGCCAAATGGTTGCTGAGGTCGTCCGAAAGGTGGACCTCAACGAATACAAAAGGCGACAGGCTTCACCGGGCATAAAGATAACTCCCCGGGCTTTCGGGAGGGACCGAAGGCTACCGATCACCAACCGGTATCGGATGAAGGCGAAGAACTAAGAAAGTTACTGGTTGCTGGTTTCAGGCTGCTTGTAGAAAGAAAGGAAAGACCGGTAGGGAGCAACCCGCAACGATATTCCATTCCTCTTGCGAAAGGAGAAGAACATGGCGCTGAGTCTTGAATCCGTCGGCAAAACCTGGGGGCCTTATGAGTTTTCTTACAACGAGCGGGACCTGATCATCTACGCCCTGGGTATCGGGTTTAAGAAAGACAACCTGGAATATGTCTATGAGGGGTCGAAAGATTTCAGGCCCTTTCCTACTTATGGAGTAATCCTTCCCTCGAATGCCGGGGCCGAGGCGTTTTTGTCCACCAAGGCCAATTTTGCCATGGTGGTCCACGGGGAACAGGCCCTGCAAATTCACAGCCCCCTGCCCAAAGGGGGCACCGTGCAAACGACTGCAACCCTGGAAGGGGTCTACGACAAGGGCTCAGGAGCGCTGATCGTCATGCGCTTCGATACCAAGGAAAAAGGAGGAACTCCCGTCTGTACGAACTGGGTAAGTGCCTTTGTCCGCGGGTCCGGCGGGTTCGGGGGCCAGGCCCAGCCGAAAAAAAATGTCCCCCCGATCCCCCAAAAGAACCCGGATTTTGTCTTCGAGGCCCAGACGGACATGAACCAGGCCGCACTGTACCGGATGTCCGGAGACCGCAATCCTTTACACATCGACCCGGCCATAGCCAAGATGGTGGGCTTTCAGGAACCCATTCTCCATGGCCTCTGCACCTACGGGGTAGCCTGTCGCCGCTTCGTCCAGGATGTTTTCGAGGGGGACCCAGGAAAATTGAAGTCCTACTCGGCCCGATTCAGCAGCCCGGTTATTCCCGGAGAAACGCTACAGGTCAAAGTCTGGAAGACAACCCCCAACCTCTACCTGTTAGAAGTCTTCAATGCTAAGGGGGATGCCGTCATCCGCAATGGAGTGATCGAAGCAAAGTAGGACCCTTCAAAGCAGGGGCGACCGGCTAGTCGCCCTATGAAAATCGAAGTTCGGATAAGACCTGACCTGGCCCTATCTTGAAGGCCAAAGAAGGTCCTTTCCCGCCGTCTGAATATTTCTTCCGGCGATTCTTATGTATTCCGACCATTCAGCGGGTCCCTCCAATATGGGAGGGGATTTCGATCTACCCAACTTTAGTATCGATGCGGAAGAAGGGTTCAAAAAAGGAGCCCTTTCGTCCTTCCAATTTGGGGACCCTAGGGTTCGAAATAGGTGGAAATCTTCTCGTTCGTCACCTTCCAGAACTGCACTGGTTCGCTGTGGGGACCGAAGAATATGGGGAAGTAAGTGTTGCATAGAAGCAAGAACCAGCAAATCTGCCACTTGGGAATCTTTCCTTCCATTGACCTTTTTTAACCACGGGGCGAGAGATTCCACTGAAATTTTGAGGGCAATCAAGCAATCTGGTAAATCAAAATAACTTATCAATTTAATTTATGAATTTGGTGTAAATGCAGCCTTCTTCTTGGACAAAGAACAAGACTCTCAAAAAGCCCAGAAAAGGCCTTGGAGGGGGGATAACCGGGATGGAGGAGTTTAGGCCTAAAAGGGAAAACCGGGCTAAAGCTGAAAAAAAACAAAGATCGGTTTAAGTATGACCGGAAGTGAGACGATAAGTATCGTGGGCAATGATTGAGGAAGACATAAACTGCTTTGGCCATCAGAAATTAACCTGTAAGTCTAAGGAATGATCCATCCATTACCCGCCAGCGGGTAGTGATATTTTCAAGAAAGGTACGGCCTTGATCGGGAAGGAAAGGGAAATCCATCTTCCCCTCTTTGGAGCTCTTATCCACAGGGAGAAATATTTTTCCCCCAAATTTGCGGGTTCCTTGAAAAACCAGCCTGGGGGGGAAACCCGGCAATTCCATTCTAAGCCTGTGGCTGAAGAGGTTCGTTCCCGAGCGATCGGGAAAAAAAGAATTGAGCTGATGCAACCCATTCTTAGGCACAGGGGCGATTCATAAAATGGTTTTCGGAAAACTCCTCGGAAAACAGTCCAAAACAGGGGGCCCTCTCAGAGGTCTTGATGCTTCGGAGACCCTAGAGTACATTGACAATTTTGAAACGGCTATTTTCCAGGTCAGTTCGGCCTTGAAAAGCTATAAAGACCCAAACAAAATATTGGAAGTCATTTCCCAGGAGTCCATTAATTGCCTGAGGGCACACCGCTCGACCATTTTTCTCCTGGAGGCGAAGGGCGAAGCTCTGAAAATAAAATTCACCCATGCTCTTGATCCCCGGTATCAGCAAGTGGGATTGGTGGAGGAGAAGGAAATCGCCAAGAGAACCCTTCGACAAGGGAGCCCTTTATTGCTGAGCGGCCCGGAGAGTTTTTCCCGATTCTTCAAATACGAGGAACGAGACAATAAAATCACCTCCCTCCTGAGCATTCCTCTTTTGGCTAAGGGGAAACCCATGGGAGTCATCAGCGTGGCCCTGATCAACGGAAGTTACAGCTTCGATGAGAAGAGTCTGCGATGCATCTCCAGCTTGGCCAATTTTGCCTCCCACGCCATAGAAATCGCTGATTTGCTCGAGGAAGTTCAAAAGGGGAGTTCGGTTCGCACCGCCTATGAGGGACACCTGGACAATATCCTAAATCAGTTGCAAAGCCTTTCCCAAAAGGAGCAGCAACGCATTGATACGCATATTATCATGATCAAAGCGGAGCAAGAATTGGACGACAATGAATTCCTTGAAAACAAAACCAACGGCAAAGTCCCGTGGGCCCAGGGGGCGATCATCTTAAAAGATGAACGCCGGAAGGACGAGAGAGTGGAAGCAAAAGTCCGTGTGGAGTTTGATGAAGAGCATTGGGGTGTAACCGACAACTTGACCCTGGGGGGAGCTTTTGTCCTGACCCCCAATCCGATGGATTTGGGAGATGAATTTCTTCTGAGAATCCACATACCCGATGGCCGGGAGCCCGCCGAAGGGGAGTGCAAAGTGGTCTGGACGAATAAATATGGCAAGGAGTCCAACAATTTACGACGGGGGATGGGAATCAAATTCCTGAAGCTCCAGGAAGAAAACCGGATTCGGATTGAAGAATTCATCAGAGCCTTTAAGGCTAAAGTTCTTGCTGCAGGAAACTGAATGACAGGGATTGTGGGTCCGAGGTTTTCCCACTCAAAAGATTGAAAGGAGTATGAGGGCGATGGCAAAAACGGACGAGACTTTGGAAAAGCTCTTAACCATTGAAAAAGCGGTAAATGAAATGGTCACCCTGCGCCAAGGGATTCTCGAATTGAAAGAATCCGAGGCCCAGCGACAAAAGGCCCTGGAAGAACTCCAGGAGGTGGGGAGCCATTACCGAATCCTCTTGGAGAACCTCCCCCAAAGAATATTCATGAAGGATAAAAATTCGGTTTACCTGCTCTGTAACCGGGCCTTTGCTGCAAACCTGCAGAAAAAACCGGAGGAAATAGCGGGAAAGACTGATGACGATTTTTACCCGAAGGAATTGGCCGAAAAATACCGAACCAGTGACCAAAGAATTATGGCTACGGGATGCTCAGAAAGCATCGAAGAAGTTTTGGTTCGCGAAGGACATTCCTTCGTTTGGAAAACGATTAAAATTCCGTTCAAGAACGAAAATGGAAATATTCTGGGCATCATTGGGGTCTCTTGGGATATCTCTGAACAGAGGCGGAAGGATGAAGAGTTAAAGCTAAAATTCACCCATTCAGAGGAAATGGTGGACCATCTCAAGCCCGAGCTTCAGAAATTGAATGAAAAACTGCAAAAGGAAATGATCGAACGACGGCGAACGGAGGAGGAGCTACAGGGGGCAGAAGAGTTCCGGAGGGTCTTTGAAAATGTGGCGACGCCCGTTGTCCTCCTGGAAGGAAACAAGATCATCTCCTTGGCCAACAAGGAATTTGAGAAATTCTCGGGTTATTCCAAAGAGGAAGTGGAAGGCAAGAAAAAATGGCCTGAATTCTCTGCCCCGAGTCATGTAGAAGGGAAAGAAAGGTGTCCGGGAAGCCTGGATGAGAATCTGGAAGAGGTTCCCCCGGACGGGGAGTACCGGTTCCGGGACAAAGCAGGGAACCTTCGAGAGGTCTCCTGCAAGTTCGGGAAGATGCCGGAAACCAAGAGGATCATCGTTTCGATATTTGATATTACCCATCAAAAAAGGACTGAGGAATGGATTGGGAGCCTGGAAGAAAAATATAATTCCCTGATGGATAACACCCGTGAAGCCCTTGCGGTCGTCCAAGAAGGGATCATTCGATTTGTCAATCCCAAGGGGTTGGAGGTCTTGGGCTATGCCAAAGATGAGCTGGCCTCCATGACCTTTTCCGATCTGATTCTCCCGGAGGATCGGGAGAGGATAGAAATACTCCCCCAAACCCTCAAGACCGGAGAGCCCGCTCAGCCCAAACCCTTCCGGGTGATTCATAAAGACGGGCGAACTCGTTGGTTGGAAGGTCGAGGAGCCCTGATTCAGTGGGGGAAAAAACCAGCAGCATTATATTCCTTGACCGATATCACGGATCGAATGCAAGCCAAGGAAGAATTACGGACATCCCTCGAGCCGTTCCGAGCCTTAGTAAATGCCATGGATAAATATCTATCAGCTTTGAACGGGGTGGAAACCAAGATCCAAAAAGGATGAAGTTTTTCCCTCTTTTCCGCATCCAACCTGGCTTGAAAGAAGAATCCCCCGGGCCTGTATGCAAAGTTCAACGAATTGTGGGCGGTCCAAAGGACACGCGTCCCCATGATCCAAGCAGGGTGCGAGCGGGGGGTTTTCTTGTCGGCTGACAAGGGTGAAATCATTCCTTGAACACGGTGGGTAGGCTAGCAAGACCAAAGCGGTCAAACCAGGCTCTCTCTTCAGAGGAAAAATACTCCTTGGAGGAGGAAATCCTTCGACGGCGGCAGCTTGAGGGGGAACTCCAGGATTACAAGAAGAAGTGCGATCTTCTACTGCAATATCTAAACGAGGCGATCGGGGCGATTCAGAAGTTGGGGAATCAGGTGGAAAGGACTCCCCGCATCGAAATGATGGGCAAAGCCATGGTCGCCGGCCTAGCCCATGACCTTAGGAATCCCCTGGCTGTAATCCAATCCTGTTCTCAATCTTGTCTGGCAAAGGAGAAACTATCCCGATCGCTCAAGAAAAGCTTGAAGATGATCCAAGAGAGCAGTCAAAGGGCAAATTCCCTCCTGAGGCAATTTTTGGATTTCATCAAGTCCGGTTTGAACCGGCAACCGGTGGATATCCATGAACTCCTCTTTCGGGCGTGGGACGCCGCCCGCTTGGATAGGAAATGCGCGCGGGTGGTCCTGGAATCCCGACTCGCCGCCGACCTTCCGTTGATCGATGCAGACCCCGAAAAATTGGAGCGAGTTTTTATCAACCTGTTTTTGAACGCCCTGGGGGCGGTTGCCTCTGGGGGAAAAATAACCCTCCAATCCCGGTTCCTGCCTTCGGATAATCGGGCCCAGATTGAAGTGATCGATGATGGTCCGGGAATTCCCAGTTCCGAGCGAAATCGGATATTTGAACCTTTTTTTTCGACCCGAAAGGGCGGAGTGGGGTTGGGCCTATTCTTATGCAAATCCTTGATTCGCGATCATCACGGGGAAATCAACGTTGACTGCGGCGATTGCGGAGGGACGAAGGTAACCGTGAACTTACCCGTCGTTCAAGAAGATGATCAGGAAAAAGGGAAGAACCCGGGAATAGAGTAGGTTCTTGATTCCTGAACTCAACAAAATTTTTCCCGCCACGGACTCCAAGGTCAAACCGGGATAACATCGGGAGGCCGGACCTCCTTCATGGAGATGGCTTCCGTGGGGCAGCCAATCGTGCACACCCCGCACCCCACGCACCTTTCAGCGAAGACCCGGGCTTTGGGCTCGTCCCCTTCCATCCGAATGGCGCCGAACATGCACCGCTCCAGGCAAGCCTGGCAGCCGATGCACTCTTCCGCGTTGACCATGGCCTGAAAGCGGCTGGGGTCGAGGAATTTATGGGGGTTGGGAAGGCGCTGCAGGATGCAGCAGTCCCGGCAGCAGTTGCAGATGATATGATCCACCTTCTGCCGGTTGTCGACGACATGAATGAGCCCCTCCTTCTCCGCTTGGTGGAGGATATGAAGGGCTTCCTCCCGGGTGATGACCCGCCCGGTTCCCCTTTCCACGGCATAATCCGCCGCCCGGTTGACCTGGATACAGACCTCCACGGGTTTGCCGCATTTTCCGTCCACCACCCGGCAGGTGCAGGGGGTCACCGCCAAAATCCTGGCCTGTTTCACGATTTCCCGCACATCCTCCAAAGCCAGAACTTTGGCTTTCGATTCGATCGTCGCTCCCACGGGGATGATCCGCACCGCCGGCTTCTGGAGAAAGGCATCGATCACCTTTCCGAAGTCGGCCCATTCCTTGTCCGTGTACTCCTTCCAGAGAGCGTGGAATTCTTTTGTCGCCTCCTTCCAGAGGATGGAACTGTCGTGAAACTGGGGGACCGTTTTGACCCGGTAGTAGCGGGGTTCCCCCTCTTTTTTGGAGGAAAAAAGAAGTCCCTTCTGGAAGAGCGTTCGCACCATGGCCTGCACCTCTTCCCGGGGGATGCCGGTTTTCTCCGAGAACTCTGAAACCGTCGCCGGGGGGAAGGCAACCATAAGGACCTTCAACTCTTTTTCGTCAGCGATTTTTTCTAGGATCCTAGGAAGGACCTTGGAATTAGGAGCTCCCAACATCTTGGAGAACTCCTGATAGGGCGTTGAATCCATCATGCTAATCTCTCCTGCTGTCAGATTCCTTCCTCCCGCCCTCTCCAAAAGATAAGGAAGGCAAGAGTATCTTCACGAGTCCTAAACCTACTAATTTTTGGAAATTTCGTCAATGATAAATTCCTCCTTCTCGGCCTTCCTGCCCTAATTTTGCCCAAGCTGTTTAAGAGTCAGCAGCATCATCCAAGCCTTGATTTTTGCTGATTTATCAGGCCTGGCGAACGATTTCGGTCGCCTGCCGCGGATGAAAATTCAGCATCCCTGCCGCCTCTTTCTTTAGCTGCCGGTTTCCCTAAGCCGATGAATTTTCAAGAATTCCACGGAAGAAGGGAAAAAATGAACTTGCGGCACAGGACTTGAATGGCAGACTCAAAGAGTCAAGCAGATGGATTCGCGGATCGGCAAACGCCCACGGCCGATTCCAATTGAAAATTGGCATGCCAAAGGAAAGACAGAAAGGGCATGTCTTTGGGGTGAATGAAAATGAAAAATAAATTGGCGAATACATGTCTTGGAGTTTTTCTAGTGATTATATCGGCCATGAGCGCGGGCGGCCAAGAGGCGAAGCCTGAGGCTGCGCCAGCGGCCAAAGCGGAGGGAAAACCGGAGGCCAAGCCGGTCACAAGTTTGGATGATATTAAGAATCTTTTGGGCATGAGCCTCTATTTCCAGGGGGGATACACGTACAATTTCGAAAAGCCCGACTCGGGGATCAACCGGCAGAGGATCTTCGACCAGAAGGCCAACACCTTCCTCATCGACATGGCCCAGGTCCAGTTTGCCAAGGATGCACCGGAGGGCGGCCTGGGGTTCAAGCTGAAAGTCTCGGCCGGGGAGACAGCCAAATACATACACTCGGCGGGCCTGGGAAACCCCAATGATGAGTTTGACCTCACGGAGGCCTATGTCGATTATGTGGCCCCTCTGGGAAGCGGCCTGAAGCTCCGGTTCGGGAAATTCGCCACCTACCACAGCGCCGAGGTGATCGAAGCCAGGGACAATTTTAACTACTCCCGCTCCTTCCTTTTCAATTACGCGGTGCCTTTTACCCACACGGGGTTCATGGCTCAGTATGCCCTTTCTAAGGAATTCAGTGCCAGCCTCTACCTAGTCAACGGCTGGGATGTGACGACCGACAATAATAATGGAAAGTCCGTGGGAGCCAGTTTTGGCTTTACGCCCGCGGAAATCCTCTCGTTTACCTTCAATTTCATGTACGGACCCGAGCAGGCGAACAACAGTTCCCACAACCGGTTTCTTTTCGACTGGGTCGGAGCCATTAAGCCCAGCAAGGAACTGACGTTCATGGCCAACATCGATTATGCCCGCGAGGACAGCGACCCGAACAACGGCGGCAATAATTCAGAATGGTATGGCGCTGCCGTGTATGCCAAATACGAGTTTGCCGACTTCTTTAGCGCTTCGATCCGGGCGGAGTACTTCGATGACCAGAACGGCGTGCGGACGGGAATCGCGCAGAAGCTGAAGGAGATCACCCTATCTCCCGAATTCAAGATCGCCAAGAATCTCCTGGTAAGGCCGGAGTACCGGCACGACTGGTCGGACCAGAAAGGCTTTGATTCGCACAAAAATGCGTTTGACAAGAAAAGCCAGGATACCATTGCCTTCGGGATGATGTATACCTGGTAGAGGGATTTAAAAACATGGAAAATGGGAGGAGAGAATCATGAAGAAATCGTTCATGGCCATAATCCTGATGATGGCTTTGGTTGTATCTGCGGGCCTGACTTTCGCCGAGGAAAAACCCAAAGCGGAGGGACCGGCTCCCGGAGCAGCAGAAACGGCAAAGCCAGCAGCGTCTGCACCGACAGCACCCGCGCCCCCGAAGATTGATACCGGAGATACAGCCTGGATGCTTGCCTCCGCAGCCCTTGTTCTGCTCATGACCCCGGGGCTCGGGCTCTTTTATGGGGGAATGGTGCGGACGAAGAACGTGCTGGGGACGATCATGCACAGCTTCATCATCATCGCTCTCATTACAATTCAGTGGATCCTTTGGGGGTACAGTCTGGCTTTTGGCCCCGATGTAGGGGGCATCATCGGAAGCCTTTCCTGGTTCGGGCTGCGGGGGGTGGGCCTGGACCCGTACCCGGACTACGCGGCTACCATTCCCCATCAGGCTTTCATGATCTATCAGGCCATGTTTGCCATCATCACTCCGGCTTTGATTACCGGAGCGATTGCCGAAAGGATGAAGTTTAAAACCTTCATCGTCTTTACCCTTCTCTGGGCGACTCTGGTTTATGACCCCATTGCCCACTGGGTCTGGGGGGTGGGAGGGTGGATTCGGTCGATGGGAGCGCTGGATTTTGCCGGGGGGACCGTCGTCCACATCAGCTCGGGCATATCGGCCCTGGCCGCGGCGATTCTGGTGGGAAAGAGAAAGGGATTCGGCCGGGACCCTATGGGACCCCATAACCTTCCCATGACCATCATGGGAGCCGCCATTCTCTGGTTTGGATGGTTTGGTTTTAACGCTGGAAGCGCGATCGCCGCTGGAAAGCTGAGCACCAGTGCCTTCGTGGTCACCCACATCGCCACTGCGGCGGCGGCGCTTTCCTGGCCAGCAGCCGAATGGATCTACCGGGGGAAGCCCACCACCCTGGGGGCGGCGAGCGGTGCGGTGGCAGGACTGGTAGCCATTACCCCGGCTTCCGGGTTCGTCGGGCCGATCTCCGCCTTGATCATCGGGCTGACCGCCGGAATTCTCTGCTACGCCGGAGTGATGGGAAAAAACCGCTTTGGATATGACGACAGCCTGGATGTGGTGGGAGTACACGGTGTGGGGGGCACCTGGGGCGCCCTGGCCACCGGGCTCTTTGCCACCAAAGCCATCAATGACGCGGGAGACAACGGGCTCTTCTTCGGAAACCCGGGCTTATTCGGGGTGCAGGCGGTGGCGGTGCTGGTGACCTGGGTGTATGCCTTTGTCGTGACCCTAGTCCTCCTAAAGGTCCTGGACTGGACCCTGGGCCTGAGAGTCAGCGAGGAAGAAGAAGAGATGGGGCTGGACTTGAGCCAGCATAGTGAGACGGGGTACAATTTTTAAATTTTGGATTGCGGATTTCGGATTGGGGATTTTTTTGGTTTTCTTTTTTAATCCGCAATCCTCAATCGAAAATCCGCAATTCCGAGGGGGGGGTTGACATGAAAAAAGTCGAAGCGATCGTCAAGCCGTTTAAATTGGATGAAGTGAAAGCCGCCCTGAGTTCGGTTGCCGTGCAGGGGATGACGGTCACGGAGGTCCAAGGATTTGGCCGGCAGAAAGGGCATAAGGAAGTGTACCGGGGGGCGGAATATGTCGTGGAGCTCGTTCCCAAGATCAAAATAGAAGTCATCGTTCCCGACGGGGCCGTGACCCGGGTGGTGGAGACGATCACCAAAGCTGCCAAGACCGGAAAGATCGGGGACGGCAAGATCTTCGTCCTGCCCGTGGAAGAGGCGGTAAGAATCCGGACCGGGGAGAGGGGCGAGGGAGCCTTGTGAAATACTGATTGCGCATTGTAAATTGCATATTGAAGGGAAGGGAAGAAAGCGCCATTCGCAATGCCGAATGCGCAATGGCCAATGCAAAATTCGCAATGGAAAAGGGCGCCATTCTGCCCAGTCTTTGCACACCGAGTTTAAAAATCAGCAGGGGGACCCATAGACATATCTCTCCTTGAAAAATTAACTTTCCGAATTTATTCATCTTGATGAATCTGCTGGCTCCTTGAAAAGTTGGCACGCCGGTTGATTAACCCCTGACCAGGATGCAGGTGAGAATCCACCAACCTTGGGGAGGTGTTTATGAAAAAAGGCGTCTTGGTCCTGGGAATTCTCCTATGGCTAGGGCCCGGCATCGGAATGGCGGATGACCCCCCGGCCCTCAAAACTTTGGTCCCGGCGACGGTGGGGACACCCGCAGCGATTCAACCCGCTTCGACAGTTTCGCCCGCGGGGAAAATCAACCCCGGAGATACGGCTTGGATCCTCATTTCAGCGGCCTTGGTGATGCTGATGACGCCCGGACTGGCCCTCTTTTACGGCGGGATGGTTCGGACCAAAAATGTCCTTGGAACGATCATGCAGAGTTTTATGGTGATCGCCCTGATCAGCGTCCAGTGGGCGCTCTTCGGCTACAGTATCACCTTCGGCCCCACGGTGGGAGGGATTATCGGGGACCTCTCCTGGCTGGGCCTGAAGGGTGTCGGTCTGGCTCCCAATCCGGATTATGCCGAGACCGTGCCCCATCAGGCCTTCATGATCTACCAGGGGATGTTTGCGGTCATCACCCCGGCTTTGCTCATGGGGGCCATTGCAGAACGGATGAAGTTCAGCGCCTTCTTCATTTTCACGCTGTTGTGGAGTACGCTGGTGTATGACCCCATCGCCCACTGGGTCTGGGGGGTGGGAGGATGGATTCGCAAGATGGGAGGGCTGGACTTTGCAGGGGGGATCGTCGTGCATCTCAGCTCGGGGATTTCGGCTCTGGCGGCGGCCATCCTGGTGGGGAAACGGAAGGGGTATGGGAAGGAACCCATGGCCCCCCACAGTTTGCCCATGACCCTGATGGGAACCGGAATCCTCTGGTTCGGGTGGTTCGGGTTCAATGCCGGTAGCGCGATTACGGCCGGGATGCTGAGCACCAGCGCCTTCGTGGCGACTCACCTCGCCGCAGCCGCCGGGGCTCTTTCCTGGGCCCTGGTGGAATGGGCGTACAAGGGGAAACCCACCACCCTGGGAGTGGCCAGCGGAGCGGTAGCCGGGTTGGCCACCATAACCCCCGCTTCGGGTTTCGTGACCCCGCTGGCGGCTTTGTTCATCGGGCTCACGGCGGGGGTTTTCTGTTACGTGGGGGTATTCGCCAAGAATAAATTCCGTTATGATGATAGCTTGGATGTGGTGGGAATCCATGGAGTGGGCGGTACCTGGGGCGCCCTGTCCATCGGGCTTTTAGCCACGAAAGAAATCAATGAGGCAGGCAATAACGGCCTGCTCTGGGGAAACCCGGAGCTCTTCGGGGTTCAGGCCGTTGCCGTATTGGTCACCATGGCCTATGCCTTTGCGGTAACCTTCATCCTGTTGAAGGGACTCGGCTGGGCGATGGGCTTGAGGTTGAACGAAGAGGAGGAAAACAGCGGTTTAGACCTTACCCAGCACAACGAGACGGGCTATAACTACTAAAATTGTGAATTTCGCATTGCACATTGCATATTGAAGAGACCCTTAAAATGCGCAATGAGCAATCGGGAGGGGGGGGAATGAAAAAAGTTGAAGCGATCATAAAGCCGTTTAAGCTGGATGAGGTGAAGAATGCCCTCAGCTCCGTGGCGGTCCAGGGGATGACGGTGACCGAGGTCCGGGGGTTTGGAAGGCAGAAAGGGCACAAGGAGGTCTACCGGGGGGCGGAGTATATCGTGGAGCTCGTTCCCAAGATCAAAATAGAAGTCATCGTTCCGGACGGGGCTGTGACGCGGGTGGTGGAGACGATCACCAAAGCTGCCAAGACGGGAAAGATCGGGGATGGAAAGATCTTCGTCCTGCCCGTGGAAGAGGCGGTAAGAATCCGGACCGGGGAGCGGGGCGAGGGAGCCCTGTAAAGAGAGGCGAAAAGGGGGAAGGGCGAAAAGGAAAGAAGAGCGACGGAATCATCCTCCCGCAAGACCCGTTTCGCCTCTTTGCCTTTCCCCTTTTTGCCCGCAGGACATTTTATCGCAAGATGTCTACCGAACCGACCAAAGATAGCCTCGAAGATATCGAGAGGTTTCTCCGCAGCGGCCAGGAATGGCTGAAGAAGCGGCATGAGGAGGGTGCTGCCGGGGCAGAGATGTGTCAGAGCCGCTCGGCGTTGATGGATAATGTACTCCGACGCCTCTGGAAAGGAGCCTTCCGGGAGCCGGGGGAAAAAGAAACCGGAGAGGGAGTCGCGCTCCTGGCCATGGGCGGTTACGGAAGAGAAGAACTCAACCCCTTCTCGGATATCGATCTTTTTTTTCTTCACCTCCCAGGCAAAGGAAAAAACCTGGAATCCTGGGTGAAGAAAATCCTGCATCCTCTTTGGGATTGGGGGCTCACCGTAGGCTATACCGTGCAAACTCCCAAGGAAAGCTGGAAAACGGCCCAAAAAGACCTGGACCTTCTTCTCTCTTTCCTGGATGCCCGCTGGATGGCCGGGGACAAAGGGGCCTTTCTCCGCTGGGAAGAGGAGTTTACCCGGGCGATCAAAGGAGGTCAGGAAAAAGAAGTAATCCTACAGATTCAACAATCTGCCGAATCCCGCCATAAAAAATTGGGAGACTCTGTTTTTGTCCTGGAACCGGAAATCAAAGACGGGAAAGGAGGGCTGCGGGATTACCACGCGGCATTCTGGGCGGCGAAAATCAAATTCTCCCTCCGGTCTGCCCGGCAGATGGCCGAGCAGGGCCTTTTGAGCGAGAAAGAATGGGAGACTTATTCCCAGGCTCTGGATTTTCTCTGGCGGGTTCGCAATCAGCTCCATTACCTGCACGGGAGGAGAGAGGACCGGCTTTCCTTCGAGGACCAAACCACCTTGGCCCAAGTTCTCGGTTACCGCGGAGAGGACTCCCTCCGGAATACGGAATCCTTTCTCAAAGATTATTTCCACCAGGCTCTTCGGGTTCATCACCTTTCCTGGAACATCCTGGAGAAATGTTTGAACGAGGTTCAGGACTCCACCCGGACCTGGTGGCGGAAGGCGGCGCCGGAGATAGCCACGGGCTTCCACATGTACCACGGAAGGCTGGCCCTCACCGACCCGGCGAGCCTCGACCGGAACCCCCTCCAAATCTGGAATGTTTTTGAGAACGTCCACCGCCACGGGATAGAATTAAGCGTCGGACTGCAGGAGATCATCGCCCAGAAGCTGGGCCTGATGAATGATCGGTTTCGCTCCGCCCCGGAATCCATCCGTTCCTTTCTCTCTTACTTCGAGCAGCCCGGACACCTGTACCGGGTTTTGGAAGAAATGTACGAGACCGGGTTCCTGCGCCGGTTCCTCCCGGAGTTCGAAAGAGTTCATTGTCACATCCAGTACGATCGGTATCACCTCTATCCCGTGGATGTCCATTCCTTGTATGCCGTGCAGGAACTGGAAATACTGGAACGGAAGAACGGTCCCCCACCCTGGCCGCTCTTCGAACAGCTGATGAGAGAGGTCCCGGACCCCGCGCTCCTGAAATTGGCGGCCTTGGTTCATGACCTGGGCAAGGCCGAAGGAACTCCCCATGCGCTCCGGGGGGAAAAGATCGCTGAATCCGTCGGCGAACGCCTCGGACTCTCCGCAGAAAGGATCGATACCCTGCGCTTTTTGGTGCGGGAGCACTTGACCTTGGCGGAGATCGCCCAACGCAGGGACCTTAACGACGAAAACCTAATCTTCCGCTTCGCCCAAACGGTGGGAAACCGGGAACGGTTGAAGATGCTCTACCTGCTTGCTTTTGCCGACCTGCGCGCTGTGGGACCCTCGGCCTGGACCGCGTGGAAGGACACTCTGCTGCGGGAACTCTTCCTCAAGACTCTCCATCTTCTGGACCGTGGAGAAGGGCTCCGGAGGGAAGATCAGGAGCGGGTGATCGGAGTCCAGCGAGAAATCATGGAGCTGGTCAAAGGCCAGATTCCTCCCCCGAAGATAGCGGAGTATCTGGTCAACATTCCGCGGCGCCATTACCAGGTGCACGAAGCGAGAGCCATCGGAAAACAGGTCCTCATGGCGGAAAAGCTGGCCGACCAGGCGGTGGCTCTGGACGGAGAAGAAAAACCGGAGGAGGGGGGAGATGAGATTACCGTGGTGGCCCGGGACGAACCAGGCCTGTTTGCCAAGATTTGCGGGGTCCTCACGGCCAATTTGTTGAATATCCTGTCGGCCCAAATCAGTACCTGGGAGAACGGGATTGCCGTGGATCAGTTCCGGGTTCAGAGCTTGATTGAGGAAGGGCTGCTTCAGCCACGCCGGTGGACGAAGCTGCAGGAGGACTTGAAAAAAGTCCTGGAAGGCAAGGTGGAGGTGGACCGACTCCTGCAGGAGGTCGTTCCCCCACTCTTCCACCGATACCCCACGGTGCGCTCCGCCCCCCAAGTCGAAGTGGATAATGTGACCTCCGACTTTTACACTCTTGTGGAAGTCTTTACCCACGACCGCCCGGGCCTTCTCTACCGCATTGCCCAGAAGCTCTTCGAAATGGGTTTAAACCTGTGGATGGCCCGTATTTCCACCAAGGTGGATCAGGTCGTCGATGTATTTTACGTCCAGGATATGAGCGGGGCCAAGATCGAAGACGAGCAGAAAATATCCGCGATTAAAGAAGAACTTTTGCGAGAGCTGGAAAGGCCGGAAACCTGATAATTCGGAGGACAAAGGGGAGTAGGACCTCCCACTTTGCTATGACCGATTTTGAGCAGGATGATTAATTTCGATGCATTTCTGCAAGTAACTGAAAATAAACATGTTGTTAACTAATAACCGTGGCATCATACAGGTGATGCCCAATAATTAGGCAGAAAGTCGAAAGGAGGTCAAGAAGGGCTCTTTAGGTTCGGCCGGCCTAGGTTATTAAGTTGTTGATTTGTTAAGATAAAAAAAATAGGGAGAATTTCATGTTGGTATTTGAATTGCTTTGGAACAGGTCAAAAAAAAATCGGGGTGATTGCTATGGCAGCAATTCTTGTGATCAAAGATGATCACGAACTCCAGGGCCTGATCGAGAGGATCTTGCCCCCGGGCGAAGCAAGGATGACCGGGAACAACCTTCCCGAACCGTTGCAACGTCTGCTTCCGACGAAAGAGCAAAAACCGGAAGAACCAACCCAGACGTTGGAAGGGGTTGTGCGGGAAGTCGTGAAGTCCGAGGTCAGAACGGGCAACGACGACCATATCCACGAGTCGGTCATCGGCAAAGTGGAGCGGGCTTTGATCGGGATGCTCCTGGAAGAAGAACGGGGCAATCAGGTGCGTGCCGCCCGGAGGCTGGGAATCAACCGCAACACCCTGAGAAAGAAAATGAAGGACCTGCAAATCATCACTCGCGTGATCACGAGCTGACCAAATCAGGAGGATAAAGAGATGGCGAAAGAGACAGCGGCCAAAATCATGAAGAAGATGGAAGAGAACGACGTCAAGTTTGTGAAAATTTGGTTCACCGATATTCTGGGGTTTATCAAGAGTTTCAGTGTACCCATTGAGGAAATGGAGAAGGCTTTTGATGAAGGGATCGGTTTCGACGGGTCGTCCATCGAGGGGTTCGTGCGGATCGATGAAAGCGACATGGTGGCCATCCCGGACCCCTCCACCTTCGCCATTTTGCCCTGGCGTCCAAAAGAGAAGGGCGTGGCCCGGGTGTTCTGTGACATCGTCACCCCCGACGGGAAACCGTTTGAAGGGGACCCGCGGTTCGTGCTGAAGAAGAACCTGGAGAAGGCCAAGAAGATGGGCTTCACCTATTACACAGGGCCCGAACTGGAATATTTCTATTTTAAGGATTCCCACTCCACGGAAGTCCTGGACCGGGGGGGATACTTCGACCTGATCCCCCGGGACGAGGCCATCGACCTGCGGCGGGAGACGGTCCTTTTCTGCGAGGCCCTGGGGATCAAGATCGAGTATTCGCACCATGAAGTGGCCCCTTCCCAGCACGAAATCGACATGCGGTATGAAGACGCCCTCACCATGGCGGACAACGTCATGACCTACCGATTGGTGGTGAAGGAAGTGGCTTACCGGCAGGGAGTGTATGCGACCTTCATGCCCAAGCCCTTATTCGGGGAGAATGGGTCGGGAATGCACACCCACATGTCCCTCTTCAAGGGCAACCGGAACGCCTTCTTCGACGCCAAGGGACAGTACCACCTCTCCGACACCGCCCGGTATTTCATCGGGGGACTATTGAAGTACGCGCCGGAACTCACCTCGATCACCTGTCAGTGGGTCAATTCCTACAAACGCCTGGTCCCCGGTTACGAGGCCCCGGTGTATCTCTCCTGGGCCCAGCGGAACCGCTCGGACCTGGTACGGGTCCCCATGTACAAACCGGGCAAAGAAGAGGCGACCCGGATCGAGTTCCGCAGCCCGGACCCGGCCTGCAACCCCTACCTGGCCTTTTCGGTTATGCTGGCCGCCGGCCTGGCCGGAATCGAGCAGAAGGTCATCCCGCCCGACCCAGTGGAAGAGAATGTCTACAAGATGAGCGAGGAGGAAAGGCTGAAGCGGCGCATCCGCCAGCTGCCGGGAAGCCTGCTGGAGGCCATCCAGCTTACCGAAAAGAGCCAGATAGTGCGGGAAGCGCTGGGGGACCATGTTTTCGAACACTTCATCGAAAACAAGAAGGTGGAGTGGGACCGGTACCGCATCCAGATCACTTCCTACGAGATTGATAAGTACCTCCCTATCCTGTAGGGGAGTTTGTTCAAAGAAGTCAAGCTGGGTTGTCATTCCCTCTGCCCCCAGAAGGTAAGCAACCCGGCTTGTCGGGAGGGGCTGCGGCCCCTCCCGCTGTTTTGGCCTTAAGTTTTTACGTCCTAAACTGCCGACATGGAAAATTCAAAGGTTCATATAACTGTTTTTTACTGCTCCCAGCAGGGAGAAAAAGTCCATCAAATCCTCACTGGATTGGATGGGTCCGGGGGTGGTAAATTTCGCCGGATTCCTCTTCCCTGTTCCGGAAAAATGGAAATTATTCTTCTGACCAAGGCATTGGAAAGCGGCGCCGATGGAGTGGCTCTCTTCGGATGCCCGGAAGGGGCCTGCCGTTATCTGGTGGGCAGTTCAAGGGCCAAGGGGCGAGTGGCCCACGTCGGGAAGATCCTGGAAGAAATCGGGTTGGAAAAAGATCGCCTGCAAAGGTTCGTGCTGGGAAATCAGGGCCCCGATGAAAACGTGCGGGAAATGGGGAAGTGGGTTGAAAAGATTCGTTCCCTCGGGGCTATCGGCCCTCTCCAAAATGGAAAATAAGAGATTGAAGGTATCGGCTGAAGGCCATAAGGAATGAGAAGTTTCTGAATTTTGGTCGGTTGTATAAGGTCCTGATCTTTCCTCTGGTGAGGTGAAGATGCCCTCCAAATACCATCTGAAGCCGAAACCCGCCCCCTCGCGATTCGTCCCTCCGGGGCCCTTTGGGATCATCGAAGGGGATGGCTGCCTAAACTGTGCCAAGTGTGTCAAAAAATCTTGCGCCTATCAGGTCTATCAAAAGAGGTCGTACGATGACCGGCAGTTGACGGAC
>DASPRR010000084.1:0-3444 GCA_035624375.1 Thermodesulfobacteriota bacterium | reverse complement strand
GATCATCCAGGTTCACAGCGGCAAAGAGTATCTAATCTATGATACCGGATTTATCGGCGGATCGGCCCATTTCAAGGTGCCGCCACCCCTGGATTCGCTGCCGCGGAAAAAAACTCCCAACCTGGGTGTTCCCGCGGGGGCGGTTTTGATCGCCGGGGGACTGGGAAGCGTCTATAAACCCCTGGCCGGTCCCACCGGCTGGTATTGGATCGGCATGTCTCCTCTTAAGCAATGGTTCCCGGAAAAAGATCCTCCTCTCTTGATTCATCCAGGGGATAAGGTCATCTACCGCCCCGTCGACAAAGAGGAGTTCGATCGGATTAAGAAGAAGGTGGAGGAGGGTAATTTTACGGCTAAAATCCTGTCCTGAAGGGCACCGAAAATTCAAGCGGATAAAAAGAAATATTGAAAATCAAGTAGTATCCCTATAATCGTTGATATATTATGCTTTTGAGAATTTTTTTCATCCAGTCATTGCGAGGCGAAAAGCGCCGTGGCAATCTGATTGATTTTTCAATTGAATTGGATTGCTTTACTTTGTTTGCAATGATAATACCGTGCATGAGGCTGTAGTCGGATATACCAACGATTAAAGGGTTGCTACCGAAAATTATGAAGGGAGTAAAAGAATGGCTAAGCCGACAAGCGTAGAGCGCTATGAAACGAAATTTCCCCGATCGAAGGAGATGTTTACCAAAGCGAAGGGATTGGTTCCTCGCGGGGTGGCCCACGATGCCTGGCAGGCATCGCCCTTTCCTCTTTTCATGACCCAAGCCAGGGGTTCCCACATCTGGGACGTGGACGAGAACGAGTTCATCGACTACTTCGGGGGTCACGGGGGGAAAGTGCTCGGCCATGCCCACCCAGCTGTGGTCAAAGCGGCAAAGGAGCAGATGGAAAAGGGAGTTCAATTCGGCACCAACTGCGACCTCATGCTGGAATGGGCGGGAATCATCCAGAAGCTGGTTCCCTCGGCTGAGCGTATCGAGTTTACCAACTCCGGAACGGAAGCTATCATGCTGGGAGTCCGCCTCGCCCGGGCCTACACCGGAAGGAAAAAGATCGTCCGGTTCCAGTTTCACTTTGCCGGGGCTTACGATGCGGTCACGGTGGGCTACAAGAAGCCTTTCCAGGTATCGGTGTCAGGCGGAATTCTCCCTTCGGCGGTGGAAGACACGATCGTGCTTCCGATGAACGAGGAAGCAGTCCTGGAGGGAACCCTGCAGAACCGGGATGTGGCGGTGGTGATGGTGGAGGCTGCCGGGGCCAGTTCGGGGGTTGTGGGCATCAAACCTTCCTTTTATGGGACTCTACGCAATTTGACGCAAAAATATGGGGCCTTGCTATTGTTTGACGAAATCGTGACCGGCTTCCGCTATTCCCCAGGCGGAGTGCAGGCCGCAGTGGGGGTGACTCCTGACTTAACCACTCTGGGAAAGGGTATCACCGGGGTTATGCCGGGAGCCGGGGCCATTGTGGGAAAGAGGAACGTCATGGAGATGTTTCTCTTCAAGGACGAAGACTGGAACCGCTACAAGCGGGTTTCCCATTTCGGCACCTTCAACGCCAATCCCCTCTGCGCCGCCACGGGCATTGCTTATCTGAACATCATCGCCACCGGACAGCCGACGGGGGAGGCCACCCGAAACGCCCGAAAGCTGAGGGACGGGATGCAGAGAAAACTGGATGAAAGAGAAATCCCGGGGTGCGTATACGACAGCAATTTTTCCGTGGTCCATATGTATCTGGGGAAATGCGATCTCCAAGGGTCATGCGACCGGGTGGTGTGTGTGAATGCCCTAAAAGATCGTCCATCGGACGTCGGGGAAGCCCTCTACCGGAGTTTCGCCCTCCATGGAGTGAAGACCGCCGCGCGAGGTTTTGACCTATATGTGTCCGCTGTCCATTCCGAAGAGGACCTGGAAAGAACAATCAAGGCCTTTGGAAACACCCTGGACACAGTGATCGAAGAAAAGACCTTGAAATAGTATAGTCTTTCAAGAGTCAAGTTGCGCGCAAGATGGAAGGAAATTTCCAATGGAAAGCGCTGGTTCCAAATTCGGAGCACGAAACCCGAAATTCGGATCAAATGCAAATGTTCCGATTTCAAAAGTCTTTTCTTAGTTTGTTTTTTTGAATTTCGAATTTGTTTCGGATTTTTGAATTCGTCAGACCTGTTTGTTTCCGGCTGTGCCGGGTTAGGATTTATGGAAAGAAAAACCCTGATCCTCACCGCTTCCGAGGTCCTAAGCTGTCTCGACCCAGATGAAGTCTTTCGGGTTGTCGAAGAGACCTTCCGGGATGCCGGTCTTGGTCGGACAATTCTCCCCCCGAAGTTGTTCATGTACTTACCCGGGGAAGGCCATAAGGACTTTATGTTTGCCGGCCCGGCAAGTGTCCCTTCGGCTAAAGCGGTAGGGGTCAAGATCGTCACTGGCTACAAAAACAATCCGGAAAAGTTTAACTTACCCCACATCCTTGCGGTCATGGTCCTGACCGATCCAGAAAACGGGTATCCCCTGGCTCTATTTGACGGGACTCACCTGACCACTTTTCGGACCGGCGCCATGATTGCAGTCGCTGCCAAATACCTTGCCCGTTCGGATTCGGAGATTCTGGCGATTATAGGGGCCGGGACCCAGGGGAGGTCTGCGGCTAAAGCTCTCAGCCGAACCTTTTCCTTTCGGGAAATACATCTCCAGGACATCAATTCCCGGGCCGGGGAAGAATTCGGGGAGGAAATAGGACCTCTGCTGAAGCTCCCCATTCGGCTTTCCTCTCAAGCGAAAGAGGCCGTGGAAGGAGCGGATATCATCGTCACGGTTACCTCCTCTGAAGGCGAGTTCGTCAAGGATGAATGGATCAAACCGGGGTCTTTCATCGCCAGCGTGGGCTCCTATCCTGAATTGGAACCGGCGTTGCCGAAAAGTGTCGAAAAGTTGGTGGTCGACGACCGGACCCAGGCCCGCTACCGGGGGGAACTATGGAAAGGATATGAAAGGGGAGAATTCACCGACTCGATGATTTATGCCGAACTCGGTGAGGTTGTATGCGGAAGGAAGAAAGGCAGGGAAACGAGGAATGAGAGGACTCTGGCCTGTCTGACCGGGGTCGGAACCCTGGACGTGGCCGTTGCCCGGCAAGTGTACGAAAGGGCCTTGAAACGCAAATTGGGGCTCTGGGTCAGCCTTTGGTAAACCCACCCATTCAAATGCGGATTTGCGATTGTGGATTGCGGATTGAAAGAAAGAAAACCAGCATAAATCCCGAAATCCGCAATCCGAAATCGGCAATGGCTGGGGCTTTCCCTTAACCTTGACACCCCTGATCAGAAAAGTTAGCATGATTTGAATTTGATCTTGATTCAGGAGGTCCCTATGGGGAGAAGGATCGTTTTCCTAGCGCTTGTCTTTCTGACGTTCGGCGTGATGGAGATGATTCCCC
>DASPRR010000082.1:0-21825 GCA_035624375.1 Thermodesulfobacteriota bacterium | reverse complement strand
GCGGGGTGGGCTACGATAATGTGGACCTCGCCGCTGCCGGCGAAAAAGGCATCTATGTATGCAATGTTCCCGACTACGGAACCGATGAAGTGGCCGACCACGCCATTGCTCTCATGCTGGCCTGTGCCAGGGGACTGACCTTTACCGAGAGAAGGCTTCGGAAAACCCTGTCCCCCTGGAATTATCTGGCCGCAACTCCCCTCCGGAGACTTGCCGGGTCGACCCTGGGGATCATCGGATTGGGAAGAATCGGGACGGCCACCGCCCTGCGGGCCAAGGCCCTCCGGATGAAAGTTGTGGCCAACGATCCCTACCTCGCTGATGGGTACGACAAAGCCCTGGGTGTGGCCCTGCTTTCTCTGGACGAACTCCTGGCGGTGAGCGATGTGGTTTCGGTGCACACCCCCTTGAACCCGGAAACGACCGGAATCGTTGGGGCTCCGCAGCTGACCCGGATGCAGCCGCATGCCATCCTGGTGAATACAGCCAGGGGAAAATGCGTGGACGCTGGGGCTGTGGCCGAAGCTTTGAAGGCCGGCAAAATCGGGGGCGCGGGTCTGGATGTTCTTCCCGAGGAGCCTCCCGGGGCAGAGGACCCCATCGTTCAGTTATGGCAGCAGGAAGACCCGCCGGTCAATTTGATCCTGACTCCGCACAATGCCTTCTATACCGAGCAGAGCCGCGAGGAGATGCGCACCAAGGCCGCCCTCGAAGTCCGGCGAATTCTTCTCGGGGAAAAACCGCGAAATCCGGTAAACCTCGAAATTCTGAAAGCCGCCTCCCCAGGCAGGAGGGCCTAATACCCTCATCGGCCGTCTGCCCTGAGCATAGGTTCTTCCGGTATCTTCCCGTTCTTCTCCCCCCCGTCTCGGATGTCACCCGAGGAAAACTAGTGCAAGGCCACCTTTTTATGCTCAAAACGCCTGAGGAGCCGCACCAGGGGCCATAAGCAAATCAGATAGACCATCCCCGCAAAAATGATGGGAGTGGCATTGTAGGTGATGGACTGGGCCTGCCGGGCCGCATAGAGCAATTCCGGCAAGGCCACGACGCTGGCGATGGAGGTCAACTTCACAACCTCCAGAGTATTGCTGACCAAGTCGGGAATCACGTTGCGGGTTGCCTGGGGAATTACGACGAAGACCATGGTCTGGACGGAAGTCAGTCCCGTTGACCGTGCCGCTTCTCTTTGCCCCCGCGGGATGCTTTCGATTCCCGCCCGGAAGATCTCCCCATAATAGCTCGAGGTATTGAGAAAAAAACCGATGGTCACGGCGGTGAAGGCGTGCAGGTCAATTCCCAGGAAAGGGACGCCGAAATAGATGAAGATCAGGAGAACCAGGGGTGGAAAGGCACGGAAAAAGTCCACGTAAACCACAACCAGCCCTTTGGCCAAGACCGAGCGGACGGTGGAAACCAGGGCCAGCGAGAGCCCTCCGAACAGGCCCAGGGGGATGACCACCAGGCAAAGCAGGACGGTCATGGCCAAACCGCGCAGCAGAAAAGGAAACGCGGCGATTACGATTTCGATGTTGAAGAAGCCTTGGATGATTTGTTCCATGGTTCATCGCTTCCAGGCAAAACGGGTTTCCACCCAGCGCCCCAGGGTAACCACCGGGATAAAGAGAACCAGGTAGGCCAATGCTCCCAGGGTCAGCGGGGAGGGATTGTAGGAATGGGAAAGCCCGGTCTGAGCCTGGTTCAGGATCTCCCCCACGGCCACCACAGCGCCCAGTGCCGTTCCTTTGGTGATCGCAATGGTCCGGTTGGTCAAGGGAGGGATGGTAATCCGCACCGCCTGGGGAAGGACAACCCCCCCCAGGGTCTGAAGAAAAGACATGCCCGTGGACCTAGCAGCTTCCCACTGCCCTTTTGGAACAGCCAGGATCCCCGCCCAGAAGATCTCTTCGGCAAAGGCAGTGAGGACCAGGCTCAAGGATAGCCAGGTGGCGGCAAAACCGGACATGCGGACTCCCACGCTGGGGAGGGCGAAATAGAAGAGGATGATAATGACCAGGGGTGGAAGGGCGCGCAGCACATCGACAAAAATCACGATGAAAAAATTCAGGAACCGGACCCGAAAGGATCGCAAAACGGCCAGCATAAAACCGGCCAGGATGCCGGTTACCACGATGGCCGCAGCCAGCTCGACGGTTAGGATGAACCCCTCGAGGATTTGGGGCAAATATTCGGCCATGACCGGCAGGTTGAAGTAGGTGAAAAGGAAGGATTTCAGCATGAAGGGACCTCAATCCGAACAGTTCGATATGACAAGACAGGTCCCCTTTCAGGTCCGCATCCCGACCCAAGCCAACCGGGCGGGTCCAGGAGAATCCAGGGGAGGTCTGAGCCGGCCCGGATTCCCGGGGGGCTGCAGGGGTCAAGGCCATTTCACTTTGCTTCCAGGCTTGACAAGAACTCCTTGATGCGAGGGTGATCGGGTTCGTTGAAGATTTTTTCCGGGGCCCCTTGCTCCAGGATCATCCCTTCATCCATGAAGATCACCCGGTCTGCCGCGCCCCGGGCGAAGCGCATTTCATGGCTGACCACTACCATGGTCATTCCTGACTCGCGCATCTGCCGCATCACGTTGAGCACGCTTCCTACCAACTCCGGGTCGAGGGCGCTGGTCGGCTCATCGAAGAGCATGATCGCCGGCTCCAGGGCCAGAGCCCGGGCAATAGCCACCCTCTGCTGCTGGCCGCCCGATAATTCGTTCGGGAAGGTCCGGGCTTTTTCACTCAGTCCGACCCGACCCAGGGCCTTAAAGGCGATGTCATCGGCTTCCGTTTTGGATTTCTTCAGAACCTTGCGGAGAGCCAGGGTGATATTTCCGAGGGCATTCAGGTGGGGATAGAGATTGAAAGACTGGAAAACCATGCCGATGCGGCGGCGGACAAGGTTGATATCCACGCCGGGTGCCAGAATGTCCACCCCTTCAATCCGGATCGACCCCGAAGTGGGTTCTTCCAAACGATTGCAGCAGCGAAGCAGGGTGCTTTTCCCAGACCCGGATGGGCCGATGATGAATATGAGTTCCCGCGGCAGGACTTGCAGGTCAATCCCCTTCAGCACCTGAAGGGTACCGAAAGATTTGCATAAACCGGACACCTTCAAAATGGGCTCTGGCGCCGATGGATTCATTCGCCTTTTTTCATCTGTCTCCAAAAAAACAGGCGGCGAATCCGCCGCCTGTTTTTCATCCTTCCGGGGAGCTATTTGCATGCAGGAGTATGGGGGGTGGGGTCGTACCCTTCGAATCCTTCCACCCCGTAGCCGGGATAGACGGTGACTGCGGGCGAGTCCTTGTCAGGCTTCACCCCAAACCATTTTTCCGCCAGCTTGGCTACAGTCCCGTCCATTTTCATGCACTCCAGCGTCTCTTCTACTACTTTGCGCATCTGCACATCGTCTTTGCGGAAAGGGATGGACCAGACCGCGCCGGATTTGATTTTGTACGACAGCTTCAGCTGGCCGGGGTTTTTCTTGACCGCATAAGCGGCCACGGTGTGCCCGGCCAAATTGGTGTCCGAGCGTCCGGCCAGAACCGCCTGCACAGCATCGGTGTTGGTTCCGTAGGATTCGGTCTTGAATCCGTATTTGGGGCCGTTCTCCTGACACCACATCTCGTAGTTGGAGCCTTTATTGACCGCCACGACTTTTCCCCTGAGGTCTTCAAACTGCTTGATCTCCGCCGCTTTGATGGGGATGACGAACTGGTAGTCCGTCTCCAGATACCCTTCGGTGAAAAGAAGATTCTTGTCCCGGGGCTTTAGGACCGTGGTTGGAGCGGCCAGAAAATCGAATTTGCCGGCGTTCAGCCCGGGGATGAGGCCGGAGAACTGCTGGGAAACAATCTCTACCTTTCGGCCCATGCGGCGGCCAATTTCGAGGGCTAAATCGACGTTGAACCCCTCGACCCCCCCACCGATTTTGGGCATGGCATGGGGGGCAAAGGTTCCATCCACCCCGATGACCAGGGGCTTGTCCTGTGCTCCTCCGGGCGGGGAAAACACCAAGAGAAAAGCTAACCCCATTACCCCCCAACAGAATCCAAAAACGATTTTTTTCATGGGTCTTCTCCTTTTTGCTTGACGAATCCGGATGCCTGCGCAAGGGCACCCCGGTCTAAGGTCTCAGTCTTTTCTTCTTCGCCCCATCGGCTGATCGAACGGCTCCGGGGAAGAATGGGAAAAATCAATTTTTCCACCGCCGGTCCCCATTGCCCATAAGACAACCGAGGACTTCCGGTTTTTCGTGGTTGCCATCACTATAGGAAAAAAGATGTCCCCCTGTCAAGCTTCGAGGGGGCGGCCAGGCTCGAGGCGGATAGAAGAGAGACCGTCCTCAGGGAAATCGTTGAAAAACCGCGCAGAGAAGGGCCATCCGAATGCATAGGCCATATCGGGTCTGCTGGAAATAGACCGCCCGCAGGTCCTTATCCATCTCCGGCGGAATTTCCGGCCCCCGCGGAAGGGGATGCATGATGATGGAATTTTTCTTCATGGCCTTGAGGACCCGCCGGTCGATCACGAATTGCCTTTTCGAGGCTTCATAATCGTCCAGTCGGTCGCCGAAACTCCCCACTGGAATCTGGGTCACGTAGAAGACATCCACCTTCCGGGCCAGGTCGAGCAGGGGGGGCTCGGGCCCGTAGGCCTCAACGAAGGTGACCCCCTGGCTCCTGAGGTACTGGCAAAGGTCATCCCGCATTCCCAGGGGCTGGGGGGCGACAAAGTGAACCTTGATTCCCGTATACTTGGCCAGGAAATAGCAGAGCGAGCGTACGTTCCGGCTGTTGGCCAGGTCGCCCACGAAGGCAATCACCACCCCATCCACCCCCCCCAGCTCCCGCTCGATGGTATAAAGGTCGAGCAGCGCCTGGGTGGGGTGCTGGGCCGTGCCGTCTCCGGCGTTGATGATGGGAACATTTGAAACCCGCGCGGCCCGTTTGGCCGACCCGCTGAGGTGGTGGCGGAGGACGATCACATCGGCAAAATAATTAAGGGTGGTAATGGTGTCCTCCAGGGACCCCCCGTCGAGTTCGGAAGAAAAAGCCTCGGCCCTGTCTGAACCGAGGATCTGTCCCCCCAGGCGGATCATGGCCGACTCGAAGGAAAAGCGGGTCCGGTTGCTGGGGACGAAAAAAAGGCTGGCGAGAATCCGATTCTTCAGAAGGTCGCTCCCCCCTCCCTGGGCTAGGGCGGCCATCTGGTCGGCCAGGGTAAAGACCTCTTTGAGCATCTTTTTGTTGAACTGTTGGGCTTCCAGGATGTGGTTCAGGCGCATGTTAGGGTCCTCATTCATCAGGAAGGAGGTGGGTCCCCGCTCTCCCTTCCAGGGCAGCGGATGCTTGATCCAAGGAGGTAATGATGGCCCGTTCTCCCCCATATTCGATGAAACGCACACAGGCCGCGACCTTGGGTTCCATGCTTCCGGAGGGAAAGGCATGATTTTTCAGGTGTTGCTGGGCCTTTTCCAGCCGCAATGTGGACAGGCCCCGCTGGCTCCTTTTCCCGTAGTTCAAATAAACCCGGTCTACATCAGTCAGGACCATAAAGATATCAGCCCCCACCGCCTCGGCCAATTTCTCCCCGGCCAAGTCCTTGTCAATCACCGCTTCAACCCCGCTCACGTGTCCATTTTCATCCAGGATGACCGGGACCCCGCCGCCCCCCGAGGCGATCACGATCACCCCCCGCTCAAAGAGGTCCTTAACCATATTCCCCTCCAGGATCCGCAGTGGATCGGGAGAGGCTACCACTCTGCGGTAGAGCTCTTTCTTCATCGGCGTCCGCTGAAAGGCTGCGCCGGTTTGCTTTTCATACTTTTCTTTCTGGGCACGGGAGTAGAAAGGGCCGACCGGCTTGGTGGGCTGGCGGAACCCGGGATCCTCTCCGTCGACCACGACCTGAGTAATCAGAGTGACCACACTACGGTCGAGGCGAGCGTCTTTCAGTTCATTCAGCAGGGCCTGCTGGATCATGTAGCCGATCTGCCCCTGGCTCATGGCCCCGCAGATATTCAGCGGCTGGGGAGGGATGGCAGGCGATCCCCTCTCCTGCTGGATGAGGAGGCTTCCCACCTGCGGGCCGTTTCCATGGGTGATGACCACCCGATTCCCTCCCCGGATGATCCTGACGATGTGGGTGCAGCTCTGCCGGACATTGGCCAGCTGCTCCTCCGCAGACCCTTTCTGGTCCCATTGTTTGATCGCGTTTCCGCCCAGGGCGATCACGATCTTCTTCATGGATTTACCGCTTCCCGAAGATCATGGCCAGAAGCGCCATTCGGATGAAAACCCCGTTGCGCATCTGTCGGAAATAGGCCGATCCTGCATACCCGTCCACCTCCGGATGGATCTCATCGACCCGCGGCAAGGGGTGCATTAAGGTAATCTCTTTTTTCAATTGAGAAAGGAATCGATTGTTGATCACGTAGCTCCCCTTGACTCTTTCGTATTCCCCCTGGTCGCTGAAGCGCTCCTTCTGGATGCGGGTCATATAGATCAAATCGCTCAGGGAAGCGGCCTGAAGAAGGTCCTCGGTCTCGGTCACTTCGATCCCCCGGCTGCGCAGCCCGGCGGTAATCTCCTCGGGCATGCGCAGCATGGAGGGTGAAACGAAATAGAGGCGGGCGCCGAAGAGGGAGAGGACCTCTGCCAGGGCGTGCACCGTTCTACCGTATTTCAGGTCGCCGGCCAGGCAGACCTTCAGATTCTTGAGGGAGCCCAGCTCCTTCCGGATGGTGTACATATCCAGAAGCGCCTGAGTGGGATGCTGCCCGGCCCCGTCCCCGGCGTTGATCACCGGAACGGACACGGCGTCCGCGGCCTCCTTAGCCGATCCCTGGCGGGGGTGCCGGAGAACGATGACATCGGCATACTGGGCGACAGTCTGGGCGGTGTCCGTCAGAGATTCCCCCTTGGCCACGGAAGAGCTCTCCAGCGATCCCAGGCTGATCACCCCTCCTCCCAGCCTCTGCATGGCGGCCTCGAAGGAAAGACGGGTCCGGGTGCTGGGTTCGAAGAACAGGGTCGCTAATATCTTTCCTTTGAGCACATTCAAGGCCCCCTTCCCTTCTTTTTCAAAGGCCGAGGCCACCTTCATGATGCCTTCAATGTCCTTCCTGGAAAACTGGTTCCCGTGAAGAATGTCTTGCCCCTTCAGACCGGCCATGTTGAATCCTCCTTCAGAAATAGCGTTCAGCGATCAGCCCTCAATTCTACAGAATACCTTTCCCGACTTGCCGCTGGCCTTATTTTTCATCCCCGGTGTTCTATCTTCTTGACCACCTCTCATTCTCCCTGCTCGATTCTCCCTCCCTATTTTCACCACAGTTTGACCTTTTCAATCTTGGTGGGGCAAAACCTTGCCTCTCCGGGCTTCATCTTCATCTCCCCGTTATCGACCAAGGCTTTCCCTCGCTGCATGATGAAAACCGGTTTGCCCAAGCAACTTCTTCCCTCATACATGGTGTAGGGGGCGCCGGAATGCTGGGTGCGTTGTTCGATCGTGTGGGCGAGCACCGGGTCGAAAACCACCACGTCTGCATCGGCCCCCTCCTGCAGAATTCCTTTCCTGGGGAACAAGCCGAATATTTTTGCCGGGTTTTCGCATAAAAGCTGAACCAATTTACAGGCTCCGATCCGGCCAGTGTTCACCCCCTCATCGTAGGTTACCGTCAGGAGGGTTTCCGCCGAAGGGGCCCCGAAGGGGGCCTCGAAAAAGGAATCGGTGATCCTCTTGGCTTTGGGGGCATGATCGCTGGCGATAGTGTCAATGGTTCCCTTTTCCACCGCGTCCCAAAGCGCCATCCGGTCCGTTTCATAACGAAGCGGGGGCCCGATCTTCGCCAGCGGTCCGGTCTTCTGCAGAATTTCGTCCGTAAGGCTTAGGTACTGGGGGCAGGTTTCCGCATACACCCATTGTCCTTCTCCGCGCGCCTGCTGAATGGGGAAAACCCCCCTGGCCGAGCTCAAATGGGCGATGTAGATCGGGCACTGCATGACTGCGGCAATGGAGATGGCCCGGAACACCGCCTCCGCTTCCAAATAATCCGGGCGGGTTTTGACGAAGACTTCTTTCTGATCCTCCTTCCGGCGGAGGGATTTATCCTCGATATAATCGGTCACCAGACCGCTTTCTGCGTGGACCATGGCCAGGCCTCCGTTTTCGGAGATGAGGTCCATGGCCCAGGTCAGGTGATAATCATCGGTCATCCATTTCAGCTTGGCATAGGTCATAAACATCTTGAAGGATTTGACTCCCAGCTCAAAAGCCTTGGGAATCTCCGGCACCTGGCTGGCCGCGTCGAAGATCGCTCCGTGGAGGGCGAAATCGAGAAAAGAATTTTTCAGGCCGTCTTCCCGGTAGGCTTTGATGGTGTCGATCAATTTCATCCCCGGGCGGGCGTAGGCGTAAAAGATCAGGGTCGTGGTCCCCCCATGGGCGGCGGTCCGGGAAAGTCCTTGGATGTTGTCTTCGTAAACCGGGTGGGTGTGGACATCAAGAATCCCCGGGAAGACAAATTTCCCTGCCGCGTCGATGGTCTGCACGGCATCCGCCGCGGATAAGCCTTCGGCGACGGTAAGGATCTTTTCTCCCTGGACCCCGACATCCGCCCGGCGGATTCTGCTTCCGGAAACCACGAGTCCCCCTTGGATCAGCACATCGAATTTTTTGGCCATTTCCTTTCCCTCTCCATTAAATGGGTGCATGGGCAATTTAATGGGTCATGGATCGAGAGTTTTCCGGTGGAAAGCCAGAGGTCAAGAAACTGGAGACCACCCCCCCTCGAATCCGCCAAGCCCAATTTCTACAGGGTCAAGGCCAGCAAGGCCTTTTGGGTGTGCATCCGGTTTTCGGCCTGTTGAAAAATCACGCTGTTCTTCGAGTCGGCCACTTCATCGGTTACTTCCTCGCCCCGGTGGGCCGGAAGACAGTGCATGAAAACGTAGTCCTCCCCGGCGCCCCGCAAAAGCTTAGGGTTGATCTGGAAAGGCTGGAAGAGCCTCAAGCGCTGTTCCTTCTCCTTTTCCTGGCCCATGCTCGTCCACACGTCGGTGTAGACCACGTCCGCTCCCCGAACCGCCTCGTGAGGGTCTTGGGTGACCTTCACCGTGGACCCATTTTTCCTTCCCTCTTCAACGGCCCGGGAAATGACCTCCTCCTTGGGCTCATAGCCCTTGGGCGATGCGATGACGATGTGGGCTCCCATTTTGGAGCATCCGTACAGGAGGGAATGAGATACGTTGTTTCCGTCGCCCACATACGCAACGTTCAACCCTGAAACCCGGCCTTTTTTCTCGTAGATGGTGAATAGATCGGCGAGGCCCTGGCAGGGATGGGAATAATCGGACAACCCGTTGATCACCGGAACTCGGGAAAAACGCACCAAGTCGAGAATGGTCTGGTGAGCAAAAACCCGGGCCATGATCCCGTTCACATAACCGGAGAGAACCCGGGCCGTATCGGCGATCGTTTCTCCCCTGCCCAGCTGGAGGTCGCCCGCGCTCAGGTACAGGGCGTATCCTCCCAGCTGCCACATTCCCACCTCGAAGGAAACCCGGGTACGGGTGGAGGCCTTTTCGAAAATCATCGCCAGGGTCTTGCCCTTGAGGAGCGGATGCTCCTGCCCCCGCGAGTTCTCGAGCTTCAGAAGCTCCGAGGTTTTCAGAATCTGCTCTAGCTCCTCACGGGTCAGATCGTATAAACTGGCCAGTGATCTGCCCTTCAGGTTAACGGCCATTTCAAACTCCTTTCTGGATAAGAATCGATTTCTTCCGGATAAATTTACAATTCCCTTGGGGGGCGGGCAAAAGAGGTTCGCCCTGGAGGCGACCGGCGATTTTCTGCGCAGATTGCCTTACCAGCCGGCCCAAGGACTGGACTCTCCGTTTGTGAATGCGATAGGCCGGCCCGGCCACGGTCAACCCGGCGATCAGCTCCCCCCGCGGATTGAGGATCGGCGCTGCCACCGCCCGCACATCCCGGTCCACCTCCTGGTCGCTGAAGGCATAGCCTCGGCAGCGAATTTCCCTGAGCTGGGACGTCAAAATTTTCCTATCGGTTATGGTCTGAGGGGTAAACCTGGGTAAACCCTCACGGGCAATGATGGGGCCCCATTCCCTTTCAGGAAGAAAGGCCATGAGTACTTTGCTGGAAGCGCCGGCGTGTAGGGGAAGGCTGGCCCCCGGGGTGAAGAGGGAATAGCGGATGGGCTCCTCGCTCTCCACCCGTTCGAGGCAAATGGCCCGGGTCCCCTGGACCACCGTGAGGAGGACCGTCTCCTTGGTCAGGCGGGACAATTCCTTCATGAACGGCAAGGCCAGCGCGGAGAGGTTGAGTTTCCGCTGGGCGAGGAATCCCAGGCGCAATGCACTCATTCCCAGGGAGTACTGCCCGGTTCCGTTTTGCGTTTCCAGGAGCCCGTAGTAAACCAGGGCCCGAATCAAGCGGTAGGCCTTGCTCTGGCTGAAGCGAAGATGTTCTACGATCTCGGGAACGGTTAAGGCCGGGCGGGTAGAGTCGAAAAGGAGCAGAATTTGCAGGCCATGGGCTAGGGATTGATTCATCTGCATTATCACATATTGAAAATTAATTATCAAAAATAGAGCTTAGAATACTCGCATAGGTTCCCCCCTGTCAAGAAAAAATAGGGACCTGTTCCCCCCTTCCATTTTCGCTCGGGGCAGAGCGCCTGGCTCTCCGATTTTTCTCTTGACATAGGAGGGGAAATGGCATAACTGATTCCAGAATGGTTTTTGCTTCCCTGGTTTTTCCAGAAAACGAGGGAGGTTGTTTCCGGATATTCCGCGAACCCGACTTGCCCGCCAATCCTCCCGGCGAAGCGCAACAAGGTGAACGTGCCTTGAGCCTGCAAATCCTCTTGAATGGAATTTTCTTGGGCGCCATCTATGTGAATATCGCCGTGGGCTTTTCTTTGGCCTGGGGCGTCATGGACGTAATCAACGTAGCCCACGGAACGATGATCGTCGTCGGCGCCTTCGTCACCTTCGCCTGTTTCAAGGCTTTCGGGTTGGATCCCTTTCTCAGCCTGCCGATCTCCATGGCGATCCTTTTCATTATCGGGTACGGGGCGCAGAAATATCTGCTCAATTTGGTGGTCAAAGTCGGGATCTTTCTCAGCCTTATTCTCACCTTCGGTCTCGACCTGGTCATCATCAACGCCTTGCTCATGATTTTCACCGGTGATTATCGTTCCCTCACTCCGTCTTATTCGGGTTCCTCTTTCCAGATCGGGTCCCTGGTCATTCCCTATGTCCGTTTGGCCATCCTGGTTATCTGCATCCTTCTCACCGCCCTGCTCCAGCTTTTCCTGAGCAAAACAAGGACCGGGAACGCCATCCGGGCGACTTCCCAGAACCGCCAGGCCGCCCAAATCGTCGGGGTGGATGTGGCCAAAGTATATTCCATTACCTTGGGAATCAGCGCGGCGCTGGCCGGCGCCTGCGGTTCGCTGATTTCGACCATCCAATCCTTCACCCCCTTCGAAGGGGGGTTTTTCATCATGAAAGCCTTTATCATCTGCGTTCTGGGAGGGTTGGGAAACGTCTGGGGAGCGATATTCGGGGGACTTTTGCTGGGGGTGGTGGAAACCACGGGCGCCAGCATCTTCGGCACGGGGTTCCAGGAGGCTATCAGTGCGATCATCATGATCCTGGTCCTGATTTTCCTCCCCAAAGGAATCGTGGGGTCGAAATACAAATAATAAAAATGCCTTAAGTGCCTTAAATCCCTCAAATTTAAACCAAATTGAACCTTGAACCAAGTTTCAAGCAAGGAGAAGATTCGGTGGGAGGTCAGAAAAAGATTCTTTTGATTTTCGGTTTGATCGCCGTTCTGGGATTGATCGTCCTTCCCTTTTTCCTGGAAGGATACTGGATTCGGGTCATAACCTCGATTTTCATGTACGCGATCATCACCGCGGCCCTCAACATCATCGCTGGTTTTGCCGGGTACGCGGCTTTCGGCAATATCGTCTTTTTCGGGATCGGGGCCTATACAACCGCCATGCTCATGCTCCGGGTTGGCTTGTATTGGTGGGTTGGGGCGATTGTCGGGGGGGTGCTCGCATCCATTTACGCCATTCTGCTCGGGATCCCCATCTTGAGACTCCGGGGGCATTATTTCGCCATCGCAACCCTGGGGATCAACCGGGCGACGGAACAAATTGCGCTGGACTGGGGGAGCTTCACCGGCGGCGGCAAGGGGATCACCCTGCCCCTTCCCCAAATGGAGATCAACACCTTTTACGTAATGATCTATTTCATCATGTTCGGCCTCCTGGCCTTCACCGTTCTGGTTAATTACGGGATCGCCCGAAGCCGGCTGGGATATGCCCTCCGGGCCATCCGGGAAAATGAGGGCGCAGCCGAAGCCTCCGGAATCTTCGCCCCCCGGTGCAAAATTGTCGCCTGGGCCATTTCGGCCTTCATCACCGGGATCACCGGAGGGGTTTTCGCTTACTGGTTCAGCTTTATCGAACCGGCCACGGTCTTCGACATCATGATCGCGGTCAAGGCTTTCGTTATGATGATGCTGGGAGGGGCCGGAACCGTTCTCGGCCCGGTTCTGGGGGCCTTTTTAATCGAACTGATCTCCGAGACCGTCTGGGGAAAGTTCTTGACCGTCCACATGCTGATTCTGGGGATCATCATGGTGGCCATTGTCATTCTGATGCCCCGCGGAATCATGGAATTCTTCCGCAAGAAATTTTCGCTGGCCGCCATCTGGAACAACATCAAAAACCAAGCCGTCTGAGGACCTTATGGCTCTCTTAGAAGGAAAAGACGTCACCCGCGCTTTTGGGGCTCTCAAAGCGGTTGACGCGGTGGATTTTCAGGTTCGGGAAGGGGAAATCCTGGGCCTGATCGGACCCAACGGGGCTGGGAAAACCACTTTGGTCAATCTCGTAACCGGAACCTACCCGCTAACCGAGGGGGAGATCTCCTTCAAGGGGACGCCCATAACCGGTTTGAAACCGGCTAAGGTCAGCCGCCTGGGGATCGCCCGCACGTTCCAAATCGTCCAGCCCTTCCCGGGAATGTCCCTACGGGAGAACGTGGTCGTCGGCGCCCTCTTCGGTAAAAACGGAGCGGGGCGAAGCACCAAGGAGGCTTTCCGGGAAGCGGACCGGTGGATCGATTTCGTCCACCTCCAGGATTACCGCAACGCCGGAGTGGACCAGATCAACATATCCTTCCGGAAAAGGATGGATTTGGCGAAAGCCCTGGCCATGAACCCCGAGGTTTTGATGCTCGATGAAGTCATGGCCGGCCTCAACACCAAAGACATTGAGGAAATGATCGCCCTGGTGAGGCGGATCAACGAGGAGTTGAAAATCAGCCTTCTGGTGATCGAGCACGTCATGAAAGCGGTTATGACGCTTTGCCATCGCGTCACCGTCCTTCATCACGGGGGCAAGATCGCCGACGGCTCCCCGCAGGAAGTGGTGAAAGACCCCCGGGTAATCGAAGCCTATCTGGGGGAGAGGTATGCCAAGGCACGAAAGGGCTCGGAAACATGATGCTCGAAATTCAAAGTCTCAATCTCGGTTATGGGGACATCCAGGTCCTGTGGGATATCCATTTGCGCATCGCGGAGAAGGAAGTGGTCGCCCTTGCCGGATCGAACGGGGCCGGGAAGTCGACCCTGATGAAGGGAATCATCGGAATCTTGAAGCCCATTTCGGGAAATATTCAATTTTTCGGAAAGGAAGTTTCCCCGCTGCCCCCTTCGAAAAGAGTCCCCTTAGGGATCTCCCTCGTTCCCGAAGGCCGGGAAATCTTTTACTGGATGAGCGTGGAAGAGAACATCCTCATGGGCGCTTACACCCGCGCGGACGTGGACGGCATCCAGAAATCCCTGGAATGGGTGTATAATTTATTCCCCCGTCTCAAAGAACGCCGGACCCAGCAGGCCGGGACGCTCTCCGGGGGGGAGCAGCAGATGTGCGCCCTGGCCCGGGGCCTGTTGGCCGACCCCAAGCTGCTCCTGGTGGATGAGCTTTCCCTGGGCCTGGCCCCGGTCATGGTGGACCGCCTGGTGGCGGCCATCCGGGAGGTCCATCAAACCGGCCAAATTTCTATCTTCCTCGTGGAGCAGGATGTGCAAATCGCTTTCGAACTCGCATCACGGGGATATATCATCGAAACCGGCAAGATCGTGGCCGAAGACACTTCGCCAAGGTTGCTCGCCGACAACCGAATTCGCGAAGCGTACCTGGGGATCTGATTCCGCCCTCCAGAGGAGACCCGGGCGGAAACGAAACCCTGCGGAATGAGTCACAACCCAACCATGACTCAACGAGATAGAAACCAACCAACACCAAGGAGGAACGTATGAAGAAGAACGTCTGGTTCACAGTAACGGCTCTAATCCTGGCCATCGTATGGATCCCGGGGTCGGCTCTCGGGGCCGAAAAAACCCTGAAGTTGGGGGCTTCGGTATGCATCACCGGGCGCCTGGCCAAAGAAGGAGGGTACGTCAAGGATGGATATACCCTGTGGATGGAGATGGTGAATCAAAAGGGTGGCATCAAAGTCGGGCCCGACCGTTACAGGGTGGAGATCGTCTTCTATGACGACAAGAGCGACCCCCAGACCGGCGCCAAGCTGACCGAAAAGCTGATCACCGAAGACAAGGTTAAATTCATCCTGGGCCCCTACGGCAGCGGAATTACCCTGGCCACCAGCGCCATCGGCGAGAAATACCGGGTCCTCACCGTGGCCTGCCAGGCTAACGCCGTCAACATTTACGAACGGGGATTCAAATACATTATCTCCATTCTCCCCCCGGCCACCTACTACCTTCGCCCGGTGGTCGATCTGTCCCAGAAAATCAATCCTCCGGTAAAAACCGCCGCGGTGATCTGGGCCGATGATGCCTTCCCGGAATACTGCGGGAAGGGGGCGGCCGCTTACGCCAAGGAAAGAGGCCTGCAGGTCGTCTATGAGGGGAAATACCCCAAGGATGTGAAAGACCTTTCCTCCATTCTCCTCGAAGCCAAGAACAGAAAGCCCGACTTTCTCCTGGGCGGAACCTACTTCAATGATGGGCTCCTGATTACCAAGCAGATGAAGGAACAGAATTTCGATGTGAAAATGATCGGCCTTTCCGTAGGACCCCAGCTCCCGGCTTTCGTGGAAAACCTCGGCAGGGACGCCGAGTACGTGATGGGCTGCGAGTGGTGGACCCCTTACTCCCCCTGGAAGGACGACTTCTTCGGTACGGCCAAGGAATACGCTCAGAAGATGAAGGCGCGCTTCGGCTACGAGCCCAGCTACCATCCCACATCGGCGAGCGTGGCCGGCTACGTCCTGCAGTTGGCTATTGAAAAGGCCCAATCCATGGATGTGGACAAGGTCACCGAGACCCTGCGCAACATGAAGGTCACCACCGTTTGGGGACCCATGGCGTGGAACAAAGCCGGGCAGAACACCGAAATCCACAGTGCTGCGGTCCAGGTCCTCAAGGGGAAAATGGAAGTCGTCTACCCCTTCGAGGGAAAAACCGCCAACCTCGTATATCCCTTCGTTCCTTGGGGAAAAAGATGACCAAGGGAGCGCGGAATAAAAAAAGGGAGGCTGCCAGGCCTCCCCTTTCTTATTCTTTCGAAAAACCTTATCTATTTTCTTTTCACAAAAACTCTCCGGAAAATTTCATCGGCATGGCGAAGCGTATGGGCAAGGTTCAAGGACTCCTTGATCTCTGCGGGTTTTAGATACCGAAGAATGGCGCGATCACGAATCAGGATGGTTTCAAAATTCCGTTTTGCCTTTAGCGCCTTGAAGGCGGCCTTCTGCACCAAAGCATAGCTCTCTTCTCGGGTCAGACCCTTTTGAACCAGTCGGAGGAGGATTCCTTCCGAAAAAACCAAGCCCCTGCTCTTTTCCAGATTCGCCTTCATGTTTTGGGGATACACGACCAAATTGGCAATCAGGTGGGTTAGACGATTCAGCATGTAATCTAGCAGAGTCGTGCTGTCCGGGCCGATCACCCGCTCCACGGAGGAGTGGCTGATGTCCCGCTCGTGCCAGAGGACCACGTTTTCCATGGCCGCCAAAGCATTCCCGCGAAGCACCCGCGAGAGACCGGCCAGGTTTTCCGAGGCGATCGGGTTTCTCTTGTGCGGCATGGCGGAAGATCCTTTCTGGCCGGCCGTAAAGGGTTCCTCAGCCTCGGCAACTTCCGTCCGCTGCAGGTGGCGGATCTCCACGGCGATCTTCTCGATGGAGCTTCCGATCAGGGCCAGGGTTGTGAAAAATTCGGCGTGGCGGTCCCGCTGGATGATCTGGTTGCTGATGGGCGCGGGCTTCAGGCCGCACCTTTTGCACACGTAGGCTTCCACTGACGGGGGCAAGTGGGCGAAGGTTCCCACGGCTCCGGAGACCTTTCCATAAGCCACTCGCTCTTTGGCCCTCTCCAGCCGTTCCAGGTTCCTTTCCATCTCCGCGTACCATAGGGCCAGCTTGAGGCCGAAGGTCGTGGGCTCGGCGTGCATCCCATGGGTTCGTCCGATGATCGGAGTATGTCGGTGCTGCAAAGCCCTTTTCTTCAGCACGGCCAGAAGAGCCCTGAGGTCCTCTTCCAGAATTCCGCAGGCTTCCACCAGCTGCATGGCAAAGGAGGTGTCCAAAACATCCGAGGAGGTCATGCCCAGATGGAGGTAGCGGGCCGCCGGTCCTA
This sequence comes from Thermodesulfobacteriota bacterium, assembly GCA_035624375.1. Lineage (GTDB taxonomy): Bacteria > Desulfobacterota > SM23-61 > SM23-61 > SM23-61 > SM23-61. The sequence continues at coordinate 5,113 of DASPRR010000082.1, read as the reverse complement.
CCCTTTCGCTAACCACGGTCAGGAAGGCAATGACGTCGTGTTTTACGATTTTTTCCACCTCTTCGATCCGGGCCACATCGAATCCGGCTTTCTTGCGGACCTCTTTTAGCGCTGCCGCCGGGACCAGCCCCAATTTACTCATGGCTTCGCAGGCCGAGACTTCGATCTGAAGCCATTTTCGAAACCGATTCTCCGCTTCCCAAACATCGGCCATTCTCTTGCGGGTATACCGGGGAATCATGACTGCTCCTCTGATTTTTTTGAGCGAACCTTAACAGGTTTGCCGGCGGAAGTCAAGGAATCGAAAGGTGACCTGCCCCCGCATACCTTCAGGACCGTGAGACTCGGCCAAAGAAAAAGCAGGGAAACCATGAACAGGAATAAAAAAGATCGCTTTCATAATTATATTTCTTGACGAAAGAATTTTTTTTAAGTAATTTTTAGAATCGATAAAAATGAATTTCTCTCCGGGAGGAGGAGATGACCGGGAAGTTTTCCACCGTTCCATTTAATTTCGGGGGCCTTCCTCACGACCAATGCAGGTGGGAGAAATCCCGGGTAGTCTTCCTCCCGGTTCCTTATGACCTTACCAGCACCTACCTGCCCGGCTCCCGTCGGGGCCCCCTGGCCATCCTGGAGGCATCCACCCATCTGGAACTATTCGACGAGGTGCTGGAGCAGGAAACCTACCGGGTGGGGTTTCATACCCTGGACTCCCTGGAGGCGGTGGCCACCGGTCCCCAGGGGATGATCGCGCTGGTGGAAAAGTATGTCCAAAAGGTGGTCCGGGCGGGCAAATTTCCTGTGCTCATCGGTGGGGAGCATTCCCTCACCCTGGGAGCGGCCCGGGCCCTGAAAAAGAAACATCCCCGGATTTCCTTTCTTCAGCTCGACGCCCATGCGGACCTGCGGGAGTCTTACCAGGGAACTTCTTTCAGCCATGCCTGCGCGGGCCGGCGCCTGACCGAGATCGGGCCGCTGGTTCAGGTGGGAATCCGGAGCCTCACCCAGGATGAACATCTCTACCTCCGAAAAGGAAAGGTGAAAACCTTTTTCTGGCATCATCTGGCGCAGACCCCCGATTGGCAGGAGGAAGTCTGCGGCTCTCTCCTCCCGGAGGTGTATGTGACCATCGACCTGGATGTCCTCGACCCGGCCATCATGCCCGCGGTGGGAACCCCCGAGCCGGGAGGGTTGGACTGGAAGTCCCTCACCAACCTTCTGCGACTGGTGGCTGGCATGAAGAAGGTGGTTGGCTTCGACGTGGTGGAGCTTACCCCCATTCCCGGGCTGATCGCTCCCGACTTCCTGGCGGCCAAGCTGATCTACCGTTTTCTGGGCGAGGTCTTTGTTCCTTCATTCCGCCGGGGAAAAAGATTTTAGCAACAAAGGAGATAGGAATTGGAACCCCTAGTCCCTCGAAAGCTATTCTTCACCAAGGGGGTCGGCACGCACAAGGAAGAACTCCGCTCCTTCGAGTTTGCCCTGCGGGATGCGGGCATTGAGAAATGCAACTTGGTCCATGTCTCCAGCATTCTTCCCCCTCGCTGCAAGATCATCTCCCGCACGCAAGGGCTCAAGGAGCTGACCCCGGGAGGGATCACTTTCTGCGTTCTGGCCAGGTGCAGCACCAATGAGCCGCGCCGCCTGATTGCCGCCTCCATTGGCTGCGCCATCCCCTCGGACCGCAACCAGTACGGGTACCTGAGCGAGCACCATGCCTATGGGCAGACCGAAAAAGAAGCGGGGGATTACGCCGAGGACCTGGCTGCGGCCATGCTGGCCTCCACCCTGGGCATCGAATTCCATGAGGACAAGAGCTGGGACGAGAGAAAAGAGATCTACCGCATCAGCGATAAGATCGTTCGGTCCAGCAACGTCACCCAGTCCAACATCGTGAAGACCGGCTGGTCCACGGTGGTGGCTGCGGCGGTCTTTCTCTTCTGAGCCAGGCTGGAGGAAAGGCGATGAGAGTGGGCTTTTGCTACAACCTGAAAAAACAGGCCGATGAATCCACCCCGGCTGACTTGTACGCCGAGTGGGACGATGAGGAGACCATCGGGGCGGTCCATTCGGCTCTGGCCCGCAGGCATGAAGTCATTCCCATCGAGGGCGATGAAGGGGCTTTCGAAAAATTCCGGGAAACCCGCCCGGATATCGTCTTCAACATGGCCGAAGGGATTTTTGGGGCAAGCCGGGAGTCCCAGATCCCGGCTATGCTGGAGATGCTCCGCCTACCCTACACCGGCTCGGACCCTCTGACCCTGGCCGTCTGCCTGGACAAAGCCATGGCCAAAGTAGCCCTCAGTTACTTCGGGGTCCCCAACGCTCCCTTCGTGGTCGTCCCGGAGTTAAAGAAGAAGGTTGAATTTCCTCCTTTCCCCCTCATCGTAAAGCCCCTACGGGAGGGGTCCAGCAAGGGAATCCAGAACAGCTCCTTGGTCCGCAACTCCCGGCGGCTGAAAGAAGAGGTCCGCCGAGTTCTGAATGAGTACCGGCAGCCCGCCCTGGTGGAAAAGTTCCTTCCCGGAAGGGAGTTTACCGTTGCCCTGCTGGGAAACGGGCCCCAGGTCGAAGTTTTGCCCATTGTGGAGGTCCAGTTTGAGGAACTTCCGTCGCACATCAACCCGATTTACTCCTATGAGGCCAAATGGGTCTGGGACACGGTGGAAAATCCCTTGGAAATTTTCGCCTGTCCGGCCCGGATTCCAATATCCCTGCGCAGGAGGATTGAGTCGGTATGCCGGGCGGCGTACGTCGCCCTGGGGGTGCGGGATTGGTGCCGCATCGACGTCCGCCTGGATGCCTTGGGAAATCCGAACATCCTGGAACTCAATCCCCTTCCCGGGATTCTTCCCAACCCGGATGCCAATTCCTGTTTCCCTAAAGCCGCCCGCACGGCCGGTCTGACTTACGAGGAGCTCATTAACCGCGTCCTGGACATCGCCTGCCGGAGGGTGGGGTTGAAAGCATGAATCGACGTTCGATCCTTATTCTCTACAGCCTTCCCCATCCTTTTCTCCCCGATGGATCGGTCGATATCTTCGGACCCAAATCTGTCCTTTCCCGTCTCCAGGCGGTGAAGGAATCACTTCTCTCCCTGGGCTACACCATCAAGGTCTTGAAAATGGAAGATGAACTCTCCCCCTTGGTGAGCAAGATACTGCGGTCTGGGGCTGAACTCATTTTTAACCTCTGCGAAGAATTCCACGGTCAGACCCGGCTGGAGATGAACGTGGCTGCCCTGCTGGAGCTCTTACCTATTCCATTCACGGGGTCCTCTGCTCTCGTCCTGGGTCTCTCCCAGGATAAAGGGAAGACCAAATCCATCTTAGGCCACTACGGAATCCCGACCCCCCGTTACATCATTTGGCCTCCCGGGGAAAGAGTTTCCACTTCCCGCCTGAAAAAGCCCCTCTTTGTCAAGCCCCTGCGGGAAGATGCAAGCCTGGGGATCGGCAACGACGCCATTGCCCGGAATCTTCCCTCCCTCCTTTCAAAAGTGGCCAAGGTCCATCGGCTCCATCATCAGCCGGCCCTGGTGGAGGAATATATCGCGGGCCGGGAATTGAACGTGTCCATCCTGGGAAATGAGGCTGCCCAGGTCCTTCCCATCTCGGAGATCGATTTTTCCACCCTTCCCAAGGGCCTTCCGAAAATCTGCGGCTACGAAGCCAAGTGGGTGGAGGACAGCCCGGAGTTTCATCATACCATCCCTCTTTGTCCAGCCCCCCTTCCGATGAAATTGGAAAAGCGTGTTCGAGAGGTCGCCCTTCAGGCTTACCGGGCCATGGAGTGCCGGGACTATGGCCGGGTGGACATCCGTCTCAGTCCGGATGGAACCCCCTACGTGTTGGAGATCAACGCCAATCCGGACATTTCCCCCGATGCAGGCATGCCCCGGTCGGCGAAAGCCGCTGGCCTGGCCTATCCCGAATTGATCGGCCGGATCGTGGAATTGGCCTGGGCCAGAGCCCGCTCCTCTAAGGGTTTCCCGGGGGAATCCACCCATGAATCATAAGGATGGGGGGGAGCGACCCCAGGTCGATTTGGACTGGGACGATGAAGGGATTCTGCCCCCTGTCCTTTCTCCGGACACGGAATTCGTATTTCAACGGATGACGGAGGAGACCCTGAAGGCCGCCGAGGGGGAATTTGATTACCGGGCCCTGGACGTGGGTTGCGGGCGGGCCCTCGACGCCGCTGCCCTTGCCCGGAAAGGGGGAATCCTCTTTGGGTGCGAGCCCTCCAGGATCATGCTGCGGAAAGCGAGGGAAGGGCTGGCCAAAGAAGAGGAGAGAGTCTGCCTGGTCAGCAGCCTGGCGGAAACCCTTCCCTTTGCCGGCCATTCTTTCCATCGGGTGGTATGCAAGGGAGCCATCGATCATTTTCTAAACCCCGACCGAGCGGTTGCGGAAATGTCGCGGGTGGCTTCGGCCGGGGGAAAAGTGGTTATCTCGGTGGCCAATTATGAGAGCCTCAGTTGTTTTCTCTCGCGCGGGCTCAATCGGTTCGTTCAGAAGGTCTGGCGCCGGGAGATCCCCCCGCCTCATATCTGGGAAGTTCCCCCGGACCACACTCATAAATTCGACTATCCCACGATCTTGGGTTTGGCCAAAAAATATCTGCGGATGGAATCCATCCGAGGAGTTTCCCTCCTGTGGGGATTTCCCCGGTGGTCGAGCTTTCTCCAACGGATTCCTCAACCGATGGCCTTGATTCTTCTTCGCGGGCTAGATAAAATCGCCAACTGGGTACCGGATTGGAGCGACGTCCTGATCCTTGTAGGCAGGCCGCACGACCCTCTCCCGGAAAAAGAAAGGAGTTCCTGAAATGGCGGATACCTCTCGGATTTGGAGTGGTTTTTTCTGCGTCGCCATGGTCCTTGCCGCAGGGATCTTCCTCTGGGGGATTTCGGCCCAGAGCTATTGGGCCCTGGCGATCCCGGTCATGATCGGGTGCCTGGGAATTCTGGCCATGGGATTCTGGATCGGCTGGACTATCCTCACCATCAAAACCGCTCCTCCGGCGGCCGAACCTCCTTCTCCACCACCGGCGGAGGCGAAAAAGCCTTCGCCCACCAGCTCCTCAGAACCCGAAAAAGGGATTCCCT
>DASPRR010000397.1:0-4605 GCA_035624375.1 Thermodesulfobacteriota bacterium | reverse complement strand
CAGTTCGAGGCCCAGGTTGAAGTAGCTGGCGATTTTGAGCTTGGAGGCTATGGCATAGAAGGTCTTGGCCTCCCCCGGATATAGCTTTTCCGAGCTGAAGGGAAGAATAGAATCCCCCACGACCCCAAACTTCCGAGCAATATCCAGGGCCGCCTTCAGGCTGGTCCCCTCGGCCTCGATGAAGGTCGTGGGCTGGGAGATGAAATCGTCGGTCTCTTTGGAGGCCATCCAGATGAACCTCGGGGAAAGCATTTCATTCCTGGGCAACCAATCAGCTTTGACGAAATGCCACCGCAAGACCGAATCGGCCAGAGCCCAGCCCACGCAGGACCCGGTCTTCTTCTGGTCCCCCACTCCCCACCATTTTTCCCGCAGGTCCTTCTCTGGAGGAATTTTCCGCCGGGTATCCAATAAGCCGGCATCCCTGGCATTTTCGAACATCCAGTCCTTTTCCTTCTCCCGAGAGCCGATGCAGTTCAGAACCTTGTCTTCGTGCCCATGTTTTCCGGCCATGAGACTCCTCCTTTTCGAATTTTTTCAAAGGCCATTTTGATGTCCTCAAAAAGAGTCGTGACACCTGTGAAAAAGGAGGCAGAGATGAGAAGTGATTTCCCGGATCGCTCCGGTACCCTTCAGGCCAAATGAGGTCCAGGTTTACTAATCGGTCCATAATTGTATGGACGCTGAGGGCTAAGCCGTTCGTGCTGAGCCTTCGGCGTGAGCTCAGTCGAACGCTTGTCGAAGCATGAACGGCTTAGCGACGCACCCTTCGACAAGCTCAGGGTGAACGGTGACAGGAGGGCTACGGGCTCTAAATTGTGAACGGCTTCTGACTCTCGAATTTGGGATTCGCGGCTCCGACCTTGAAATAGTTGGGGGTCTGGTCAGGAGGCATCCGCTTGACGATCATCTTATAAAACGTCTTGTAGTCTCCCTTGAAGGCGCCGTTTTTCCATACCTTCAGGAGCTGAGCCGTGAAGAGACCGTTGAAGTCTCCATCCGAAGAAAGCTGGTTGTCCTGGCAGCCGGATATGAGGAGAACCGTAGCCTTCACCGCCGGTTGTTTTTCTTCGGGAACTTTGGCCTTCAAAATCCGGTCATAGAAGGCCTTGTTCTGCCGGTAGGTGCGGAGGGCTACATCGGGGGGCATGGCCCGGTAGTGGACTTCTTTCGAGCCGACCGCTCCAGTCCGCAGGCTGACGGTCCCCTGGTAGTAGGCCAGCTTGGTCACCGTTCCGCTGTGGCAGCTGTCGGAGAAGACCAGGATGCGAACTCCGGGAGCAAATTTTCTCCATAAGGCATACAGTTCGTCGTCCACCAATTCACCGTCGTAGAGGCACCAGGTTTCGTCTTCCGCGTCAGGCTCGTCGTTGTTGATGTCCGGCAGCTGGCCGCCGTGTCCGGAATAGCTGAGCATGAAGATGTCCCCGGATTTCAGGGTAAGAGCGGCTTTGGTGATCTGAGCCAAAACCCGCGCCCGTGTGGCCGCTTTGGTCAATAGTTTCGTTACCTGAAACTTCTTCGCTTTGGCGATGCTGGCCATGTCCTCCGCATCCGCCTCGCAGGCATTCAGTTCTCCGGACCATCCACCGTAATGTTTCGGGTCCACTGAATTCAAACCTAGATTCAATGCGATTCCTTTAGCCATGGGAAGCCCTCCTTTTTTGAAAAATAAAAGCCTGGTTTCAAAATTCCGAAGACCAGGCTTGGACAATTTAATCCACCTCCCTCTCCAAGTTAATCGGCTGGGTGGTTAGTTATGATTCAGTTTGTCTAAGTGCCCATTAAAAGGGAGAAAGACGTTACTTGGACCCGGTGTAGAGGACGGCAAGGATTTTCGCCGGTTTATCCCCATGGCACTTTACCAGGTGGGGATGGCTGGAGTCGTAATAGACGGCATCGCCCGCCTTTAGGATTTCCACCTGGTCCCCCACCTGGGCTCTCATCTCCCCTTCCAGGACGAAGATAAATTCCTGGCCGTCATGGCTGGAAAGCTCCTTCACCTCGCTGGGGATCATGGTGATCAGGAAGGGCTCCATGAAGCGGTCCGCCTTTTCCGGAGCCAGGGATTCATAGAAATACCCGTATTGCTCGCTCTTCTTTTTTCCATGACGGGAGACTACCGGGCGTTTGTCGGAGTGCACAACGGTCATCGGTTTTTCCACACCCGGGGAGATGAAATATCCCATCTTCATCTCCAAAGCTTTCCCCACCTTAATCAGTTCGCCCAAAGGGGGAATCATTTTGTTGGCTTCGACCTTTTCAAGGGTTTCCAGACTGATTCCGGTCCGGCTGCTCAGGTCCTGGAGGGTGAGGCCGCGGAGCTGGCGAGCCTCGTGGATCCGCGACCCGAGGGTCTGCCTGGAAGGACCCTTGGGCGGGGGCATCGGAACCCGATGATGGGAAGGATCAGTGAGCAGGTCTGGATGATCTTCTTGCCGGCGCTGGAATTCCTTTTCTATTTTCTCGCCAGAGGCTGCTTTTCTTCCTTTTATTCTCTTCATTTCCCCCTCCTTCCAGAATCAACCGCGGACAAGATACCTCCATATCTTTGCGTAATCTGCGGATAACCAGGATTAACTTCTTAAATCGCCCTTCCGGCCACTCCGATGTTGCGGGCGATGACGATGCGCTGGATTTCGGAGGTCCCTTCGCCGATTTCCAAAAGCTTGTGATCGCGGTAAAAGCGCTCGATCTTATATTCCTTCATCAGACCGTACCCGCCATGGAGCTGAACGGCATGGTTGACGCAGCGGCCCATAACTTCCGAGCAGTAAAGTTTGGCCATGGCCGCTTCTTTGCCGAAGGGACGGGTATTCTCCCTCAGCCAGCAGGCTTTATAGAGGAGGTTTCGGGCCAGCTCGATCTCCATGGCCATGTCGGCGAGCTTAAAGGCATTAATCTGGAAGGAGGAGATGGGACGCCCGAACTGGACCCGCGTGTTGGCGTAATGCAGGCCCATCTCAAAGGCGCCCTGCGCCCCGCCAAGGCCCATGGCCCCGATGGAAAGCCGCCCCCCGTCTAGGATGGCCAGCATTTGATGAAATCCGTCTCCCCTTTTTCCCAGAAGGTCGTTCCGAGGAATGGCGCAGTCGTCGAAGAAGAGTTCTCCCGTGTTGGAAGAGCGCCACATCATCTTCTTCTTCATCTCCCGCGCAATGAAACCAGGAGCCTCCTTGGGTACCAGCAAACAGCTCAGCTCCCTTTTTCCATCCTCTTTTTGCCCGGTGATGGCCTGGACTACGATTACGCCAGTTAGCGAATTAGCCGAGTTGGTGATAAAAATTTTTGACCCATTAATGATCCAGTGATCTCCCCGCAGTTCGGCCCGGGTCTTCGAACCCCCGGCATCTGACCCGGCAGCGGGTTCGGTGAGCCCAAAGGCGGCCAGCATCTTTCCGGAGCAGAGCCGGGGAAGCCACTCCTCCTTCTGTTCTTCGCTGCCGTAATAGTAGATGGGACCGATCCCCAACGAATTCCCCGCTGCAATTGTGGCGGCCTGCGACCCGTCGACCCGCGCCAGCTCTTCTACGGCGATGATATAGGATATATAGCCCATATTGGAGCCGCCGTATTTCTCCGGTACAAAACAACCCAGGAGGCCCAGGTCTCCCATCTTGAGGGTTAACTCAACCGAAAATTCTTCTTTTTCATCCAGTTCCTCGGCTAGAGGGGCGATTTCCTTTTCGGCGAAGTCCCGGACGGCCTGTCGCAACAGGTTCTGCTCTTCGGTGAGGTCAAAGTTCAGGGCCATCGTGCATCACCTCGCGGGGGCGTTGAAGAGACAGCGCAGGAAGATGGATTCACTATATTTTTTTCTCCCATTGAAGTCAAGAATTTCATATAAAGAAAGTGCCTCAAGACAACGACCATTCTTGATTCTCCGGCCGCTTTATGGTAGGAAAAATAGCTATCAGCACTCAGCTATCAGCTTTCAGCACAGATTTAAAAACCAATATTCGCGGACGGCTGACTGCTGAATGCTGACCGCCGATCGCAATAAGCTGGAGGCTGACTTATGATCCAAATTTTAGGGATTGCCGGAAGTCCGGTGAGGGAGGGCAACACCGAGGCGCTCTTGAAGGAAGCCCTGGGTGTTACTTCTTCCGATCCGGAGATTCAAACCGAAATTTTTCACCTTTCCGGGCTGAAGATCGAGGGCTGCAGCCACTGCAACTGGTGCATTAAAAACCAGACCCCCGATAAATTCTGCGCCCTCCCGGATGGGATGGATGAAATCTATCCGGCCCTCCTGCGAGCGGACGCGGTCATCCTGGCCAGCCCAGTGCACATCGGACGGATGTCAGGCCTGATGGCCAATATGATCGATCGGATGCGGGTTTTCGTTTACGGAAACGCCCATCGAGGAAAACTGACCGATAAAGTGGGAGCCGCCCTGGTGGTGGGCTTTCTGCGTCACGGGGGATTGGAAACGACCCTCAACATCCTCAACAGTACTTTCGCCATCTTCGGAATGATCTCCGTGGGCCGCGGCGGAATGGCCCTGACCAGCCTGGAAGGGAAAGGAAGAGTGACCAAGGGCGTCCGGCACATGGTCCTGGAAGACGGGCTTGGGGTTTTAACCGCCAAGGGCGCTGTCCAGCG
>DASPRR010000043.1:0-4428 GCA_035624375.1 Thermodesulfobacteriota bacterium | reverse complement strand
ATTGGGCAGAGGATCACCGAACCGATGCTGCAGGACTGCGCCCGGCAGGCCAGCCAAGAGGCTCTTCAAATTTCCAAATCGGGACGGATGGACCGCTTTACGAGAGAAATAACTGCCAGCCTGGTCTTCCAGGCTTTAAAGAAGGCCTGGCAGGCTTACTGATCAGTCCATAATTGTATGGATGCTGAAGACTAAGCCGTTCGTGCTGAGCTTGTCGAAGCATGAACGGCCTAGCGATGTACCCTTCGACAAGCAAGGCCTGAGCGTGCCGTTCGTCCTTCGACAAGCTCAGGACGAACGGCGAATCGAAGGGCTCAGGATGAACGGTGAGAACTTGAGTGAAGAGCATCGCGTTTAGAGGAATTTTTTAAAAGTATACATCTTTTCAATTTGGACTGCTTAGGATGGGCTTTCCTGGCAAGGAGGGGCAATGGCTGATTTTTCCGTAGTGGGGACCCGCTATGGTCGGATCGACGGCAAGGACAAAGCCACGGGGCGGGCCAAATACATCAACGACCTGAAATTTCCCGGGATGCTTTATGGCAAGATTCTCCATAGCCCTTACCCTCATGCCCGGATTCTTCACATAGACGCGAGCCGGGCCGAAAAGCTGATGGGCGTGCGGGCCGTGGCCACGGCTGCGGATACACCGGATAAAAAATTTGGGGGTTACCGCTCCGGGGTGAAGGATGAACTGATCTTTGCCAAGAATAAGGTGCGATACGTGGGGGACGAGGTGGCCGCCGTTGCCGCTACTGACGAGGAGACCGCCCTGGAGGCCTTATCCTTGATCCGGGTGGAATACGAAGAATTGCCTGCGGTGTTTCATCCCGAAGAAGCGATGGCGCCGGGCGCTCCGAGAGTTCATGAAGAGGTGGAAAACAACGTAGCCTCCCGCGCGGTTACTTTGCGAGGGGACCCGGAAAAGGGATTTCGAGAGGCCGACCTGATCCTGGAGGAACGGTTTGAAACGGGACTTCAGATCCATGCCTACCTGGAGCCGGTCGGTTGCATTGCCTCTTGGGATTCCAACAGGAAATTGACGATCTACGCCCCTGCCCAGAACCCTTCTTGGTCGCGTCTCATCTATGCCGAAGCCTTGGACCTTCCCATGGGGAAACTCCGGGTCGTACAGACGGCCATCGGTGGAGCCTTCGGCGGGAAATTGGAGCAGAAGCAATACCTGGCTGCAGCGATCCTGGCGAAGAAAGCCAGAAGGCCGGTGAAAATTGTAAACCAGCGGGACGAAGAGTTCCAGACTTCCATGCCCCGGGTTCCCATGGTCATTTACTTGAAGATGGGGGTCCGGAAGGATGGAATGCTCACCGCCAAGGAGCACCGCATCTTTGCCGACAACGGTGCCTACACCAAGTATGCTTCCGGCGTCCTGAACTTAGGGACCTACCGGGTGGACGGGCTTTACCGGCTCCGCAATATCCGCAACGAAAATACCCTGGTCTATACCAACAAGTTGCCTACTTCGGCCTTCCGGGGCTTTGGCAATCCGCAAATCACCTTTGCCGTGGAGTCCATGCTGGACCAATTGGCTGAAGCGATTGGCATGGATGCCCTGGAATTGCGCCTGCGCAATGCCGCCGAAGCCGGGGACGTAAACGCTCACGGGTTCAAATACGTGAGCTGCGGGCTGAAGGACTGTTTGAAGAAGGTCTCCGAGGCTATCGACTGGAAAGAGAAAAGGGGGCGGAAGAATATCCGCCGGGGCGTGGGCATCTCGGCCACCAGTCACGTCTGCGGCAACCGGTCCTTTTTCCCGCTCTTTGACGGAGCTACCGCCTATGCGCGGGTGGATGAAGGCGGTAAGGTCAGAGTCATTACCGGGGAAGTTGAGGTCGGGCAGGGCTTGCTCACCGTATACGCCGCCATCTGCGCCGAGGAGATGGGAATCCCTTTGAGCGAAGTAACCGTTGACTTCCCGGATACGGACATCGCCCCCTTCGGACTGGGCACCTGGGGGGACCGGGGAACCTTCATCGGCGGGAGCGCAGTGAAATTGGCTGCGGCCGAGGCCAAGAAAGAGATCCTCGAAATGGGTGCCGAAATGCTCGAGGCCAATCCTTTGGACCTCGATTGCCGGGAGGGGAAGGTCTTTGTGAAAGGCTCCCCCCAGAAATTTCTCCCCTTTGGAGAAGTGGCCAGCGCCGCGGTTTACCGCCGGGGAGGATCGCCGGTCTTGGGGAAAGGGACTTTCATTCCGGCATCCGAACTTGCAGACGCTACCCGCTACGGGAATATATCGGGGACCTATGCCTTTGGAGCGCAGGCCGCGGAAGTCGAGGTGAACGAAGAGACGGGGGAGGTGCAAGTCCTGAAAATCGCCGCGGCCCATGACGTAGGGCGGGCGCTCAACCCCATCACCACTGAAGGGCAGATCGAGGGGGCGACGATCCAGGGAATGGGGTATGCCCTCTCGGAAGAAGTCCGCTATGAAAAAGGAGTCATGCTGAGCCCGAACTTTCTCCATTACCGTATCCCTACCGCTTTGGATGTGCCTTCGATGACTACCTTTCTGGTGGAGACGGTGGACCCGGGACCCTTTGGGGCCAAGGGAGTCGCCGAGCCGGCTATGACCCCCATGGCGCCGGCGATCGCCAATGCGATTTATGATGCCGTTGGGGTTCGCATCCGGACCCTGCCCATTACCCCGCAAAAAATCTTTGAGGCGGTGGAGAAGAGAAAGAAGTGAGAGGGCTTATGAAAGTTCAACTTCATCTGAAAGTGAACGGAATGGAGTATAAGAAAGAAGTGGAACCCCGGCGCACCCTGCTGGAGCTGATCCGGGAAGATTTGGAACTGACCGGAACCAAGGAAGGTTGCAGCCTGGGAGAATGCGGGACCTGCACCGTGCTTTTGGACGGCAGGCCCATCAAGTCCTGCATTACCTTGGCGGTCCAGGCGAATGGCCGGGAAGTGACTACCATCGAGGGTCTGGAAGGTTCGGACGGAACGCTTCATCCCCTTCAGCAAGCCTTCATCGACCACGGAGCCATCCAGTGCGGTTTTTGTACGCCAGGCATGGTTCTATCCGCCAAGGCGCTGCTCGACGAGAATCCCAAACCGACCGAAATGGAAGTGAAACGAGCCATCGCCGGCAACCTTTGCCGCTGTACCGGCTACCAAAAGATCGTGGAGGCCATCTTAGCGGTCAGCAAGTCATGACCTCCGGCAGGGCCGGCGGTATGAAAAACAGTAAACCGCTCAAAGAGGAGTAAAATTGGCGCCCCCGAAAGGTGGCTTTGATTAGGTGCCAGGCCCGGGGGCAAGGGTATTGCACGCAAAAACCATGAGGCGCCTTTGATTCCATGGAACGGGCGGGCACAACACCTGAACCTTGTGCTGGGTCAATCCCTTGTAGGGGCGATCCGGCGGGTCGCCCCAGGGCCCGCCGATCTTTGCGGAAATTGGGTGAACCGTCTGGACCAAGTGCTCACCCGGCCGATGCTTTTTGCGTGCAATACCCTTGCCCCCGGACCACAACTCAGTCTTCCCTGAATTGTCAATCCCGACACAGGCGGGACCCCCGGCAAAGCGGGGGGTTTACCAGAATGAAATTATGAAACCCTTCGCCTACTTTGAACCTGCAACCCTGGAAGAGGCACTCGACCTTCTTCATGAATATGGGGAGAGGGCCAAGGTCCTGGCGGGGGGTACGGATTTGGTCGTCCAGATGAAACAGAAAAAGGTGAGCCCGGAAGCCGTCATCAGCCTTTTCCGAATTCAAGAACTCAATTTTATCGAGACCGATCCAGAAATCCGTATCGGCCCCTTGACCCTCTTGAGTCGTATTGCCGGCCACCCCGGATTCTCCGGAAGGCTTTCGATCCTGCGGGAAGCGGCTTTGGCCATCGGCGACGTTCAGATTCGGAACATCGCCACGGTGGGCGGCAATATCGCCAATGCCTCTCCTTCTGCGGATATGCCCCCGGCCCTCTTGTCCCTGGGGGCCAAATTACGATTGCGGAAAAAAGGGAGAGAGAGAATCGTAGGCCTGGAAGAGTTCTGCACGGGACCTTTTTGTACCCATTTGGAAAAGGATGAGCTTATCGTGGAAATTTTTATAGCTCCCGTTCCGGAGGGAAGCGGGGCCTATGCCTGGGAGCCGAAACGTACCGCCATAGATGAGACCCTGGTCGGGGTCGGGGCGTGGGTCCTGAGCGATGCCGATAAAAAAACCTGCCTTCGCGCCTGCCTGGCCCTGAGCTCGGTAGCGCCAGTTCCTTTCCAGGCCTATCGGGCAGAATCTTTCCTCCGGGGCCAGGCCTTGAATCCTGAAAATTTCCGCATGGCCGGGGAGATTGCCGCGGAAGAATCCTCTCCCCGGTCCCGGGCAGATTATCGAAGGGCACTGGTTTCCATCCTCACGGAAAAAGCTTTGGAAAGAGCCTGGAGGAGGGAAATGGAAAGATGAGG
>DASPRR010000023.1:0-4630 GCA_035624375.1 Thermodesulfobacteriota bacterium | reverse complement strand
CCCGGTTTGAAATCCGAGCCTCCTACCAACGAATAGAAAAAGCGCATAGCACATAGAACATAGGGCATAAAGAAAAATAAGAGGGGCGCACAGGGCAAAGCAAAGAATCATCAGAAACCGCATTTTGCAAAAAGCATAGCGCATAGAAAAGAAATATTAAACAATAAAATTTCGGTCGGGGGTGAAAGAGAAAACGCGGATCAGGTCCGGGTTACCTTTGAATGAACCCCTTGCGTATCAAATGGGCGCGGGCCTCTCCGACGGTGAAGAGAGAGCCGGTCACCACTACCAGGTCCTCCTTCCCGGCTTTGCCCATGGCCTTTTCGACGGCGGTTCCCACATCGGCCACTTCCTGGGTCGGTTTTCCCCAAGTGAAGGCGTTCTTTCGCAGGGTTTCCAGGGAGGCAGCCCGGTCCATGTGAGGTCGGGACAAAATCAGCAGATCAGCCAAAGGAATCAGGTTGGACATCATCTTGGGGATGTCTTTGTCGGCCATGATCCCCAGAACCAGGATCAGCCGTCTGCGGGGGAATTCCTCCTGCAGCGCCTGTTTCAGGACCCGGGACGCTTCCGGGTTGTGAGCACCGTCCAGAAGGACCCGGGGAGAATCCCCCACCAGTTCCAGCCGGCCCGGCCACTGGGTCCCCGCGACTCCTTTCCTCACGGAGTCCTCACGTATGGGAAACCCTTTCTCCATGAGGATTTCTGCGGCGGCAAGGGCCAGAGAGGCGTTGAGCACCTGGTGGCCCCCGGCCAAGCCGAGGCAAAGAGCGTCCCAGCGATGACCGATCCCCTGAAAATCCATGAGCCGCGGCTCAATCTGCCTTCCCTGAAACTCCTTTCCGTGGGCATAAAAAGGCGCCCCCAGCTCCAGGCATTTCCGCCGGAAGAAGTCAATCACCCGGGGCTGGCGGGCCGTGCTAAGAAGGGGGCGCCCGGGTTTGATGATCCCCGCCTTCTCCCCAGCGATCTGTAGAAGGGTTCTTCCCAGGTATTGCTGATGCTCAAGGGAGACGGGAGTGATGAGCGAAAGGAGGGGATCGATGGCGTTGGTTGCATCCAGCCGGCCCCCCATCCCTGTTTCCAGGACAGCCACATCCACCTGCTCTTCCCGGAAATGGAGGAAGGCCATGGCCGTGGTGAATTCAAAAAAAGTGATCGTCGCCTTTTGCGGGTCGAAATCCTTAGCCGGAGGAAAGGCCGATGAATCGGCCCAGAGTTCGCCGCTCCTTTCCATCTCCCTGACCACCTCTCGGATTCGGTCGGTGAGCTTGGCCACCCGTCCCTCGGGCAACGGGATTCCGTCTACTTGAATCCGTTCGGTGAAGTCGATCAAGTGAGGAGAGGTGTAAAGGCCGACGCGGCACCCGGCCTGGGCCAGGATGGAAGTCAAAAAAGCAGCGGTGGACCCTTTCCCGTTGGTACCGGCGATGTGGACCGCCCGCAGACCCTGATGGGGGTTTCCCAGGTGTTTCAGAAGGGCGATAATATTGGAGAGGCCCAGCTTGATGCCGAATCTCTGCAAACCGAAAAGATAATCCAGGGACTCCCGGTAATCTCTCTTCTCTTCGCCGTCCTTTTGCACCTTTCGTCCTACCCCGCCGGTTTCTTGTTCTTCGGCAGTAGGGCCAGGAGTCGGCCCAGAACTTTTTTCATCTCTCTCCGTTCGACGATCAAGTCGATCATCCCGTGTTCCAAAAGGTACTCGGACCGCTGGAAGCCTTCCGGCAATTTCTGTTTGATCGTCTGCTCGATGACCCGCTGCCCGGCAAAGCCAATGATGGCCTTGGGTTCGGCCAGGATCACATCCCCCAGCATGGCGAAGCTTGCGGACACCCCGCCCGTGGTTGGGTCGGTGAGGACCGAAATATAAGGCAGACCCTTTTCTTTCAGCCTGGCCAAGGCAGCGCTGGTTTTGGCCATTTGCATAAGGGACAGAATCCCCTCTTGCATGCGGGCTCCTCCGGAGCTGCAGAACATAACCAAGGGGTACCCTTCCTCCATTGCCCGCTCGGCTAGGCGGGCCACTTTTTCGCCCACCACCGATCCCATGGAGCCCCCCATGAATTCAAAGTCCATGACTCCCATCAGCAGGGGCTGCCCCTCGATGGCTCCCTTTCCCCCGACCATGGCTTCCTTTCTCCGGGTGGATTGTTGGCTTTCCTTGACCCGTTCGGAGTATTTCATCCGGTCCTTAAAGTGCAGAGGGTCCATGGGCTCGAGGTCCCCATCGAACTCCTCAAAACTTCCTTCATCGATCACCAAATTGAGGCGATAGGCGGCGGAAATTCGGAAATGATAATTGCATTTCGGGCAGACCATTAGGTTGCGCTCCACTTCCCTCCGGTAGAGCATCTGCTGACAGGCGTCACATTTTGTCCACTGAGGACCCTGATATTCCCCAATCATAAAACGCTGAAAGCAATCCCCCATCCAGGTTGCCCTCACTGGAAGATGGAGATAACAAGAATCTCTATGGGCAATCCTTTTACGCCCCTCAAGAATCCCTGGTCGATGAAATGTGAAGATTAGAAATTATCATAAGTTCAAATAGTTATCAATCATTATTTCATCCTCCGTCCCACCTTGCGGGCCTCTGCCTCCTCTAGCCCCGGAATAACTCGCCTGATTCTTACACCTCCTCCGATTCCGGTCCCAGGCAGGGAACTGCTGCCCCGTGAGATTCAGGAAAAATCCTTGGAGTTGGCTTCCGCTGTGTACTCAAAAGGGTCTTGCGTGCAGGGAGATTCAAAAGGGCGTGGTCATCGGCGGTGACCGGATCATCCTCGATCAAGCGGGAATCTCCTCCCCAGTCAGGCGGAAATGCAGGGGGAGAAGGCGGACGGATCGATTCGGGCCTCGGAAGGAATAGCCTGCGGCAGAGCCGGAGGCTTGATAAACAGGGAACCTAGCAAAGCGCATTCAACCGGGGGCCGCCGGAGGGCAGCCTTCGACCGGGTGCCAGGCATGACGGAAAGGTCAAACTTTATGGGCCCTTCGGCAGAGCCGAAAGTTTTCTCTTTGAGGCAATAAAAGGGCTACGGGCAGGAGGCCCATGGAGAAAGAGGCGAGTCGCGGAGGACTAATTTTCCATCTCGGGGGGGTGGTGGCCCGCCCTCAAATTCCGGTCGATCGCCGAAAGCGCCTCCTCGGTCTGGAAGACCTTGTCCGGAAGGGTCCATCCTGCGGCCCGGAGATCCTCGCACAGGTGAAAGACCGGGGGAACCAGAAAGTTGAATTTCTTCATCCCCACGAGCTGGGCGAAGACTTCTCTTGGCTCGCCGCTTGCTATGATCCTCCCTTCCTCCATCATCATCAATCGATCCGCCTGCTCGGCAAGGTCCTCCACCGCGTGGGAAACGATGACAATGGTCTTCCCCAGCCGATGGAGATTCCCGATTTGCCGCAGGACTTCTCTCTTGCCCGGACCATCCAGCCCCACTGTCGGCTCGTCGAGGATCAGGATGGGCGGGTCTTGGACCAGAACCCCGGCTAGGGCGGCCCGGCGCATTTCCCCGCCGCTCAACGCGAAAGGAGACCGCTGGCCGAAAGAATCGTAGTCGAGGCCAACCATGCCACAGACGTGTCTAACCCGTTCTTTGATCTCCTCCGGGGAAAAGGATTTCTGTTGGTCGAGAACAAAGGCTATATCCTCAAAGACGGTCTCAGCAAAAAGCTGATGCTCGGGATACTGGAAGACCAAGCCAACCCGCCGGCGAATTTCCGGCCAGGAAATTCCGGGGTCTGCCAGGTTTCTTCCCTCCACATAGACGTTTCCCGCGGAGGGTTTAAGCAGGCCGTTAAAATGCTGCGCCAGGGTTGTCTTTCCCGAGCCCGTCTTCCCCACGATCCCCAAAAATTCCCCCGCCGCAACCTGGAGGGATACGCCCTCCAAGGCCCTTTTCTCCAGGGGAGTCCCCGGATGGTAGACGTGGGTCAGGTTCTCAACCGACAGGGGCGGCGCAGAAATGGGTTTTTCCTCAGTCCGTGATCTTGTAGACCAAGTCCTTCTCCCGCACCCGATCTTTTACCTTGATCCCGATCAGCGCGCCCGGTTCGGCCTTTTCCACGGGTTGATTATCCACCTGCATGGACTGGACCTGGTCTTCAAAATCCGTGGTATGCCCCTTGAACTTGATCCGATCGCCCACGTTGAGCATGCCGTCGGTCACCTTGATGGCCGCCACGCTGGGCTTGGAAAAAAACTTGATCACTTCACCGATCTTCTGTTCCGGCATCTGTTCCTCCTTCCTCCGGGCTTCTGATCGCTTGGGAGCCTTGATAAAAAAATTATAGGTTTTCGCTTTCCGGAGTGTCAAGGCATAAAATGGGTGCTTTCATGGACCTGGCGGACCTCTGAAATTGCGGAATGTGGATTGCGGAAAGCGGATTGAAATAGAAAAACCGAAAAATCCGAAATCCGCAATTCAAAATCCAAAATTCAATGGGCCGATGCTTATTACTGAGAAGCTCCTTGCCTCCAGGCCACGACCCAGGCATACCGGAAAGGTCAAACTTAATACGCCCTCCGGCGTTGCAGAAAATTTGCCTCAAAAAAAACTGGCTTGGAGGAGGGGCTCGACGAATTTCAGGGTTCAGCTTCCGATTTCGGGTCTCGCACGACGGTTCC
>DASPRR010000008.1:0-16958 GCA_035624375.1 Thermodesulfobacteriota bacterium | reverse complement strand
TATCCGGCCAGGCCTTGGGCCTTGATCCCGAGGGGGCTCTTTTGGTGCTCGATGGGGGGGGGAAAACCCATCGCTTCATTGCCGGAGAGGTCAGCCTGCGAATGGAAGATTCGAATCTTGAAAGGGAGGCCTCCGAATGCTTTTGGTAATCGACGTGGGTAACACCAACACGGTCCTGGGGATCTATGAAGGCGCCCGCCTGGTGGACAGCTGGCGCATCTGGACCGAGCGGGACCGCACCAGCGACGAGTACGGGATCCTCATGCGCAATCTTTTCTCCTCGCGGGCGATTCCCCTGGAAAACATCGGAGCTGTCTCCATCTCCTGCGTCGTCCCGCCTATGCTGAACATGCTCCTGGAGCTCTGTGAGAAATACTTTCACGTCGAGCCTTTGGTTGTCGACGTCGGGATTCAGTTGGGGATGCCGATCCTGACCGACACCCCGGCCGAAGTGGGCGCGGATCGAATCGTGAATGCGGTGGCGGCCTACCACAAATACGGGAGAAGCCTGATCGTCGTGGATTTCGGGACAGCGACCACCTTCGACTACATCTCTCCCCAGGGGGAGTACATGGGCGGGGCGATTGCCCCGGGCCTGGGAATTGCCAGTGAGGCGCTCTTTATCCGGGCCTCCAAGCTCCCCCGGGTGGAGCTAAAGAGACCCAAGAGAGTGGTGGGGAAGAATACGGTGCAATCGATGCAGGCGGGCATCATCTTCGGTTATGTGGGACTGACCGATGAAATCGTTCTCCGCATGAAAGAAGAAGTGAAAACCAACCCCAAGGTGATCGCCACCGGGGGGTTGGCTCCGCTCATCGCCTCGGAATCCAAGACCATCGAAGAGGTGGATGAGTTCTTAACCCTGGAAGGCTTGCGCTTGCTCTATGAACTGAACCGAAAGAGGTGAAACCCCCATGGGCGAAAAGTTCTTGCTCACCCCCTTCGGGGAAGAGCACGAGGTCTTCCGCCAGCAGTGCCGGAGGTTCGTGGAGAAGGAGCTGGCCCCGCACGTGATGGAGTGGGAAAAAAAACAAGATTTTCCCGACGAGGTCTTCCGGAGGGTGGGGGAGATGGGATTGCACGGTATCCTCATTCCCGAGGAGTATGGAGGGTCGGGGAGTGATTACCTGATGGCTTCGGTGTGGGTTGAAGAATCTGCCCGAATCCGCTCCGGAGGAGTGGAAGCCGGGATCGGGATGCACGGCCTCATCGTTCTTCCGGCCATTGCCAAGTTCGGAAACGAAGATCAGAAAAAGAGGTTTCTGCCCCCGGGGGTGAAGGGAGAAAAAATCGGGGCCCTCGGTTTGACCGAGCCTATCGCCGGATCAGACCTGGCCAATATCCGCACGGTCGCCAAGAGAGAGGGGGACCATTACCTTCTGAATGGCTCCAAGACATTCATCACCAACGGCAGCCGGGCTGATTTCGTGCTGGTCCTCTGCAAGACCAGCCCAGAGGCTGGGTACAAAGGATTTTCCACCTTGATCGTAGAAAAAGGAATGGCGGGATTTACCCAGGGAAGACCCCTGGAGAAGCTGGGATGGCACGCCGGGGACACAGCCGAGCTGACTTTTGAAAACGTGGCCGTCCCAGCGGGGAATCGGCTGGGCGAGGAGGGAAGCGGCTTTTATAACTCCATGGCCAACCTGGAGTGGGAGCGGCTGATCATGGCCCTGGGAACCGTGTGCAGCGCCCAGCTAATCTTTGATAGAACCAAAACTTATGTTCTCCAGCGCGAGGCCTTTGGCCGGCCCATCGGCAAGTTTCAGGTCAACCGGCACAAGATGGTGGACATGGCCATGGAGATCGAAGCCGCCCGCCAGCTGAATTATCATGCCCTGCGTAAGTTGATGAACAAAGAACCCTGCGCCATCGAGGTGTCCATGGCCAAGGTTTTTGCCTCCCGGATGGGGGAATTCGTGGCCACCACTTGCCTCCAGCTCCATGGAGGGTACGGATACATGCGGGAGTATGAAATCGAACGCTTCTTCCGGGATGTACGGATCAACGCCATCGGAGGAGGGACCTCCGAAATCCTCAAGGAGATTGTCGGTCGACTGATGGGGTTCTGAAAAACAGGATAGAGGTCCTGGGTTTGAGGTCCGAGGCCAGAAAAAAATAGGGCGCTTGGCAACCCCTCGGTTCCTCAAACCTTTTTCTTATCTCGCCATCCTCAGCAGCAGACTCCCCACGGGTCCCAGTTTCTTCTTGATATCCAGGAAAGTTTTCTCCCCCCGCATAATCTTGGCCATGGCGTTCCACCACCGGTCTTGGGAGGCGATTTTCCGGTGATAATGGGAAGGGCGGAGGTTGAAGAACGCCCGGAAGAGGCGGGAGCACTCCAATTCGGGCATCAAATCCCGGTCGATGGCTTCCTCGTAAAGCTTCAGGGAATCACAATTTCCTTTCAAGGCCTCCTCCAGAGCGGACGACGCAATCTGGGCGCTCCGCACGGCGGAAAAGATTCCTTCCCCGGAAAAGGGATCCGCCAGGCCGGCTGCATCCCCGACCAGAAGGCACCTGCCCGAGTGGATGGGACTGCGGTTTTTGCGCAGGGGGATCATGAAGCCAGCGGCGCTGAAGGGGAGGGCTTGGTCCTTCTGCGAACGGGTGGCCAGGAAAGCCCGATGGTAGTTCTTGAGTTTGCCCGCCGGAACATCGACTCCGCCCGCGCCCGCGGAAAGAAAATATTTCTTGGGAAACATGTAGGCGTAGCTCCTTTTGACACTTCCCCAGTCGATGTGAATCAGGGCGGGGTCCCAGTCGGGGATCAGAGAGGCGGGGGCTTCACTGTGAATGGCCAGGATGTAGGCCGGGTCTGAAAAGAGGGGCATTTTCCTGGCAACCAGGCTTTGCGCACCGTCCGCCCCGACAACGTACGCCGCCGAGCATACCCCCACCGCGGTTTCCACTTCCATACCCCCCCTTTTGGTCCACCGACAGGAACGGAGTCTGGTCGAAAAACCGAGCTCCCGCCTCTTCCGCCCGCCGGGCGAGGAATTCATCAAAATGCTCCCGGCGCACGGTGAACATGAGCGGCGCGGTGTAGCGCCGGATGAAAGGGTCTTCAAATTTGCAGGTGAAAGAGATGCCGGTGATGGTGCCCTCGATGATGGGGGAAAAATCAAAAGGGATCTGCTTTTGAGTGCGGACGTTGATCCCCCCGCCGCAGGTCTTCCCCCGGGGGAATCTGGCCTTGTCCAGCAATACCACATCGACGCCGGCCTTGGCCAGTTGATAGGCCAGGATCGACCCCGCAGGCCCCGCCCCCACGACCACTACATCGGCCTTGTGGGGAAAGGATTTGGAAATCATATGCGCTCTCCGATTTCTTGAATCCATTCCCCCAAATCTTTCAAAGCCCTTTCGCCCATGGCCCTCTTTTTCTCCCTTCCCTTGATCCGACCTTCCAGGGGAGGGAAAAGCCCGAAGTTGACATTCATGGGCTGGAATTCCTTTACCCGGGCATCGGTCAGATAATGGACCAGAGACCCGATTGAGGTTGTGGGTGGAGGAAAGGCCGGAGTCTTCCCCCGGGCCATCCTTGCCGCATTGATTCCCGCCAGAAGTCCCATGGCCGTTGACTCCACATACCCTTCGACTCCGGTGAGCTGCCCGGCAAAGAAAATCCGCGGGTCCTTCTTGAACTGAAGCGTCTTCTCCAGAAGGGTCGGGGAGTGGATGAAAGTATTCCGGTGTAAGCTGCCGAAGCGCAGAAAAACGGCCTTTCCAAGGCCGGGAATCATCCGAAAGACACGCTCCTGCTCCTTCCATTTCAGTTTGGTCTGAAAGCCAACCAGGTTATAGGCCGACCCCCGATTGTCTTCTTTTCTCAACTGGACCACTGCGTAGGGAGTCTTTCCCGTTCTTGGGTCTTTGAGGCCTACGGGTTTCATCGGGCCGTGAGACAGGGTTTCACGGCCCCGTTCGGCCATTTCCTCGACCGGCAGGCAGCCTTCGAAATGAAGGGGCTTTTCAAATTCACGATAAGCAACTTTTTCCCCTTTGCTCAGCTCTTCCACAAATCGGAAGTATTCCTCGGGGCTCATGGGGCAGTTCAGATAATCGCTCCCCTCCCCATACCGGGAGGCACGGAAGATCACCTCCATGCCCAGGCTGTCCCCATCCACGATGGGGGCTATGGCATCGTAAAAGTAGAGGTATTCCGCCCCGGTTACCTTTTGGATCGATTCGGCCAGGTCGGAAGAGGTGAGAGGGCCGGAGGCGATGATCACCGTCCCTTCTCTGGGAATTTCAGTTACCTCGTCCCGGACGATGCTCATACCCTCCATCTTCTGGAGCCGATCGGTGATCGCAGCAGCAAATGCCTGACGGTCCACAGCCAGGGCGTCGCCGGCAGGCACCCGGGTTTTTTCCGCCACGGCCATGAGCAAAGAACCAAGCCGCCTCAACTCTTCTTTCAGTAATCCTACGGCATTTTCCAAGGAATTAGAGCGAAGGGAGTTGCTGCAAACAAGCTCGGCGAGATAAGGGGAAACATGGGCAGGAGAGAACTGTAGTGGCTTCATCTCGTAAAGAAGAACGGGTATCTCTCTCCGGGCCGCTTGCCAAGCGGCTTCACACCCAGCCAGTCCACCCCCAATAATCGTTAATCCCTGTTTCATGGTCTTCCCAAAAAACCGGTCTGCTTATTTCTCAACCCATCGAATTTTTTCATTATTGCCCTTCAGTGTCAAGGCTTTAATGGGTCCTCAAGGTCGACAAGGAAGCAAGGAACGAATTGCCTTGCTCACCCCCAGTTCTTAAAAAAGAGTCCTTCGAAAATAAGATCTCTGGAAAGGAGAGGGGATCTCATGGGGTTCAGGGCGGAGAAATTTGGATCATTATCCTGAGGCGGTGGTTCTTCCATTGGATCGGGCCTGTCCTGGGGGGATTGAAACGGAAACATGATTACCCCCCGAAATTTCCCGCATATTTCCCGTTCTTTCTATTTCGGCAAGAAATATTTGGCTCGGGTATTTACTTTCGATGGGGGTTCCTATAATATTTTGGGACGGTCATGATCGGAAAAAGGGATGAAAGAAAGAGGATTCTTTCTCATGAAGGAGAAGGACCTGGCGAGGTTGGTGAAGGAAGATGAAGTAGTTAAAATGAGTCAGGATTTAGTGCGGACCCAGAGCGTGAACCCGCCCGGGAATGAGCTGGCGGCGGCGGAGTACGTGGTTGAGGCTCTGAAAAAGAGCGGGGTGGAGGCTGAGCTGGTGAAGCACAGCGATACCCGGGCGAGCGCCCTGGCTCGGTTGAAGGGGCAGGGCAAGGTGCCGGCTCTTTTTTACAACGGGCACCTGGACACGGTTCCCGTGGGCACGGAAAAGTGGATTCATGAACCCTTCGGCGGCGAGGTGGCAGAGGGCAAAATTTGGGGCCGAGGGGCGGCGGATATGAAAAGCGGTTTGGCGGCCATGATGGCGGCGATGAAAGTTTTGGCTGAAGCCCGGCTTCCTCTGAAGGGAGACCTTATCCTGGCGGCAACAGCAGGAGAGGAAATCGATTCCCTGGGCGCCACGGCGGTCGCAAAAATGCTGAGCCAGGAACCGATTCAGGCCTTGTTTATTGCGGAGCCGACTTACAATGAGATTTACATCGCCGAAAAAGGGGTCTTCTGGGTGCAGGTTGATACTTTCGGCAAGACCGCGCATGGCTCCATGCCGGAAAAGGGTCGAAACGCAGTCATGATGATGGTCAAGATCATCAACGAGCTCGAAAAAGTGGAAATTCCCTACAAGCCTCATCCGATCTTGGGCGGATTCTCCCGGAGCATTAACACCGTTTCGGGGGGAATCAAAACCAACGTGGTCCCCGATCACTGTGTTGCGACCATCGATATGAGGACCGTCCCCGGGCAGGACCATTCGGCGATTTTGCGCCGGATAGAAAATGTCATCAAAGACCTAAGCCAAAAGATTCCTGATTTTAAAGCGACGGTTAAGGCGGTCAATGATCATGTTTCGGTAGAAACCTCGCCTTCGGACCCAATCGTACAGAAATTCTCCGCCGTCGTAACCGAGATGACCGGGCAGAAGGGGGTTCTTAAGGGGGCAAATTATTTTTCGGATGCGGTGGGGTTTCTCCCGATTCTCAAGCTTCCCCTAATTCTCTTCGGGCCCGGCGAGCCCGGGCAGGCCCATCAGCCGAACGAGCACGTGGAAGTTTCCAGGCTGGTTGAAGCGGCAAGGATTTTTGCCGTGGCAGCTGCGAGGCTGCTGGGGTAAGCCATTGATTCCCGCTGCGAAACTTATTCCAAGTCGATAGAAGGTGGACGGAAATCCCCCCAACCCCCGTTGTTCAAGGGGGGTCCAAGGGGATTTGGTTCTTATTGATTCGGGACCTCTCTTTTAATTGGGTTTTCCAAGAGGATTCATTACAAACATCTTTGCCTAAGGAAAGGAAGGATTCGAAAATGGCCGCCAATCTCAGGAAAGAAGACCTGGAAGCGCTGCGGAAATGGCCTACCTGCGCCATTTCCAATGCCATTGAGCTTTTCAACATTCAGCCGCGGAACGTGGGGTTCATGCTCCCGGAGATCAAGTGCCAGTTTCCGGACATGGGAAACATGGTCGGGTACGCGGTTACAGCGGTGATCACCGCGGACACTTCGGAGG
The DNA here is from genome assembly GCA_035624375.1 of Thermodesulfobacteriota bacterium. Taxonomy (GTDB): domain Bacteria; phylum Desulfobacterota; class SM23-61; order SM23-61; family SM23-61; genus SM23-61. Next base: position 10,335 of record DASPRR010000008.1, on the reverse strand, counting down.
GGCGCCGGGTCCCGCCGCCGGAATGGTGGGAAATGATCAAGAAGACCCCTGAACCCAGGGTCGCTGTAATCCATGACTTAGATCGACCGGTGATCGGCTCTTTCTGGGGGGAAGTCAATGCCAATATCCACAAAGCTCTGGGGTGCGCCGGTGTGGTAACCGATGGCTCCGTGCGGGACATGGATGAGGTGAGGGAACTGGGTTTTCAGTTCTACTCCAGCTGTGTCACCGTGTCCCATGCCTACGTTCACCTGGTTGAAATCGGTGCTCCGGTCAAAGTGGGGGGGCTTTTGGTAAAGCCCGGTGACTTGCTCATGGGGGACAAGCACGGAGTCATTAAAGTCCCCCTGGAGATCGCCAAAGATGTTCCCAAAGCCGCCCAGATGATGGAGGATTGGGAACGGAAAGTGATCAACTTCTGCAAGTCCAAGGAGTTCAATACGGAAGGGTTGAAAGCGCTCTTTATGTCTCCCAGGCCGACATGGCCCTCCAAATAGGAGGGCTTGGAATATCAAATCAAATTTCTGATTGGGCTTTTTCACTTCACTCATGTTCGTTCGGCCCACTTTTCAAAAATCCGGCGGATACGGTTGGCTGATACAAAGAACGATTTTCCGCTTGACCCTTGAGGTTCTTCAGCGTTGATTCTCCCTCCCCCTCGATGGGGGAGGGAAGGGTGGGGGTGAAAAGTCTTCGGAATCTCCTGCTTCTCTGCTTCAATCCCCCTCACCCCGACCCTCTCCCACGAAGGGGAGAGGGGGTTTTCGGGCTGGAAATGTCAACATGGGTTAAATGGGAAAGCCCATTTCTGATTTTCGCTACCGGGAAAGATTCAGGCGGAAGGTGACGCGGCGGAAGAAGGGAAGCATGATCAGAGTGACGATCCCCAGAAGGGCAAAACCCGAGGCGAAAGAAAAGACTTCGGCCCAATGCCCCAGGGCGGAAGGAACAACCCCCCCGCCAAATAAAAAGCCGATGAAGATAACCAGGGAAACCGCCGTACCCCTAAGCCGTTCCGGAAAAATCAGGGAAACAATCGTAAATCCCGTGGGGAATAGGCAGGTGACAAAAGCGGCCTGGAAGAAGACCAGGATGGAAACCGGGGTGGAGCCTGGAATGGTTCCAATCAAAAGGGTGAAAAGGCCGGTGGTGATCATGAAGGTCGTAAGGGCGCGGATGGGCCCGATTCGGTCGATCATGATTCCGGAGATGAAAAGCACCACGACCCCAAAACTGCGGGAAAGGCCGATCAGGGTATTGGCCCATGGGCGATCCATCCCCATCTCCGTGACTAAGAAAAGGGGCATCACCGCGTAAACGCCCAAGCTGGACCCGATGGCGATCATAAAGAAGAGACCCATGACCCAGCAAAAGGGATTGCCGAGTACTTCCCGGATCAATCGAAGCCGGGGCGCTTCTCCCCGTTTTCGGCTTCCCCGCCCGAAAATAAGGAACAGGACCGGCATGAGAATCGCCCAAACTCCCAATACATTTAGTACTCCCCGCCAGGAAAGGAATTTCAACAGGAATTCAGCAAGGAGGGGGGCGGTGATAAAGGCTGCGTTGGGGGCCAATTCGTGGATGGCCATTGCTTTTCCCCAATGCTCCTTGGTGATGAGCTCGGTGAGGCTGGCGATTCCCGAGGGAAGGTAAAGTCCGGCAAAAATCCCGATGAGGACCAGACCGGCATGGATTTCGCCGATCGAATGGGAATGGGAAATCATGACCAGAGAAATCCCCCCCATCATCCCCGCTAGGGTGATGGTAAAGCGATGGGTCAAAAGATAGGAAGTGAACCCGGACCCCAAGAGCCCGACGCCATACCCGAAGGCCACAAAAAAGAAAAGAGACCCTGATTGGCCATGGCCGAAGCCTAATTCCGCTTCGACGATAGGCAGGAGGGGGGCCATGATCACCCGGGAAACGAAATTCAAGTAAAAGATGAAAACCAGGAGGAACAGAGGCAAGACCGGGAAAGAAGAGGATGTATTCCTGTTGGGAGGCATATCCGAAGTGCTGGTTAAAAAATCTCCCTCCTCTCTGGTTGAATAGGGCGATTTCTCCTCTTGTAACACCAAAAGGCCATCGGTGTCAAAGAAGAAGGACAGATGTGGAAAAGAGACGGGTTTGCCTCAGGTAAATTTAGGGATATGGGCTTTGGAGTTGACCTTCCTCTGGACCCCGGGGTTTCCTTTGGGGGTCCCGCGATGGTGTGAGCGGGGAAGGCTGTTGCGCATGACCGTGATCTTTGATCCGATCTTGCTTCGATGGACGGCGGTTTCCGAAGTGACGGTCAGCAGCAAAGATTCCAACTCTCCCTCAGTGATGGAGAAGAGGTTAGTGTAGTTCATTTCGGAAAGGGAATACTCCACGTTCCAGGCGATGGAGAGAAGGGACATGAAATCGGTGGGGATTTCGAGCTTCTGGAGCTTGCGTTGGTGTCTCTCCACAAAATTCTTCAGGTTGGTGACCGCCGATTCATTGAAAGAACCATTGGGAGCGCAGAAAAATTTTCGATCCAGAAGCATTTGGACCATTTTCTGAATCATTCGGGCATGCCTTCCTTCATCCTCTCCCAAGGCGGTCCAGAATTCTTTCTCCGAAGCCCGGAATTCGGAAAAGCAGCGGTATAATTCGGCAATGGCCAACTCCAAATCGGAAATGGCCTTCAGGGTTTCCAGAGTTTTGGTAAGGTCCTCTGACTCCATCTCATTCTTCCCTGCCCAGGATCAAAAAACGAAATCGTGCGATTTCCGTTGCAGCATTCGGCTAAAGGATGTGGGGGGCTACTGACTATTATACTTATCGGTCCGTTCCTTCCAAAATGAAAGAAGTTTTGTTTTTGGATTCGGGAGAAATTTCCCCTTTCTTCGGGTTGGGGAAAAATTTTAAAAAGGAAGAAGATTGAGGTAGAAATGAAAACCGGGCTATTTTGGATGATCACTCAGGAAATGAAGCCGGGGATATGGAAGGTAATCGGGGTGTTTGGAGGTATTCTCCTCTTTCCCCCCGCAAAGATTCTTTTTGAAGAGATATGTCTTGGCTGCGAAGATCGTTGTTTTTTTATTCACCTCCCTCGATTCAGGCCCGGCCCTTCCTTCCTCTTCTTTTTGTCAATTCCCTCTGGTAATATACATTGAATCATTCTGCCGTTGTGGCAGTGGAATGTGTGGAGTTTTGGCAAGCAGCCTTCGGGAAAAAGCCGGAGGCAATTTGGGGGATGGGAAAGGAGGGAAAAATGAAAGTGTTGGGAGTTCTGGGGAGTCCGCGGGTCGGGGGGAACAGCGATATTCTTTTGGATCAGGCGCTCGCCGGGGCGAAAGGAGCAGGGGCGGAGGTCGACAAGATTCTCCTTTGTCAGGCGAAAATCTCCGGGTGTTTAGATTGCACCAAGTGCAACGAAGCCGGGGTCTGCGCCATCCAGGATGATATGCAGACCCTCTATCCGAAAATCCTCGAAGCGGATGCCATCATTCACAGCGTGCCGGTCTATTTCTGGGCCATGACCGCGCAGATGAAGGCCTACCTGGACCGCTGGTGCGCCTTCTTCGACGCCGAATGGAAATGGCACAAACATTATTACTCCAAGATGAAGGGCAAAAAGATCGGCCTGATCACGGTCTGCGGAGACAGCAACGTGCATACCGCCGACCCTATCGTGCATAGCTTCAAGACTACCGCTGAATTTACCAAGCTCAAGTGGATCGGAGCGGTAATGGCCTCGGCCGCAGCGAAGGGCGAGATTGGAAAAAATGAGAAATCAAAAAAAGAAGCCTATGATCTGGGAAAGAAGGCAGCCGGAAAATAAGGAGCAGGAACGGGGAACAAGCCTCGAGGGTGTTTCCTGGAATCGTTCCTGCGCGGCTTTCCTTCGGCCTTGATCCTAGCCCTTCATTCCTGTCCTAGACCAATCGGGTTACGTCTTTGGCTACCTTCGGGTAATGTTCCATCAGCCCCAAATCATGGCCCGGAAAAAGCAGCTCGGGAGAGGAGGCTTTGGCTTTGGCCTTATCAAAACTCTTCATCCAGACAACCAGGTCGGTGATGATGGCGCTGGGGATGTCGGTTTGGTAACTGGCAAAAGTGTGGGCCAGGTCCGATCCCACGATTGCTTCCCCCTTGGCCGTGTGGACGGCCACGGCCTGGAGGCCGACGGTGTGGCCGGGGGCAAGAAGCAGCTCGATCCCGGGGAGTATTTTCTTATCCCCCCGGATGAGGCGTAACCTCTTTTTCCCTTCCTGCCGGGCCAGGTACCGGTTGGCAACAGAGTCCGTGACAAAAAGGAAAGGCGCCCTCTGGGCAATGGGATTTTTCACCCAGAAGGTGAACTCCTTTTCCTGAATGTAAATATCGGCCTTGGGAAAAAGCTGAATGCCGCTGACATGGTCGAAGTGGACATGGGTCACGATCAGGTGCTTCACCCTGGCCGCATCAATGTCCATTCTCTTAAGGGCGTCTACGGGGTTCACATAATCGGCCAGGTTGCGCTGTTTGGCCAGCTGAGGGTCGACACCGCAATCGACAACGATCGTCTCCCCGCCTCCCCGGATGACGAAAATGTAGTAATTGATCCGGGTCGTCTTGTCCATATCCTGAAACCAGTTAACCATGCAGGCCGGACGAATATAAGGGCCGCCGTACTTCACTGCGTAGATTTCATAGGTCGGATTGGCCATAATCTTTCCCCCTTTCAGATTTTTCAAAAGCAGCGCGCGAAGAAAAGGATTCGTTGTTCCCTGGTTATTGCCCATTGGTCATTGATCATTGAGCATTGATTTCTCATATCGTCTGTCCTCCGTCCACCCGGATGATCTCTCCGGTTACGAAGGAACTTGCCGCTGAAGCCAAAAATAAGGCAAGACCCACTACTTCCTCGGGCTCGCCAAAGCGCTTGATCTCGATCTCCCGGATCCGCTGGGCCTTGCGCTCAGGGTCGGTCCAGTTCACCCGGCTGAAGTCAGTTTTGATCGAACCCGGAGCGATGGCGTTCACCAGGATATTGTAGGGGGCAAGCTCCCGGGCCATCACCTGGGTCATCATGTTCATGGCCGCCTTGCTGATGCAGTAGGCCCCGGTGCCGTCGTCCCGGGCCCGGAGCCCGCTGACGGAACTCATGTTGATGATCCTGCCCCCGCTCCCCTTCTTGATCATTTCCCGGGCCACGGCCTTGCTCAAGAGAAAGGCTCCTTTCAGGTTAACCTCCAGGACTTTTTCAAAGGAATCCTCTTCCAGGTCGATCATGGCGCTCAGGACCGGATTGGCCCCGGCGTTGTTCACCAGGATGTCGATTCTCCCGAATGCCTCGAGGGTCTTCTGAACCAGACTCTCAAGTTCTTCCTTTCTCCCCACATGGGCGGGAACGGGAAGGGCCTTCTTGCCCACGGCTTGAATCTCTTCAGCCACTTTTTGCAGTTCCGGAGGGCGTCTATTTCGACTGGATATGACCAGGTCTGCTCCGGCCTCGGCATAAGCCAGGGCTATCGCTCTTCCAATCCCACGACTTCCCCCAGTGATGAGGGCTACTTTTCCCTTTAAAGAAAACAGGCTTTCGAGCATAATGACCCACGCCTCCTTGAAGACTATTTTTAACCCAAATTCAAATTTAGGCAACCTTTTTCCATAGCTCATTGTTCTCTGCACCATCCATGGGCAAACTCTTCAAAATATGGAAGGGATGAGGTTTTTCATCACGCCTTTTCGCCGACCCTATCCCGCCAGAGGCGGTACCTTGTCCCCGGGCAGCAAGAAAGGGCATCTTAAAAGAGAAGGGGGGCAAAACCGGCCCTGTCCTTGACAAGAGGGGTATTTATTGTTATTTTTAAAATACACTTATTTATTAAGAGTGTTGAGAGGTTATCTGTGTACGAGGGCTTTACGGAGCGCGACCGGAAGGTCCTTCAAGCGATTATTCGAGATTACATCCAGACGGCGCAGCCGGTAGGGTCGCGGATCATCTCCAAAAAATACCAAATGGGGCTCAGCCCAGCCACAATCCGCAATGTCATGGCTGACCTGGAAGAGATGGGATTTTTGCTGCAGCCCCATACCTCGGCAGGAAGGGTTCCAACAGACCGGGCCTATCGTTTCTACGTGGATACCATTTTGAACCTGCGAAGGCTGACCCCTGAGGAAAGAGCACAAATCGAGACCAGTCTGATTCCGGAAGAGGTCCAGGATGTCAATGAAATCATGAAACGGGCTTCCCATCTGCTCTCCCTTCTCTCCCGCCAAACGGGAGTCGTTCTGGCTCCCCGTTTCGGCAGTAAAATCTTCAAACATATCGAATTCATCACTATGAGGGAGAAAAGGATCCTGGTCATCATTGTATCTCAAACCGGAGAGGTACAGAACAAGATCATCGAAGCCGACGAAGAAATCAGCCAGGATGAGCTCGACAGATACAGCAAGTACCTCACGGAGATCATGGGGGGACTCAGCCTAGCGGAAGCCAAAAACCGGATTATGGAGGAGTTGAAAAACGAGAAGGTTTTATTCGATAAACTCATGTTCCGGGCCCTTCAGCTCAGTCAGAAGGCTCTCGAAGACGAGGGGGAAGGCAACTTGTACATCGACGGCAAGACGAACATCATGCAATCCCCTGAATTTGCCGACATGGAGAAAATTCAGAGCCTTCTCCAGACCTTTGAAGAGAAAACCAAGATCGTCAAACTCCTGGATAAGGCCCTTTCCGTTCAGGGGATTCAGATCTTCATCGGTGCGGAAAACGAATTGAACGAAATGGTGAATTGCAGCGTCGTGACCGCCCCCTATTCCCGGGAAAATTACACTCTGGGGACCCTGGGGGTCATCGGGCCTACCCGGATGGACTATTCTAGCATCATTCCTATCGTCGATTATACCGCCCGTATCCTTGGGAGAATCCTGGAAAATATCGATTGAGTCCATCGGGATCCGGAGCTGCCAGACCCGTAATTTTATATTTTTAAGAAGGGGAGAGGTGCCTTGGAAAAAAAGAGTCATAGCGGAAAAAAGAACCCTGGAGAAGATCTGGTAGAGGTGAAAATCGAGAGAAAGAAGGAAGAGAAGGTCACGCAAGAGCCGGAAAATCTGCCGGAGAGAAAGGAAGGACTTTCTCCTGAAAAACTTGAAGTTCAGCTGGAAGAGAAAACCCGGGAGGCTTCGGAATATTTTGATAAATGGCTTCGTTTGAGGGCAGAGTTTGAAAATTTCAAGAAGAGAATGCAGAAGGAGAAAGGAGACCTGGTGAAGTTCGGCAACGAAAACCTTCTGAAGGCCCTGCTCCCTGTCCTGGACAACTTATCCCGGGCCATCGAGCACGGGAAAAATGCCAAGGAGAACTCTCCCCTCCTGGGAGGAGTGGAGATGACCTACAAAGAGTTCCTTAACATCCTGGATCGGTTTGGGATAAAACCGGTGCCGGCCGTGGGGGAGGTCTTCGACCCAGAAAAGCACGAGGCCCTTTCCCAAGAAGAAAGTGACCAGGAAACCAACCGGGTTATTGCCGCCGTTCAAACCGGATATTTTTACCATGACCGGCTCCTCCGTCCGGCAAAGGTGATCGTCTCCAAGGGAAAGTCGGAGGCTGGGAAAGAAACCAAGGAATGATCAAAAAGGATTACTACGATCTCCTGGGGATCAGCTCCTCGGCCAGCCTGGATGAGATCAAGAGAGCTTACCGTCGCCTAGCCCATCGTTGCCATCCCGATAAGAATCCTAACAACCCCTCCGCGGAAGAGCAGTTTAGAAAGATCACCGAGGCGTATGAGGTCCTGCAGGATGCGGATAAGCGGGCGGTGTACGACCGCCAAGTGCCTTCCCCGGGCAAGAGAGGATTCGGGGGGGGGCGGCCATCGCCCGGCTTCTCCGGGCCGAAAGATGTTTTCGACGGAATTTTCGAGGAGATTCTGGAGGATTTTTTTGGGACCGAGGGCTCAAAGGCGAAGAAAAAAAAGGGGGCAGACCTTCGTTACGGCTTGGAAATTTCCCTGGAGGAAGCAGCTTTTGGTTCCCAAAAGAAGGTCCAATTCAACCGCCAGTCGATCTGCCCGCTCTGCAGGGGGAGTCGTTGTGCTCCGGGGACGGAGCCGGAGCTTTGTCCCTACTGCCGAGGCACGGGGTCCCTTCAAAGCCATCGAGGATTTTTTGTCGTGGAAACGGCCTGCGACCGCTGCGGGGGAGAAGGGGAATACATCCCCCGGCCGTGTCCACGGTGCGGAGGGGGCGGTCAAATAAAAACTCCCCAGGCCTTCACCATCCAAACTCCCCCGGGTGCGGAGAAGGACACCCGCCTGCGGATAGCCGGAGAAGGGGGGATGGGCCAGAACGGCGGCCCGCCTGGCGACCTTTTCGTCGTCCTGTCGGTCCGGCAACATCCCATCTTTGTCCGGCTGGGGAACGATCTTCAGGTCGAAATTCCTGTCCCCCTTATCCAAGCCTTCCGGGGCGCAGAAATCCATGTTCCCGTCCTGAACGGGACCGTCCGGATGAAGGTGCCTCCCAGGACTCCTCCGGGCAAAGTTTTCATCCTCAAAGGATTAGGAATGCCAGTCTTCCAAAAGAAGGGAAAGGGGGACCTAAGGGTCAAAATCCGGGTGGAAGCTCCTGGCCATCGTAGGAAACAGGATCGGGAGATGCTGGAAGAACTGGCCCGACAGAGCAAGATGGGAAAAACCGGGCTGGAAACAGCCTCCTTCACCCGGTGAGCACGGAGGCCCCTTTTTCCTCAAAACAACCCTCCAAGCTTTACCCCTGCTTTCCCCCGGCAGCGGGATCCGCTTGATCCTCCTCCTTCTTTTCTTTCTTCCCGAAAATTTTGGCCATCCAGATAGAACCTTCATACATAACGATGAGCGGACCTGCCAGGAGAAGCTGGGAGACCAGGTCCGGGGGAGTCAACACAGCGGCGGCGACAAAGATGATCAGGATGGCGTATTTTCGGTTCTGGGAAAGAAAGGACCCCGAAATCACTCCCATTCGGGCGAGAAAAAAAACCAGGGGCGGCCACTGGAAGAGGAGGCCAAAAGCCAGAAGTAATTTGATGGTGAAGGTTAGATACTCCCGAATGGAAGGGAGAGGGCGGATGCTGTCGGTGGCAAAGCTAAGGAAGAAACGGAAAATCGTGGGAAAGACGACGAAATAGCAGAAGACCGCTCCCAGGAGGAAAAAAAAGGAGGAGAAAAGCAGGTACGGAAGGATATATTTCTTCTCCCGTCGGTAGAGCCCCGGCGACACGAAAGCCCAGAGCTGATAGAGCAGAAATGGCGAGGAGAAGAAAACGCCCGCCAGGATGGCGGCCTTGAAATAGGTAAAAAAAGCCTCGGGAACAGCGGTGAAGACCAGGGAGCTTCCCGGGGGCAGAGTCTTCACCAGAGGACGCATCAAAATCTCCACGATTTCCTTTATGTAAGCATAGCAGAGCGCAAAAGCGATCCCGATTCCGGTGAAGGAATAGATAAGCCTCTTCCTCAGCTCTTCCAGATGTGCAGAGAGAGGGAGTTTCTTATCCGATATGTCGTTTGGCTTCTTGGGGGGCGACAGGTTGATTTTCTTCCTTCTGCGGGGGAGTCACCGGAGCCGAGGGTTCTGGGGGCTGAAGGTCTTCGGAGATTTGCACCACCTCGTGTTTCCCCCTCTCCAAATCCTCAAGGAATGCCTCCCGGGGCGGAAGTGGCTCTGCCGGCGGGGTCTCTGAATCGGGAGGATTGGGAACCGGGGACTCGGCCTGCGGGGGAGCCTCGGACTTATTAGGCTCTTCGTTTAAATCAACCCGCAGGTCGCTTTCGATGCTGGATTTAAGATCATCGCTGGCTTTCTTGAATTCGGCCAGGCCTTTTCCCAGGGATTTGGCCAGGTCCGGGAGCTTCCGGGGGCCAAACACGATCAAGGCAACGATGAGAATAATGACCAGCTCTGGAAGGCCAATGCCAAACATCTCGAACTCACTTTCATTTCCAGAATAGAAAGTTTTAGGAGGGGTGTCAATAAGAAAAAACAGTTTGGAATTGTGAGCTCGGCGGCCAGATTCAAAAAGGTTTCTGGTTCAGCGTTTGAGGCCCAATCCCCGGGCAGGTGGCGGCAACGAGTAACCGGGAACCGGCAGGTTACTTCTCAGGAATTTGCATTCCCCATCCGATAAGAACCTTGCCCACCTTCACTTTTTGGCAAGTAGGCGTATGATCGATTGAATTTCAGGCATTGCCCGGCGCGAAAGCAAGGGCGTTGCGCGCAAAAACCATGAGGCACACCCCATTTCTTGGACCGGGCGGGCAAGCCGTTCTTTCCCTAAGAACAGGGCTATCCCGATGTAGGGGCGTCACGCGTTCCGCCTTACTGGGCGCCCGATGGGCCCGCCTC
>DASPRR010000001.1:0-5851 GCA_035624375.1 Thermodesulfobacteriota bacterium | reverse complement strand
GGTAAAAGTTCCCGCATCTTGACCTTATGAATAATCCGGACCAGGCTCTCCTCGACAGCGGTCAAAATTTCACCAACGCCGAAAGCTCCCATGGCCACCGGAACGAAACCGATCCCGTCATAGAGATCCTTGACCTCATGGGTAAACCGAAAGCTCCCAGTCAGCGGGTCCATGCCAATCGTTCCCAGAAACATCCCGAGGAGAATCATGGGCATGGTTTTAAAGAAGGAGCCGCTCCCCAACGATCCAAGAAGAATGAAGGCCAGCACGAGAACGGCGAAAATCTCCGGGGGTCCAAAACGAGTGGCAAAATTGGCCAGCAGTGGGGCCAGGATCATCAGGCCCAGGATGCTCAGGTTTCCTCCGATAAACGATCCCCAGGCAGAGATGAAAAGGGCTGCCCCGCCACGACCCTTCTGGGTCATTTGGTAGCCGTCCACGCAGGTGATGACTGAAGCCGATTCCCCGGGGATGTTCATCAGGATCGAGGTGGTTGATCCTCCGTACATGGCGCCATAATAAATCCCAGCCAGCATGATGATGGCCCCGGTAGCATCGAGGCCATAGGTGGCTGGGATGAGCAGGGAGATCCCGGCGAGGGGACCAATGCCTGGCAGGACACCCACCATGGTCCCAAACAGGCAGCCGACAAAACAAAGATAAATATTATGCAGGGTGAGGGCCGTTTGAAAACCGGCGAGCAGGTTGCCAAGAATATCCATGGCGAACTCCCCTTAGAACGAGGAGATCATATCCCCCAAAGGCTAAGGGGCAGTTGGACCCCAAGAACTTTTACAAAAAAATACCAGCTCCCCAACCCAAATACACCCGCCATCCCTGCGGCCAGAAGAAATTTATAGCGGCAGACCCCCAAAAATAGAATAAAGAGATAAACCACTACCGAGGCTACATACCCAATCCGTTCCAGAATCAGGATGAAACCCAAGGTAAGGAGGACAATCAGTAGGGGGGTAAGCAGCTTGTGCAGTAATTCCTGCCTTTTTCCTTCCTGTTTTTCTTCCTTTGTTTTTTCCCCCCGGGCCATGATCATGATTCCGGAAAAGGCCAGCATTATGGCCAGACCGAAAGGAAAAACCCCCGGGCCGGGTTCGTTCCACCTTCCCATGGGAAGACCGTGGGAATAGATGATCCCGTAAAATCCGGTCAGCAAGAAAATCAAACCTCCCACACGATCTTTTATCAAGGAAAACTCCTTCATCCTAAACGTAGGAACACGATGTCCCGCGAGACGCGAGATGCCCCTACATCTTTTTCAATTGGGCATACCCAGCCTCGGTTTTGGGCGGGCCGCTCACTCCCCATACCACCAGTTCATCATTTCCAATGTTCACAATCGAGTGAACGGCATCCCGGGGAACAAAGGCCAGCATCCCTTTTTTAACGAGGGCTTCCTCTCCCTGGATCACCACTTTCCCTATTCCTTGCATGATGTACATGGCGTGTTCCCATTCATGGGTATGGGGGTCAGCTCCAGCTCCGGGCCGAAAGCGGGTAATGTGGATGCGAAATTCCTTCGCTGGGGGAATATCTATGAGAATCTCGGCCTTTACAGAATCGCTGTGGGTATCAGCAATGTACTGCCAGGTATACTCTTCAAACCGGTCATAAAAATATTTCATTCTGCCTTCCCTCCCGAGATTTAGCTTACCCCCGTCCGGAGTTTCCTCTGTAAAGTTTCCCTAAACATTGCAAAAATTTATAATGGAGTAATTGCGTCATTCCCGCGAAGGCGGGAATCCAGAAAGAAAACCTGGATTCCGGGTCAAGCCCGGAATGACGGAGGCTAAAGCCCTCTGGAAATATTCAGACGCAGCCTGGCAATCATTATTACAGCAACCCCATCAACGGTTCTCGTGATTCGTGAGTATGGATTTATGCACCTGATGAGTTTCTCTTCTCTGACCAGGTATCGCGTAATCACTTCCCCCCCTTCTCTTGGGGTGGGGACTTGATGATGATTGCCCTCATCGGCTTGTCCTTCCTCAGGTTAATCGTGGCATGGTCGGTATCCGAAGGAACGAACACAAAAGACCCCGCGCGGATCGACTGGTCCCCGGCCTTCGTCCGGCTGATACCCTCTCCCTCCAAGACATAGATTACCTCCTCCTGATCCGGATGGCGGTGCAGGGTATGTTCGGTCCCAGGCGCGTATTCGGTAATGTTGATCTTCAGGTATTGGGCGCCGACATTCTCTGGGCCAAACAGGTTCTTCGTCCTTCCCCAATCCACCCGGGCAAATTCTCTTTCATCCTCTCGAACCACTGCGCTTCCCATGTAATGATCTCCTTCCCTATTTGATAAGTTCCGCAGGAATCGGGGCCCCTTTCTCCTTCCAGTATTTCACCGCCCCCGGATGGATGGGGATGCCGATTTTCTTGATCGAAGAAAAATTGGGCCCGGCGCTGATCCAGTAATTCAGAACCTTTCCCAAAAGATCCTTGTTCTTGGGCTCCTGGGTCACCTTAAGGACATCATACACCGCCTGATCGGGCATGCTCGCCTGAGCTACCCAGTACATTGCCCAGAAGAAGGCTTTCCTCTCCCGGTCCGCATTCTCCCCGGGTGCTTTGTCGGGAGGAATCACCCCCTGGTATAAGTAAGACAACTCGGCCTCGACCTTTTTAGCTTCTTCGGAAGATGGTTCCAGGAGACGAATCGGCACGGAACGGGAAATTTCGACGATAGAGGGAGTTACATAGGGCCCTCCGGGGCTGATTGTGACGTCCATCTGTCCATCCTTGAGCGCCTGAGCGGCTCCTTCAAAATTCAGGTAATTCAGTTTCACTTTATCGGTCAGGCCCAGAGCCTTGAAAATGGCCCTGGCAATGGGCACTCCCCCACTCCCGGCAGGGCCAAGGTTGACCTTCTTCCCTGCGAGATCGGTAAAATTCTTGATTGGGGATTTGGCCAGGGTGGCCACGCATAGCGCCTGGTCAATCATATATTCAAGGACTCTCATTTCCTTGTAAGGCTTCTGCCCTTCGAAGAGCCCTACGCCGTTCCAGGCATCATACATATTATTGATGTGGGCCCAGGCGGTGTGGTATTCCCCAGCCACCATCCGACGTACGTTTTCAACCGACCCTCCCGAAGCTGCGGCGGTGAAAAAGTATTTATCCTTCAGCTGCTCATTAATCAGCTGAACCCCCGCCCCCACTCCGATTCGCCACGGCCCGCCCATGGGCCCGCTGCCCATGATGTATTTCTGAACTTCTGCAGCCCCCACGACCCCTACCCCCATCATGCCGCAGCAGAAGATTGCCACAAGAGCAAAAACCCAAATTTTCTTTTCCATAAACCACCTCCTTTGAAAATTTCGGGAACTCAACATGCCATCCCTTGGCTCAGCCCCCATTCATGCTGGATCAGGCCAAGGGTAGGTTTGGCCTGTTTCTCTTTTAAAACTTGACTGCCTCCGTTCTGGGCCTTTTCATTTGGGATTCGCTATATCAACCCCCAGGCTAACCTTTTTCGCCTTGGCTATTGAACCCTTCTGGAGCACCATGACCAGGATGACTAATCCTAGGCCGACGAGATCGGTAACAACGCTCTCAAACAGCAGGCCAAAAGCAGCCGCGAAGAGGGCCACCCTCTCAAACAGAGTGGTCTCCTTAAACCAATGCCCCTCCAGGGCAGCCCCCCAAGCAATCAGGGCCACAATGCAGCTGGCCACGGTAGTAATGAATTCGAAATTCCAACCAATGTTGAGAATGGAAGTATAGACAAACAGGTAAGGCATGAGGTAGATCCAGGATGCGATCTTCGTGGCCGTCCAGCCTGTTTTCCAGGGGTCCGACTTGGCGATGGCCGCAGCAGCCCAGGCTGCCAAGGCCACCGGCGGGGTGACCGCAGACTGGACGGCAACCCAGAAGACGAGGAGGTGAGCGGTTAAGGGCGCGACCCCCATCTTGATCAAAGCCGGCACTCCCAATATGACTAGGACAACATAAGAAGGGGTTGTGGGCAAGCCCATGCCGATGAAAAGGCCGGCAATGGTGATGAGGAGAATCAACAAGAAAAGATGTCCCCCGGACAGGTAGATGACGAACTGCTGAAAATAGTTGGCCAGACCGGTCAGGTTGGTGACCCCGATGACGATGCCGATGACCCCTACAGTGGCCCCAACAGAAAGGGAAGAACGAGCCCCCGCGACCAGGGCTTCATAAACCTTCTTCGGCCCCATCCGGGTTTCCTTCCTGACCCAGCTGACCACTACCGTAGCGCAGATGGCATAGAAGGCGGCGATGAATGGAGTGATGTCCAGGGCCAGGAGAGCAATGAGAATCGGGATCGGCAATAGGAGGTGGATGGATTTCATCAGCTCTCTGATCTGGGGAAGCTCCGATGCGGGCATCCCTTTCAAGCCGCGTTTCACCGCCTCCAGGTAAATGATTACTCCGGTCGAAGCAAAATAAAGACATGCCGGAATGGCCGCGATCTTGATCACCTCCACGTAGGGGGTGCCGGAAATCTCGGCCAGCAGGAAGGCAGCGGCTCCCATGACCGGGGGCATGTACTGGCCGCCCGTGGAAGTGGCTGCCTCCACGGCCCCCGCGAAATGGGGGGGATACCCGAGGCGCTTCATTAGGGGAATAGTGAATACCCCATCCACAACCACATTTGCCACCGCGCTCCCCGACACGGTCCCGAAGAGGGCGCTGGTACAAACCGAAGCCAACCCTGGCCCCCCGGTCCTCTTTCCAGTGATCGAGTAAGCCAGGTCAACAAAGGCCTTGCCGCAACCGGAAACCTCCATGAAAGAACCTAGGATCACGAAGATAAAGATGTAGGAGGCGAAGATGTTGCAGATCATGCCTAGAATTCCATCCCCGGTAAGGAAGAGGCTCTCGGCAATGCGCGCCAGGGAGAACCCTGAGTGACCCAACCCCAGCGGAAAATAAGGGCCAAAATAGGCATAAATCAGCAACGCCACCCCGATCATCGGAATGACCGCCCCTGAACTCCTCCTGGCCATCTCCAGGGACAGGATGATCAGGAACCACCCGAAAATGACATCCCGCGTGGCCGTCGCTCCTCCAAGCCGGTCGGCCAAGGTAGGAAATTCGATCACGTAATAAACAATGGTCACAATCATCCCGGCGATAAACAGACCGTCCAGAAGACTGACCCGGTTCTCGGGTGATTTTTTGCCAGCTTTGTAGAGCATGAAGCAAAGGACGAAAGTACCCAGGTAATAAAACCCCACATGGGTTTCCTGAGAAACCAGCCCGAAATAAGTGGTGTAAAGGAAAAAAAAGCTGAAGGAAGCGGCCATGGCCTTCATGATAATTTCATATAGCCCGCTTAATTTGCGGGCTTGCGCCATGCCCTCGCTGCTCATCCCCTGCTCACGGAGGACGCGAGTGATTTCTCCGAAAACTCCCATGATCAACTCCCGGAGTGCAGTTATACAGATCGCCTTTATAAGACGCGCATATAAATGGCGAGCATGCCGGTTAAGGTACGTCTGTAGGGGCGAGTTTAAAACCCGCCCCCACCTGCGTATACAATTAATTATTTAACCATGTGCCGGAAGGTGCAAATATCAGCCAGCTCTTTGATGTCCGGTTCGTTCTCCAGGTTTAGGATGATGTCCTTGGTCCTCTCGATATGTTTCTCCGAAAGGATTCCTTTTAGATACTTGCGGTAAATCGCCACAACCTCGTCCATGGTCAAGGGATACTTGGGTCCCCCATAAGGCTGGTCCATGGCCCCGGTCAGCACTTTCCCGTTCTTCAACTTCAGGTCAATCCGCCCCTCTCCTGCAAAATATCGCGTGGCGTATTCTGGATGGTAGACCACCTTGAATTTTTTTCTGGCCTCGGCGATT
>DASPRR010000630.1:0-4771 GCA_035624375.1 Thermodesulfobacteriota bacterium | reverse complement strand
GATCAGGTCAAATTGGGCGTGGTATACGAAGACTCTCTTTTCGGAACCACCCAGGCAAAGTACGGGTTTGAGGCGGCCAAAAAGGCCGGGATCATCGTGGTCGCCGATATTCCCTACAACGCCAAGTCCACCGATTTGACTCCGGTCATTCTGCGGCTGAAATCGGCCAAACCGGATTTTCTGCTCTACCCCGGCTATTTCACCGATCAGGTCCTGTTTATCCGTCAATCGAAAGAACTGGGATTTGACTATAAGATCGCTCTCACCACCGGAGGTTCGGGGCTGAAGGATTTCGGGAAGGCCCTGGGGGATGATGTGGAAGGAGTCGGGCTGATCGGGTTCACCTCAATGGATGTCAACCCGAAATTCGCCAAGGGGGTTAAGGAATTTGCCGCCCTGCATATCAAGCTCCTCGGGAGGGAGGCCGACGGCCCCTACCCGTTGATGAATTACATGGGGACCAAGGTCCTCTTCCAGGCCGTCCAGAAGGGAGGGTCCATCGAACCCGAGGCCATCCGCAAAGGGGCCCTGTCCATCGACATTCCTCCCGAGGGAACGGAGACCGGGGGAGGAGTGAAATTTGATCCCAAGACCGGACAGAACCAGAGGGCCGTTACGCCCGTCGCTCAATGGCAGAACCAGCAAATGGTCACGGTGTGGCCCGAAAAAGCGGCCATCGCCAAGATGCAGTTCCCGCTGCCCACCTGGGCGGAACGGAAGAAAAAGTGAGAAACCGTTTCGGGTCGCGGGTTTCGAGTCTCGGGTTGTGGGGGCACGCCGCCGCGTGCCCCTGTTTACTAATGAGGCCATAATAGGCGGATATGGCTTTCACCTTTTGCTTCCCTGGATTCCGGCTTCCGCCGGAATGACAACAAAGAACCGTACCCTTTCATGTTCGTCACTCCGGCGAAAGCCGGAGTCCAGTTTCAGGTTTTCATAGGGGGAAGTCCTCCAATCAATACTGTTTAGGCTATTGTGGACTCATTGGTAAAGCACCCAATTTGTTGTCTCCATCGGGAGAAAAGTATCTTTAAGAGAACAACCCTATGCTTATCATCGTCGGACAGTCCCTCATCAGCGGAATCCTCATGGGGGGGATTTACGCTCTGGTGAGCATCGGCCTCACCCTGATCTTCGGGGTCATGAACGTGGTCAACTTCGCCCACGGCGAATTCCTCATGCTGGCCATGTACCTTACTTTCTGGGTCTTCCATTATTTCCAGATCGACCCGTATGTTTCTCTCCTGATCGTAACTCCCGCCCTCTTTCTTATCGGGGTCGTCACCCAGAAGTACTTGATTCAGCACCTCATCCAGGCAGAGCATTACACCCAGATCTTTGCCACCGTGGGTCTTTCCACCATCATGGCCAATGCCGCCCTCTTCTTCTGGAAGGCCGATTACCGGATGGTCAAGACTTCTTATGTGTCCTCCACCTTGACCTTCAGCGACCTGGTGGTCAGCTATCCCCGACTGATTTCCTTTCTGGTGGCCATCGGCATCACGGTGCTCCTCTTTTTGTTCTTGAAATATACCTATCTCGGCCGGGCGATTCGCGCCACCGCCCAGGATATTATCGGCGCCAGGCTCATGGGGGTGAACATCAACCGGGTGTACATCTTCACCTTCGGGTTGGGCTCGGCCTGCGTTGGGATCGCGGGGGCCTTGTTGATGCCCATCTACTACGCCTTCCCCACCGTGGGCCTGCACTTCGTCCTCACCGCCTTCGTGGTCGTCGTCCTGGGGGGCATGGGGAACATCACCGGGGCTCTCTTCGGGGGGTTGGTCATCGGGGTCGTGGAAGCCTTCAGCGGTTTCTTCATCTCCCCGGAATTGAAGGAGGCGGTTTATTTCGTCATTTTCGTGCTGGTTCTCCTGGTCAAACCGTCGGGTTTGTTCGGGTTGACTAAAGGATAGAGGATATTCATCGATGAGGTTTCTAAAGGGAAATACCTTCCTCGGTTTTTTGATCCTTCTGGCCCTGCTGGTGGCCGTGGTGCAGAATGCCTTCGTCCTCCACCTGTTGATCATGGTCTTTACCTCGGCTGCGCTGGGCCTGGCCTGGAATTTCATCGGCGGGTACGGGGGGCAGCTTTCTTTCGGACATGCCGCCTTTTACGGAATCGGGGCTTACACCTCCACTCTGCTCTTCGTCCATCTGGGGCTCACGCCCTGGCTGGGCATGATCGCCGGGGGGATTTTGGCGGTGGTTGCCTCGCTGATCCTGGGAATCCCCTGCTTCCGGCTCCGCGGGACCTATTTTACCCTGGCCACCATCGCCTTTGCCGAAGTTCTGCGGATCCTCGTGGTCTATTTCAAGGAATTTACGGGTGGGAGCATCGGGATCGTCCTGAAGTTCAACGCGGGTTTTCTGAACATGATGTTCAAAAACCGGGAGCCCTTTGCCTATGTTGCCCTGGGCTTTATGATTCTGACTTATTTTCTCTCTGTCTGGATCGAAAATTCCCGCTTGGGTTACTACCTCACCGCCCTGAAGGAAAATGAGGACGGAGCTCGGGCCCTGGGAATCAACACCCACCGCTGCAAACTCATCGCCCTTATGATCAGCGCTTTTCTGACCGCCCTGATCGGCTCCTTTTTCGCCCAGTACCTCACCTTCATTGAACCGGAGTCGGAATTCTCCCTCGGTCTGTCCATCGGCCTGACTCTTTCGGTCATGATCGGAGGCATCGGCACAGCCATGGGGCCGGTGATCGGCGCTTTCATCATCACCCCCCTACAGGAATTGCTCCGGATCTATATCAGCGGGGAACACCAGGGCCTCCAGAACATCATTTACGGGATCGTCCTTGTAGTGGTGGTCATCTGTATTCCCCAGGGCCTATATAAATGGATTGTGGGAACCGTCCTCAAGAAGAGAGCCGCCTGATCGGACGGTAGGGGAAAGGGGAAATCCGTGTTGGAAGTCAAGAAAATCAACCTCGGCTACGGTCAGATGCAGGTTTTGAAGGAGGTGTCCCTGCATGTCGGGGACCGGGAAATCGTCAGCCTCATCGGGGCCAATTCGGCGGGAAAGAGTTCCATGCTGAATGCCATCTCCGGCCTGGTTCCCATTTCCGGGGGAGAAATCCGCTTCGAAGGGAAACGGATCGATTCCCTCCCCTCCCACGAAATCATCGAGTACGGGATCATTCAGGTTCCCGAAGGACGGCGGATTTTTCCCTTCATGACGGTGAAGGAAAACCTGGAGATGGGCAGTTACAACCGCAGGGCCCGGGAGAAGAACCGGGATTCCCTGCAGCGGGTCTATGAGCACTTCCCCCGGCTGGCTGAGAGAAAGAGCCAGCTCGGCGAGTCCATGAGCGGCGGCGAACAGCAGATGCTGGCCATCGGGCGGGGGCTCATGGCCGGGCCGAAGATCCTCATGCTCGACGAACCCTCCCTGGGGTTGGCGCCGATCGTCGTGGAGATGATCTTCAACGTCCTGCAGGAAGTCAACCGCCAGGGGGTTACCATCCTGCTGGTGGAGCAAAACGTGAAGGAAAGCCTGGATATTTCCACTCGGGGATACGTGCTGGAAAACGGACGGGTTTCCCTGGAGGGGGCCGCCGGAGACCTGCTAAAAAATTCCTACCTAAAAAAAGCCTACCTGGGGTTGTAAAGACTGTTATTGGTTATTGGTTACTGGTTACTCTTTGCTAAATACTCTTTTGGGGTGGGGTATCAATCTTACCCCGACTCTTCAACTAATTTGCAAAACTTTTAGGCTCATCTTTTGGTCTAAATGGGTTAAACTGCAATTCTCGGGAACGAAGACCTTTGCCTGTCAACTCTTCTTGAAACTCGCCGCCAGTCCTTGGGCGGGAGAAATTTCGGGAGGAATCTGGCAGCGCAGGCGTTTGTCCTGAAAGGGGGATTTATGCCAAATAGCTCAGCACCCGTTCGAATCGAAAAAAAGGGGGGCATCACTACGGTGATTCTGAGCCGATCGGAGGTGAGGAACGCAGTCGATTCGGCCACGGCCAAGGCGTTGGCGGATGCCTTCCGATCTTTCGAAGCTGACTCGGATGCCAAAGTGGCGGTCTTTTTCGGAGACCACGGAACCTTTTGCGCCGGCGCAGACCTGAAGGCGATCACCCACGGGGATCGTCAGGCGGACATCAAGAAAGTTTTTGAAGGGGACGGACCCATGGGGCCGACTCGCATGGTCCTCTCCAAGCCAGTGATTGCCGCGGTGGCCGGATATGCCGTCGCCGGTGGTTTGGAGCTTGCCCTCTGGTGCGACCTAAGAATCATGGAGGAAGACGCCATTCTCGGCGTGTTCTGTCGCCGCTGGGGTGTTCCCTTAATCGATGGGGGAACCGTACGCCTGCCCCGTCTGATCGGGCTGGGGCAGGCCTTGGACCTGATCATCACCGGCCGGCCGGTCACCGCCCAGGAAGCTCTGGCAATGGGTCTGACCAACCGGGTCGTCCCCAAGGGTAGATCCCGGGAAGCGGCTGAAAAACTGGCCCTGGAAATCAGTTCCTTCCCCCAGGCCTGCATGAACGCCGACCGAATGTCGGCCTACACCCAGTGGGACCTACCTTTGCTGGAGGCCATGCGCAACGAATTCGAGAGGGGAATCCCGATGGTGGAAATCGAAGGACGTTCGGGGGCAGCCCGTTTTGCCGGGGGAGCGGGGCGGGGTGGGAAATTCGAATAATCTGTAGGGGCGAACCATGCCTCATTCCTACAAGCTCGACAAAGCCGCGCCAATTCTGTATAATCAGGCAAATCTTAAGGATTCGAGAGGTTTATGCCTTCTGAAG
>DASPRR010000617.1:0-6401 GCA_035624375.1 Thermodesulfobacteriota bacterium | reverse complement strand
AAGCGATGGGAGAGGACCGGAACGGCCAGCGATTTCACGTCGTCGGGAATCACGAAATCTCTTCCCTGGCTGGCCGCCTTGGCCTGGGATGCAAGGTAGAGCCCCAAGGTCGCCCGCGGGCTGGCCCCCAACCGGATCTTTTCATGATTGCGGGTCGCCCGGGTCAAATCGGTCATATACCTCCGCACAGAGTCCTCCACATAAACCTGCCGGCATCTTTTTTGGAGGTCTAGGACCGCTGACGCGTCCAAGACGCTGGATAGCCCTTCCATCGGATTCGACTCGCGGAACCGTGTCAGGATGGCTTCCTCCTCCCCATCCTCCGGGTAGCCCAATCTGACCCTCATAAGAAAGCGGTCGAGTTGGGCCTCCGGCAAGGGGAAGGTCCCTTCCAGTTCGATGGGGTTCTGTGTGGCCAGGATCAGGAAAGGCCGGGGCAGGGGCACCGTTTCCAGGTCCACGGTGACCTGCTGCTCCTGCATGCACTCCAGGAGCGAAGACTGGGTCCGGGGCATGGCCCTATTGATTTCATCCACCAAGACAATGTTGGCCAGGATGGGGCCCGGCCGAAATTCAAAGGCCGAAGCCTTCTGGTTGAAGTAGTGGATCCCGGTCACGTCCGAGGGCAGGAGGTCGGGGGTACACTGGATCCTCTTGAAACGGCAGCCCGCGGACCGGGCCATGGCCTTGGCCAGCAGGGTCTTTCCCACACCGGGGACATCTTCGATGAGCACATGTCCTTCACAGAGAAGGGCGATGAAAACCAGCTGAATGGTTTCCTTCTTCCCCACGATGACTCGGTTGACGTTCTGGATTAGCCTATCCGCAGCTTCCTTGATCCTGCCCACTTCCGCAGCCGGAGGGGCAACCGATTGATTCATATTTATCTCCTTACCTGCATAGCCGGAACCAAACAAGATAATATTTTAGAGGCGGCCCGATGTGGCCGCACTCAGGATAGGCAACCACGCAGGGTTCCCCTTACAATTTTAATACGATTTTGCGTACAATTCTGCTGTCTTCTATTATTTTTTCGGACGCTTCTTGAACCGGGTTTGCCGCACCCGCTGCCAGCGCTGCCGCAATTCCTCCAGTCCACTCTCCGTCGGCGCCGAGAGGCCGTACCGGGTACGCACATACTGATCGGTGATGGAGGTCAAATCCCCCCGCCTCTCCGGAAGCCACAGGGTCAGTCCTTGCAGAAATTCATAAGGGGTTTGCGCCGGGTTTCGCGCATGTCCCTTCTTTGCCGCCCACGCCGAAAGCTGGCGGTAGATTTTGCGAACCAGCTCGGCTCCCGGCAGAAGGCGCTCAGCTCTGCTTCCTCTTCGAAAAGGCCATGGGACTCCGAAAATCCGGAGCAGCATTTTCAAGAAATTGAGAAGGTCCTCCTGGAAGGCCCCCGGGAGGGGCTCGACCTCGGCGTCCCCCATTCCTCCCATCTTTTGCCGGAACCACTCAAAGACCTGCGAGGAAATCCTCCACAGGGCAATCAGGAGGAGGGAGATAACCCCGGCCCCCCAGATGAATCGAATAACCTCCCGCACCGAGTCGGAAAAGAGGATGAACGGGGTCTCGGCCGGCCCTTTCATCTGGGACAGGCGCGCAGCCGGCGGAAGCTCCGCCGGCTTGGGCGGGGGAATAAGTTCTCCCAGGAAAATGAAGAATTTTACGATCCAGGCCCAAATCCACTGACCCGCCGTGGCGAGAATGGAGAGAATGGATTCGATCAGCGAAGGGTTCGCCACCGCGCTGATCAGCCAACCCACCCCCAGGATAAATCCGATAGTCAAAAGCAGGAAAGCAAACCAGCGATGCCCGTAATGGCCTGAGACCCAGCTTTCCCGCTCCGAGGCGTGGGAAACCGCAATGCCGCTTAAGGAGAAGAAAAAAAAGGCCAGGGTCAGGGGGATCAGGGTGGCCGTGCTCAATTCCCATTGGGCGCTCAGAAGGAAAAGGGTCAAGAGAATGGCCAGGCCGAACTGGAACTCGCCGACCAGGGTGGCAAATTGAATATGCACAGAGGCAAGGCGACACCCAAATCCCCAGAAAACGGCGCTGCTCAGAGCAACGAGCGACTCCGGGGTCAAGCCATGGACTGCCCGGGCCAAGTCGTACCCGAAATCCCGAAGCCATTGAGAGTCTTCCCAGCCCGTATGGGCAAAAAAATGGACTTTCCCCAGAAGAAGAACCAAGGCCGCCCAGGCCAGGCAGCCCAAAGGGAGAGCCTTCATCCAGGACAGCCCGCGCAGCATTCGGTGAAAAACGAAAGCCAGGGGGTAGAAACCGATTAAAAACAGGAGGGGCAAGGAACCGTTTGTACCTTTCTGATTCAGAAGGTCCAGGAAGGCCCAGAACCAGGAGACTTCCAGCCCTGCTACCGCCGCGTACAAGGTAATCGCAATCCACCCCCGGTTCATGCCTGGACCTCCGGGTTGATCGTCAAAAGATCCCCGGGATGGCGGATCAGGTGACTGGGAATCATCCTATCCACCGTGGTTTCCTTCGGGTCCCCGATCCGCAGGAGCAGCAATTTGGTCCCTCTCTCTTTTAGGTCTCTTAGCAGCCGGAAGAATGATTCCGGGGTACGGGAAGCAACGAGGATGAGGGTGGTTCCCGACGGTAAGGATTTGCTTTCCCTTTCCAGAAAGGCCTCCGAAGAATCCTTTGCCCGGCAGGTGACTTTGGCTAAAGCCTCCAGGATCTCCATCAGTTGATCGCGGCTTCCCCCCGGGGGAATCTGAATCGCCTGGCCCGAGTCCGCCTGGCATCCGTTGCAAATCAGCCCCACAGGGGTACCCTGATTGATGAGGTGATGGGCGATCGATGCCGCCGTGCTCACCGCCAGCTCAAACTCTTCTTCGGACAGGGGGCTGTCCGGCGGATACCCGTCTCCCGCCAGGAAGAGGGAGACTTTCAGGGTGGTCGTGGGCTCAAAGACCTTCACCTGCAACTCCTGGTGGCGGGCACTGGCCTTCCAGTGAATGTGCTTGAGGCTGTCCTGGGGACGATAATCCCGCAGGCCAATCGTCCGGGTAGGGTCCTGGAAAATGCGCCGGAGGCTCCTTGCCTCTCCCATAGGATGCTGGGATGGGACCTCCAGCCGTTCGATGGGGAAAATTCTAGGATAGACGATGACCGGATCAGCGGAAGCAAACTGCCTCCACCGCGGATAAAAGCCAAAGATATCTCCCGAGGTGACGGTGAGCGATCCGAGACGATAATACCCTCGTTTTTCCCCATGGAGTCGGTGGTTCCAGCTTACCTTGCGGTACCACAGAACCGATGCCCAGCGGCTCAGCAGGAAATAGCCGGGGCGGCTCGCTGGGACCGGGGCAAGGTCCTGGGCCAGTCCGACAGGTATTTCGTCGTCTACCCTGAGCCAGGGCATGGGCAGCGGCTTACGGTTGAAGATTTCCAGGGTGAGTTCGGTGGATTCCCCCGGAAAAAGGCGCCGCTCGCGGACCCGGCCCCGGCAGCGGACCCCCACCAGCGACACCCGGCTCCACAGGGCAGCCAGGCCGGCCGCGCTGAAGACCAAGCCGATAAGGATGACGATCCCCGCCTGCCCTTTCCAGGCGGCCAGGAAAAGGATTCCTCCAAAAAAGTAAAGGCTGGCCTTATGGAGCAGGTAGCCGGAAGGTTGGGCCGCGAAGGTTCGGCCTTCTTCCTTATGGACGGAGGGTAGTCGTTCCGACATTTTGAATGACTCGAAATGCGGACCCGATTCAGGGAGCTGAGGGTCCTTTCCCCCATTTATCGGCATTCAGGGAAAAATAAAGCACCTCCCGGGACCGCGGGAAACCCTAATCTGGCTCCCTCCTTAACGCCGGCTCTACCCGGAAAGTGCTGTTTGAATATAGCATGGAGGTAATTTTTCTTTCCAGCCAAATCGGTTGCCTGCTTCACCGCTTCAGACCCGGCGGGCAGTAGGGCGCAGACGCCAGGATCCTCCTTTTCTTTTTAGCTGAATCCGGGTATTTTGAATAATAGGATGTTCTGGGCCTTCTCCCAATCGGGGGGGTGATTTCGGTCGATTTTTAATCGGCCATTATGGTCGCTTCCCGGGCGGGGGGGATTCTGCCAGGCCCAGGGGGCGTGTTCCGCCCATGGCGGGACAGAATGAGGCGCCAGTCTTTTCATCGGTTCGGGTCGGAAAATTCTTTGGCTGTCCGGACCTGAGTCAAGATTCGGTTTTCCGAAATGGGAGTCGAGGACAGGTGCATTGCGGAACCCAAGCGATCGCTCCGGAATCCGGGTTTTTCCCGCCGATTCTGTCCCGCCATGAACGGAACGCACCCCCTTGGCTGAGATAAATTCTGTTGCCTTTCCATCCACTCGATTGGGGGAAGACCCGAATTTTTGAGAGAAAAGGAGATCGCATCATGCGGCTGAATTCTCTCCGGAGCCGGGCGGTGCCGCCCCTGCTTGTTCTTATGCTGATTCTTTTCCTATCGCCCGGCGGGTGGGCCCAGCAGTACCCGACAAAGCCGATCAACATGCTCATCGGGTGGGGAGCGGGGGGCTCCACGGACGTGACCCTGCGGGCGCTATCCGACGCAGCCGGCAAAATCCTTGGCCAGCCCATCGTGGCCCAAAACAAGCCTGGAGGCGGGTCGGCCGTAGCCCTCGCTCTCCTGAAGAATGAAAAACCTGACGGCTACACTGTGGGGAATCTTTCATCCGCAGGAATTGTCGGCCAGCATTTGCGAAAAGTGCCCTACGATTCGACCCAGGACTTCACCCCCATTATTCGCTACGGTGACTACATCCATGGAATCACGGTTAAGGCCGACGCTCCATGGAAGAACATCAAGGAACTGGTTGCCTATGCCAAAGCCAATCCCGGGAAGCTGAAATACAGCAGCCCGGGAACGGGGTCTTCTCACCACCTGGTGGTGGAGGCTTTGGGGATCAAGGAGGGAATCAAGTGGACCCACATTCCTTACAAAGGGGGGCATGAAGCCACAACAGCCCTCCTGGGAGGGCATGTGGACTTCCAGACCTGCGCTTCCGAATGGAAGCCTTACGTGGACAGCGGCGCCCTGAAGCTGCTGGCCACGACCGGGGAGAAGCGGTACGAGAAATATTCGGATGTCCCCACCCTGATCGACCAGGGGTACAAGATCTGGGCTATTACCCTGGTCGGAATCCTCGGCCCCAAGGGAATACCGACTCCCATCGTGGAGAAGCTCCACGGGGGCTTCAAACAGGCCATGGAAAACCCGGAGTTCAAAAAGGCCATGAGTAATTTCGACATGCCCATTGTCTACCGGGACCCGCAAGGGCTTCTGAAGGATACCAAGGAAATCAGTGATATGTGGGGGCCGATCATCAAGCAACTGGGGATCAAGCAGGAATAGGATTGAGGTTAGAGGTTTGAGGCACCAAGAGCGGGTTCGAGGTTCGAGGCACTAAGACTGGGTTTGAGGAAAGAAATAGGGGGTGAGAAAAGTCCATCTAGATCGAAATACTGTTGCCGGGCTGGGAGCAATACTCATCTGGGGCACCTCCATCGCCCTGGCTCGGTCTATCACCGAACAGCTTGGGCCCCTGACCGGAGCCGCAGCCATCCATCTGGTGGGGGGCGCCTTTTGCTGGGGCCAGTTCTTCTACCGCTTCCGGGGAACGGTCCTTTCTTTCCGCCAACTTCCGGGGAAATTCTTACTCGGCTGCGGAGCCCTCTTCGTCCTTTACATGCTGGCTCTCTACCTGGCAGTGGGCCTTGCGAGCAACCGGAGCCAGGTGTTGGAGATCGGCCTGATCAATTACCTCTGGCCGGCCCTCACCATTTTGTTCTCCTTGTTCTTGCTCAACAAGAAAGCCAAGCTGGCTTTGTGGCCGGGGACCTTCCTGGCCCTCTTGGGAGTTTTCCTTGTTCTTACCCAGGGCCACTCGATTTCCTTTTCCTCCCTGCTTGCCAATGTATCCGGCAATCCGCCGGCCTATACCCTGGCCTTGGCTGCCGCAGTTTCCTGGGGCCTCTACTCCAACCTGACCCGGCGCTGGGCCGCCCCTCGGATGGAAGGCGGAGTGGAACTTTTTGTCACTGTCACCGGCGTCGTTTTCCTGATCCTTCGTCTCCTCCATCCCGAGGGAGGATCATGGACCTTGCGGGCGGGTCTGGAAGTCACCTTCTTGGGAATGGCCACGGCCCTCGGCTATCTTCTCTGGGACATGGCCATGCGTAAGGGCGACGTGGTCCTTGTCGCCGCCTTTTCCTATTTCACTCCTCTTTTTTCCACCCTTCTTAGCTGTCTTTACCTCCAGGTCACAGCCGGGGTCAGCCTGTGGCTGGGGTGTCTGCTGATTGTCGCCGGTTCTCTTCTCAGCTGGGTGGCAGTCTCCGACCGCAAGACGCACCCCCTGCCATTGAACCAGAAAGAATTTGAATCCCGGCA
>DASPRR010000608.1:0-10279 GCA_035624375.1 Thermodesulfobacteriota bacterium | reverse complement strand
GAGTCACAAAGTTCGAAATATCCAGGATGCCTGGGTCGTGGCCCGGGGGTAAGAACATTGCACGCAGAAAGCATCGGCTGGGTGAGCCCTTTCCCCACACGCTTCGCTCGACTTCTGCAGAAGTCATCGGGGGCAGAAAGTCATGACTCCCCCTCGGCCCCTTTTGTGCCTGAGATCGAGTCCTGAAAATCTGGCGTTCATCTGCGTCCCATTTGCCCTCAGTTGTTCGAAACCCGCGGCGCCGGAAGGCGGCGGCAGAGGGTCCAGGCCTGGAAGCGGGGCGTGTACCGGAGCATAAAGGTCTCTCCTTCTCTCGTCTTCACCCGGAAATAATCGTGTCGCAATGCTTTCGGGTCCAATCCCCCTTCATACCACCGGTCCAGGATTTCTAGAACCTCGAATCGCTTCCCCAGATGAACAAAAGCCCTCGGGCTCTCTTCGCCTTTGTACCCGGAATAGGATTCAACTTCGATGTCTTCAAAAACCCAGTCTTTTTCCATACTTTTTGCACCACAGAGACACAGAGGACACAGAGACGCAATAAATTTTGGCAAAAAAGCAGATTTCCTTTTTCGTTTTTTCGACCCGGGATAATTCAATTTTCATTTCTCTGTGATCTCTGTGCCTCCGTGGTGAACGCCTTTTACAGTATTTTAAAGACGATGACCACCTTCAGCCATCCTTCTTTGTAGGGAAAGGGGGCGGCGCGCTGGACCGTCTCGAGGGATGCCTGGTCGAGAATTTCCGAGCCCGATGATTCCAGGAGTTCCACCCCTTCCACCTTTCCATCGGTTTTGATTCTGAAACGGACCGTAGCCTGGCCCTCTGTTCCCATCTTTCGGGCCGCCCGGGGGTAACGCTTGGCCTTTTCGATCCGGCGCATGATCTCGGCGATGGCCGAATCTCCATGGCCCGACGACCCAGAAACACTGCTTAAGCGAAAGGTCCCCCCTTCGCCCTGTCCCGCCCCGGAACCTTTTGCGCCGCCTCCCAGAGGGATCCCTTCCCTGCCCGGTTCAATCCCTGACGAAGCCAGGAAGGTCACCCCCCCATCCCATCTTTCCCCGGAGGTTGGGAAGCCTTGCGGGGAGAACACTGTTTCACTCGCTCCCCCGCCCCCGCCTAGCGGGGCCAGTCCGGCCTGGATGGCCGGGGTCTCTTCCGTTCTCGCCTCCGCCTCCGGAGCTCTTTCTGCGCCGGGCTTTTCTTCCTTCATTTCCTTCTGGGCTGACTCGACCTTCTCCTGTTTGGGTTCCTCCATCTTCTTTTCTTCCGCCGCTTGGGCGATCCTACGGGCAAGCTGAAGGATCACCCCTTCATCCTTCTTCTCCTGGACATCTTTCCTTTTCAGAGGAGGCTGCTCCGGCTGGCTATCCCCCCCTTCTCCTTTTCCCTCTGACTTCCCTTCGATTCGCTCAACCAGCGACACCTGCACCACGCTCCTGGGAAGAAGACGATTGGTCAGCGGAATCTCCCAAGAAAAGAGGAGCAGCAGGGCGACCAGATGGAATAGGATGGATATAAGAAAGAAGCGTTTCATATTAAATACACACACGAGACACATGGTTCGAGGAAGAATCGAACCTTCTTCCTCAGTCCCCCCGCACCTCTTTCCTCGGGCCCCCTAGAAGAAAAGGCTGACCCCTCCGGTAAGCGAACGCGGCGGCATGGGATACCCCTCGTTGACCTGGTACTCACGGTCAAATGCGTTGGTCAGGCTGAGAAACCCTTCCCCTTTAAAATTCTGGTAGACCTTGAATTCATACCCCAGGCGGGCATCGACCACAAAATAATCCTTGTTCAGGGTGGAGATGTTATTCACATAATACCGCACATACCTTCCTTTCAGGCTGGATTTGAGGCCGAAGGAGGTAAAATACTCTACCCCGGCATTGAAGATATGTTTCGGCTTATTGCTAATCGGTTCGCCGGTTGACTGATCCCGGGGATAGAGATAGGAATAGTTCAGCGGGAACGAAAGGCCCTTTTGGGGAGAAAGGACCAGTTCGGTTTCCACGCCCCAGATATGGGCCGTCTGAACGTTGGTAGGACGCCACACGAAGTTAGCGTCCGGCGCCCAATGAATGAGGTCTGTCACATCCCGATAAAAACCCGCGACTTTGAAGATCGCCAGGTCGCTGAATTTCTTCTCTCCTCCCAGTTCATAGGACCAGGCCTTCTCGGGCTGCAGGTTGGGATTACCCGCTGTAAAGGCGCTGGCTGGCCAGAATAGGTCATTGAAAGTAGGCGCACGGTAAGACCGCGCCACCGAGGCCCGGACCCGCGTGTCCCAGGGCAAACGGACCAGGAGGGCGGCCCGCGGGTCCAGCTGATTCGTGAAAAGCGAGTTCATATCGTAGCGCAGGCCGAGGGTCGTGGTGACCGCCTTGACCACTTCGATTTCGTCCTGCAGGTAGAAGGCGCCCCTCGTACCCTCCTGAACGCCGAAGGAGCTGCTGTCCACGCGATCCTGGATCCCCTCCACACCGCCGGTAACCAGGTGGGCGCTCCCGAGGGCCGCCGTCGCCTGGAGGTCCCCCCCCGTCTGATAACTCTTATGCAGAAGCGGAGGCCCCACGTCGGGTCCCTGGGTTCCCTGGTCAAAGGTCTGGCGGGAGATATTCTGCCATCCCCGAAAATTCAGGGTCACGGCCGACCCAATTTTGTCCCGGTAATTCAAGTCGAGTTGGGTCAGATTATCCTTCTGGCGGTCGTCCGGGTCCGTGAAGGTGATGGTCCCCGGCGTGCCGACTTCCTTCTGGATGTTCCTGGCGGAAACCTTGAGTTCCCCTTTCCAGGGCAAGTCATAACTCAAGTCTCCCCCGAGAATCCAGGCGCTATAATCGCTGTTCGGGCGAAACCCATCCGATAACCCCCTGGACAAAAATAAGCCGTAACCGAGGGGACCCGGCTTCCAGCGGTGGGTCAGGGAGTACTCCTGGGTGGCGAACCGGCCGTAGGAGGCATCAACTCGGGTGTAGGGTTCCTTCGTCGGGGACTTGGTGATGATATTGACCACCCCGCCCATGGCATCGGCACCGTATAGGGCGGAAGCACCCCCGCGGAGCACTTCGATACGCTCGATTTCGTCCTTGGAAAGGGGAAGGTTGCTGAGGTCAAACAGGCCATTCTGGGCATCGTTGATCCGGCGGCCGTCGATCATGATCAGCACTTGCCCGGCTTCTGAGCCCCGAATATTGGCCGTGGTAATCGATCCTGTCGGTCCGTTGTTGGTGATCAACACGCCGGTTGTCCGCTGGATGACCTCAGGAATGGTCCGGTCGGGGGTGCTCATGATCTCTTCCTTGGTGATGACGCTGATGGACTGCGGGGAGTCGCTGATTTCCACCTCGGTCCTCGTACTTGTAACGACCACTTGGCCTAATTCTACCTCCGCTCCCGTGGCCTCTGGACCCACCCCAATAGCGGCCGCGAGGCCAAAAAGCAAAACCCTAAACCTCCCAAACCTCTTCATCACCCATTTTCTCCTTTCCCGCGAAAGGTCAGAAAGTGTTTCCCTCAGGGTCAGGTCTACTGGCTCGGGGCTTCCTACTCGCCACGCCTTCCCGGACTGGAGTCCAGTGGCGGAAAGATAGGTTAGAGGTTGGAGGTAAGAGGTTAGAGGCAAAGACAAAGATAAAAAGCAGGTATTTCCTCTTTTAACCTCAAACCTCTAACCTCCAACCTCTAACCTGTCTTTTTTGTGGCTTTCGTTCCCCTCACAGTTGCGGGGCAGCGGCGGACTTGCACCACCTTCCCTTGAACCCTGCGGGTCCAGCCTTTCACAACCTCCGTTCAATTTCCGGGGACTCTCGGCCCCGGTTATTCAACCGGATGAACACCGCCTTTATGGCCAGCCTAGTTTTGATTCAAATACTTCTCCGCTTCTTCCAGCAGCCGGGAATGATCGGGAATGAATACCGCTCCCCTCTCCTTCAGGCGCTGGTAATAGGCCCTTGCCTCTCCCCCGGTAAAATCGTATTCCAGGTTGTTCTCCAGGACGATCACCTTTTTCCCTTTTCCCAGAGCCTCCAGGGCCGCCCGGAGATTGGCCAGGTTCCCCGGGCCCACATGAAACCTTTCCAACAGCACCAGGTCCGCTTCTTCGATCAATTTCCAATTCTCCTCCATCCCCCGCTCGGAGATGGACGAAAAAGGTCCATCCAGGGCCATGGGCAGTCCAAGGGTCTTGCCGATCTTCTGGTCCGTGTCCCCCGTATTCAGGACTCCCAGAGAGACTCGGTACCCCCTCAGGAGAAGCCGGCGGGCCGAATCCACCCCGCTCCCTTCTCCACAGATAATATGCACAGCCCTCTGCGGCCCCTTTTTTTCTATTTTCCCCTTGCCGAGCAGGGTGATCCGCGGGGCCCCGGAAAGAGGGTTCTTTTCGACCAAAACTTTGGTCTCGTAAACCCGGCGGATGTTTTCCTCGGTGATCACCTCCGAAGGAACGCCTGCGGAGAAGACGGACCCCTGATGAAGCAAGACAATCCGATGGCAGTACTCCGCCGCAAGGTTCAAATCATGGGAAATATGGAGGACCGTGAGTCCCTTCTGCAGATTCAGCCTTCGGATCAATTCGTTGATCTCCACCTGATGATTGATGTCCAGGTGGGAAGTGGGCTCGTCGAGCAGCATGACCCTGGGTTCTTGGGCCAGAGCTCGAGCGATGAGCACCCTCTGCTTCTCCCCCTGGCTCAGTTCCCAGAAAGTCCGGCTCTCCAGGCCGGCCACGCCTGTGAGCGCCGTGGCCTCACGGGCCACATCCAGGTCTTTCTGCTTTTCCCAACCGAACCGGGTCAGGTACGGGGCCCTTCCCATGAGGACGATCTCCGCAACAGTGAAGGAAAACGGAACCTCCATGGTCTGAGGAACCACGGCGATGGTTCGGGCTACCTTCGCTCGGGGAATCTGGTCCAAGTTCCTCTCTTCGAGTAAGACCCTTCCCCGCTGAGGCCGGAGCAGTCCATCCATTAATTTCAGGAGGGTCGTCTTTCCCGAGCTATTGGGCCCGATGAGGCCCAAGACCTCCCCCTCTTCCAGCGCAAGGCTCAACCCCGAAAAGATCGGCCTTTCCGGGTAACGAAAATCAACCGCCTCCATTTTAATGATAGACGGCATGGCCCTTTTTCCTCAGGAGGTAAACGAAGAAGGGGGCCCCCCCCAAGGCGGTGACGACTCCTACGGGAATCTCCGTCGGAGCCATGACCGTCCGGGCAAGGGTGTCGGCCACGACCATGAGCATGGCCCCCACCAGGGCTGAGGCCGGGAGGAGGAACCGGTGGTCCGGGCCCCAGATCATCCGCACCACATGGGGGACAATCAAGCCCACAAACCCGATCAGCCCGCTCACGGAAACGACCGCCCCGGTTATCAGCGAAGCAAAGATGAAAGCCGTCTTCTTCACCCTTTCCACATCCACTCCCAACTCGGACGCGGTCTCTTCTCCCAGGGCCAGGAGATTGAAATCGCGGGCCAGGGCCAAGAGGATTCCTCCGCCCACCATCAAATAAAGGAAGATAATCCCCAGGGATTGGGAAGCCATGTATTCCAGGTTGCCCATGAGCCAGAAGGTCACATTGTAGATCTGCTCGTCGCTGGTGGCGGAGATTAAAAACATGATGACCGCTGAGAAAAAGGAGCTCACGATGACTCCAGCCAGCAGCATGGTATTCATCGGCGCCCGGCCCTCCACGCGGGCGATGAAATAGACCAGGAACAGGGTAAACAAAGCGCCCCCAAATGCGGACCCCGGGACCGCATAAGCCCCTAAAAAGGTGGTCCCCAACCCAAAGAGAATCGCCAGCACGGCACCCACAGCCGCTCCGCTAGAGATCCCCAGGACAAAGGGGTCCGCCAGGGGATTCCGCAATAGGGCCTGGAGAACAGACCCCGCCATGGCCAGGGCAGAACCCACCAGGGCCCCGGAAATAATCCGCGGGAGCCGCAGGTCGAGGATGATCGAGGAATCGCTCGCCGTCCATTTCCCGGAACTGGAAAACCCCAGGAACTGATGGCCCAGAATGGACCAGCTTCTGGAAAGGGGGATGGTCACTGCTCCCAGAGAAACCGAGACCCCCATGACCCCGGCCAGCAGAAGAGCCAGGATCATCATCCAGAAAATCCATCTTTTGAAGGTCCAACGGGACATGTTGAAATTCCAAGCACTAAGCACCAAATTCCAAATTAAAGGTTGAATTTTTCAATCTCATTGGGATTTGGGGGTTGGGATTTGGGATTTAAACACCTCGGGATGTATGGCCTTTGCTACCTGTTCCAATCCATCCGGCATCCTCGGGGAAGGCCGATGGATGAGGTCTGAGTCGAGAACGTAAATCCGGCCCTGTTTGACCGCGGATATCGTCTTCCATCGTTCCCACCAACGCCGTTGCTTGACCAGAGGGTCCTGGGATTTCATAGAGGCCAGAAGAATCACCTCTGGGTCTTGCACCAGGACCTCCTCCATGCTGAAGTGCGGATACTTGCCCGCGGCCGTCTCCGCCACGTTCCAGCCCCCGGCAAGGCGGATCAGATCATCCACGAAGGTTCCTTTGCCGGCGCTGATCAGGGGGTTGAAATCCAGGATGTGGAGCACCCGGGGCCGGGGCCGCCCCCGGACCTTGTCCTGGATTTTCCGGATCCTTTCCTCCATGGACCGGACGATTCTCCGGGCAGGCTCCTGGGCAAAGGTGACTTCTCCGATTTTCCGGATGGAGGTCAGGACCTCGAGGGCGTCCTGGGGGTTGGTAATGTACACCGGGACCTTTAAGCTGGCTAGTTTATCCACGAAATTCCTCAGGTCCCCTTCGGCGATTCCGATGACCAGGTCCGGGCGCAGGGCCACAATCTTTTCCAGGGAGGGATTCATGTACCCTCCAATCTTCTCTTTCTTCAGAGCCTCCGGAGGGTACTGGCAGTAAACACTTACTCCCACCAACCGGTCTTCGAGGCCCAGAGCAAAAAGGATTTCCGTCACGTTGGGGGCCACGGATACGATCCGCTGAGGCGGTCCGTTGACTTCTATCGTCCGCCCTACTTCATCGGTGAAGGTGGCAGCAGGCGCACTCTCTCCCATAACGAAAAGGAGAGGAATTACAAGAATGGCCAAAAGCCTTTCCATGCTCTCTTAACCCGTAGGGGCGACCCGGCGGGGCGCCTCTACAGAAGGCGACTTTCTCAAAGGCGCGCGACGTCGACGAGCTCCCTTCGGGTCTGAGCCTCAGGGTCGAAGACAGCCGAGTCGCCGCGCCCCCTGCAATCTGCATTCCGCCCTGTGCTACGTTGAGTGCAGGGCAACCCTGAACCTGCCATGGTTCAGGGCGCATTCTTGCTACCCATTCATCAATTTCACCACCGTCCACGTGGGCGTGTATTCGATTATATTCAGACACCCATAATTCTGTTCGATCCGCAGAAGGTGGGCCATGGGCAAGTGGAGAGCCTCGGCCAGAATTACCCGGTTCAGCGCTCCATGGCAGACTAGCAGGATCTCCTCTCCCCGGTGTCGGTCGATCAATTCCTGCAATTTGGGAATCGCCCGCCGGCGCACATCGACCATGCTTTCACCCTCGGGAATGCGGAAGCCTTCCACGTCCCTCAACCACTGGGGAATATCCGTGGGATATCGCTCCATCACTTGGGCATAACTTAAGCCTTGCCATCGGCCGAAATTCACCTCCCGAAACTCCGGGAAGGCCTCAGGGGAAAGGCCATGGGGTTGGCCGATGATCTCGGCCCCTTTCTGGGTACGCACCAGATCGCTGCAGTAAACGCCTTTCAAATTCTTGTCCTTCAATACCTCCTGGAGCCTCTGCATTTGTTGGATGGCTTTGGGGGTAATATCCACGTCGTTTTGGCCGTTGTATACTCCGTGATTTACCACTTCCCCGTGGCGGGTGAGATAGAGTCGCGTCTGATCCGGTTCCATTTCTTATCCTCTTTTGGGAAGAACGTAGGGGCAGGTTTGAAACCTGTTCCTAGTCCCCATCTTCTTAAATATCGCTAGCGACAGACTATGCACGGCCTCATTTTAAATTACCATTGTTCTTAGAGGCGATTCTCGTAGAGTCGAGTCTCCGACATGAATCGGCCCTGCAATTCTGGGATCGCCTAAAAGAAGCCATGAAAGATTCCCGCAACCATCACCAGGACCAGAACCTCATGGGTCTCATTGGCCGCCCCCAGGATGTCTCCAGTAATCCCTCCGATTTTCTTCTGGAACAAGAGTTGAATTCCCAGGGCGGAAACTCCTACGGCCAGCCAGAGGACCGCTCCCCAGAATCTCAGGAGAAACACGGCAATGGTCAAAGAGAAAGCTGTGGCCAGGGCCATTTCCCGCCTCGTCACGTTTTCTTTGAAGACTTTCCCCAGGCCCCCTTCCGGACGGGCATAGGGTGCCCGGTAAGTCAGCTGAACCATGGACCAGCGGCTCAGGGCAAGGGCGGCGATCAAGGTCTTGCCGATAATCTCCTCGGGAAGGGAATTCAAGGCCAAAAACTTGATTCCCAGGACCAAGACGAGCCCCACCGCCCCAAAAGTTCCCACCCGGTGATCCCTCATGATCCGGAGTCTCTCCTCGGCCGATTTCCCGGCCGCCATCCCATCCAGCGTGTCGGCCAGTCCGTCCAGATGAAGCGCCCCGGTGATAATCACCAGAAGAAGAATCGCCAGCCCATCGCACAGCGTCCGGGGAAATGCATGGGAGACGACCCAGTAGGCTGCCCAAAGAATGGACCCGATCAGGAGGCCCACCAGGGGATAATAAGCCATGGACCGACCGAGAACCTCGGGGGTTGCCTCGGCGTCCTTCTTCCCTCCGGGGAAAAGGGTTAAAAACTGCCAGGCCAGCAAAAAACTGGTCATTTTTTCTCTTCCGATACTCCCGCTTCGGCAAACGTGGCCATCTCGTTAAAAACTTTTATGGACGCTTCGATGATGGACATGGCCAAGGCCGCGCCCGTCCCTTCTCCCAAACGCAAAGACAGGTCCAAGATGGGTTTCTGCCCGATGTACTCCCACATAAACTGGTGTCCGACTTCTACGGATTTGTGGGCGGCGAAGAGGTACTCGCGGACCCGGGGATTGAGGGCCACTGCAATCATGGCCCCGGCGGTGGAGATAAAGCCGTCCACAACGACCGGAATGCGTTTTCCCGCGCACCCGATGATCAACCCGGCGATTCCCGCAATTTCCAAGCCTCCCACCTTGGCCAGTACATCCAGGGGGTCTTGGGGGTCCGGGGAATTGACCTCCAGGGCTTTTTCAATAATCTTGATCTTCCGCACCAGGCCAAGGTCATCGATCCCCGTTCCCCGGTGGGTCACCTGGTTCACGGGAAGGCCGGTCATGGCCGCCAGGATGGCGCTGCTGGGGGTTGTGTTCCCTATTCCCATGTCTCCTGTTCCAACCAAGTCGGCTTTCCGGCCCATGGCGTGATCCGCCATTTCCCATCCCACGGAAATCGCCCGCAGCGCCTCTTCACGGGACATGGCCGGCCCCCTGGCGATGTTTCCCGTTCCCCGGGCCACTTTGCGGATGACCAGGCCTTCCATGGGTTCGAAGAGATGATCCACACCGATGTCGACCACGACTACATCCGCTTTCGCATGACTCGCCAGGGCATTGATGGCCGCTCCCCTGCGGATGAAGTTATAAACCATCTGCGGGGTGACGTCTTTGGGATACGCGCTGACTCCTTCGGCCGATACTCCGTGATCCCCGGCAAAGGTGTAAATGATCTTATGCCTGATCAGGGGACGGGCATTCTCCACAATGGCTACGTAGCGTTTGGCAATCTCTTCCAACTGTCCCAGGCTTCCCCGGGGCTTGGTCAGTTGATCCAGACGTTTCTGGGCTTGATCGAAGAATTCCTTCTTCAGCGGCTGAATCGTTGCCAGCCTTTCTCCCAGTTCTTTTTCCAATCCCATTTCCTTCAGGCCTTCCATTAAGATTGCCTTCCTATTTACTCATTGCCCATTGCGCATTGGTCATTGACCATTGATCTTTGCCCTATGCACTCTGTTCTATGAGCCTTTAATCTTTACCGGCAGTCCGCTCACCATGAAATAGACCTCATCCGCTTCCCGGGCCACTTTCTGTTGGATAAACCCGCTGAGGTCCCGGAAGAGCCTGGCCTGGGCATTCTCGGGAACGATTCCCATCCCCACCTCGTTGCCGACCAGAATCAGCGAACCTCTGGCCTGCCGGCAAGCGCTAAGCAGATGATTCGCTTCCTCCAGAATCTTGGCCCCTTCCCAGCCGGCCATCATGAGGTTGGAGA
>DASPRR010000582.1:0-10128 GCA_035624375.1 Thermodesulfobacteriota bacterium | reverse complement strand
TCCCAGGCTTTACAGGTGGGCCCCCGGCTGGTGGTTAATGGACGGGAACTCCAGATGAAAAAGCAGGTCGCCAGGCGGTCGGCCTTGGGCGTGACCATGAAGAACCAAGTCATCCTCCTCACCTCGGAGGACACAGATGTCTACGCCCAGGACTTGGCCCGAATCTTTCACCTTCCCGAATCCCGGGGCGGACTGGAGTGCCGGGACGCCATGGCCCTGGACGGGGGCCCTTCAACGCAAATGTACGCCGAGTATAAGGATTTAAAGATCGACATCCCCGGGGGATGGGGAGTTCCCAACGGGGTCGGAGTATTCAAGAGAAAGTAGCAGCAGACTTCTGAGGATTGACGAAGAGCAGATGACCGATGGCCGATGAACCCAAAGGAATGTTCGATATTCGATTTTGGATTTCGGATAAGAAAAAAACGCCGATGACCGAAGAGAAAGAAATACAGAAGAAGAGCAGGAAAAAGAGGGCATGGCTTACCTTTCTTCTGATCATCCTTCTGGTGCTCGTGGTTCTGGTGGGAGCTGGGATGGCCTTTTACTTTTCTATCGTCTTCGACCTTCCCCGGCTTACGACCCTGAAGGACTATCAGCCCTACATTACCTCCGAAGTCTACTCAGAGGATGAGGTATTGATTGGGGAGTTTTTTATCGAGAAGAGGACGGTGCTCTCTCTTTCTCAAATGCCCCGATTCCTGCCCAAGGCTTTCATCGCTGCCGAAGATGCCCGGTTCTTTGAACACCGGGGGATCGATTACTGGAGGATTTTGGGTGCAGCCTTCCGGAATATTGAGGCCTTGGATGTGGTTCAGGGAGGAAGCACGATTACCCAGCAGATTGCCAAATCCTTCTTTCTCACTCCGGAAAAGAGTTACTCCCGAAAATTAAAGGAAGCCATTTTGGCCCAGCGCATTGAGCACTACTTGACCAAGAATGAGATCCTCTTCCTCTACTTGAATCAGATTTACCTGGGGGAGGGAGCTTATGGGGTGGCTGCCGCGGCCAGTACCTATTTTGGGAAACCTGTACAGAACCTGACCTTGGCGGAGTGTGCCATCCTTGCTGGGCTTCCCCCTTCCCCGAACAACCTTTCTCCCCTGCGCAATCCCAAAAAAGCCCGGGAACGTCAACTGTACGTGCTCAGCCGGATGGTAGAAAGGAAGATCATCAGCAAGGAGCAGGCGCAGAAGGCCCAGGCAGAAGAAGTCAGGCTGAGGCCCCGAGGGCCCAAGGGATATCACGAGGCCCCCTTTGTGATGGAACAGGCCCGCCAGTATGTGGAGCAGAAATATGGAAAGGATTTATTGTATAAAGGGGGCCTGAAGATCTACACCACGATCAATGCCAGGCTGCAGAAGGCGGCGGAGCATGCGGTGCAGGTGGGACTGGAGGAATTTGAAAGCCGGGGAGGCAAAGGGAAAGGAAGGGAAGCGATCCAGGGGGCCTTGATCGCCCTTGAACCCCAGTCGGGATTTATTCTGGCGATGGTTGGTGGACGGGACTTCTCATCGAGCCAATTTAACCGGGCCCTTCAGGCCAGGAGACAGGCCGGTTCGGCCTTCAAACCCATCGTTTACGCCGCAGCCCTTGATAAGGGTTTTACCCCTGCAACTTTGATCGTCGATGAGCCCTTCTCCTATGAGGACGTGCCAGGAAAAGACCCGTGGCAGCCCCTGAATTACGACCGCGAATTCTGGGGGCCGATTACCATGCGCAAGGCCCTGACTTTTTCCCGGAACGTTCCCACCGTCCGGATTGCCCAGTCCATCGGCCTGGACTACCTGATTGACTATGCTGGAAATCTGGGGATTAAGACCAAGCTCGAACCCAATCTCTCCCTGGCCTTGGGGGCGGCCAACGTGACCCTCCTGGAGTTAACCCGGGCCTTTGGGGTTTTTGCAGCCCAAGGATTCCGGGCCGACCCGGTTCTGGTCTCGCAGATCCAGGACAAGGACGGAAATGTGTTGGAGGAGATCGAACCTTCCTCTCTAGAAGTGATCAGCCCGCAGACCTCCTATATAATTACCAGCCTTCTGCAGAGCGTGATTCAGGAAGGAACCGGACAGCGGGCCAGGGCCCTGGGCCGTCCGGCTGCTGGGAAGACAGGAACGACCAATGATACCCGCGATGCCTGGTTTATCGGGTATCTGCCCCAAAAGCTTGTTGCCGGAGCCTGGGTTGGTTACGACGTCGAAAAACCCCTGGGAACCCATGAGACTGGAGCTGTGGCTGCCCTGCCCGTCTGGCTGGCGTTCATGAAGGAAGCCATCAAGGGTATGCCGGTGCAGGATTTTGCCGCTCCCGAGGGGGTCGTTTTCGTCAAAGTGGACAAGGAAAACGGCGAACCATTGGCCTCCATGCGTTGGGCCAAATCGGGGAAGGTCCTGTTTGAGTGCTTCAAGGAGGGAACGGAACCTACCACCGGGACTCAGCGGCCTGCGGGGGTACAGAGGCAGCCCGACGAAGAGATCCCAAAGACGAGATAGGGTGACGCGGGGACACGGAGAAAGGACTCATTTTTTTCTCCGCTTTCCCGCGTCTCCCCATCCCCGCGTCAGTTTCTTACTGTGTCAGCCTTTCACCACGGCCCATGGCCGTAACTTGGCCACCTTGCGGGAGATTCCCGCTTGGTGGACGACCTCCACGACCTGGCCTACGTCTTTATATGCTTCCGGCGCTTCCTCCGCGAGCGTGGTCCGGCTGGCTGCGCGAACATAGACCCCACGATCCTCCAGCTCCCGGTGGAGGGGCCTTCCCTTGCCGGCCTTTTTTGCCTGCGTGCGGCTTTGGACTCTTCCAGCGCCGTGGCAAGCGCTGCCGAAGGTTTCTTCCATGGCTTTCTCCGTTCCCACCAGCACGTAGGAATACCTCCCCATGTCTCCCGGAATGAGAACGGGCTGCCCGACTTCCCGGTAGACTTTGGGGACCGCCGGATGGCCGGGGGGGAAGGCCCGGGTGGCCCCTTTGCGGTGGACGCAGACCTCACGTTTCTCTCCCTCCACTGTATGAAATTCCCGCTTGGCGATGTTATGGCAGACATCGTAGATCAGATGCATCCCCAGGTCACGGGGGCTCATCCGAAATAGCCGCTGCAAGACCTCCCGGGTCCAATGCATGAGCATTTGCCGGTTGGCCCAAGCATAATTGGCTGCGCAGGCCATGCCGCCGAGGTATTCCTGTCCTGTCCGGTCATGGATGAAGTCGCAGGCCAGCTGCCGGTCGGGGAGCTCCAGTCCCAATTGGCGGACCCGCTCGCCCATCTTTTTCAGGAAATCATCGCAAACCTGGTAGCCGAATCCCCTGGACCCGGAATGAATGAAGACCGTCACCTGATCCTTCTCCAGGCCGAAAACCCGGGCCACCTCGGGGTCATAAATTTCTTCTACATACCCGACTTCCAGAAAATGGTTCCCCGACCCCAGTGTCCCCAGCTGGGGCCTTCCCCTTTCCATCGCGCGGTCGCTAACCACTCCAGGGTCAGCACCCTCCATACAGCCCTGGTCCTCGGTCCGGTCCAGGTCTTCAGGGGAGCCGTAGCCGTTCTCGACAGCCCAGGCCGCCCCTTTCTTCAGGACCTCGCGCAATTCCTGGGAACTCAACCGCAGGGCTCCTTTCGAACCCACGCCCGACGGAATAGATTCAAACAAGACATCGGCCAGTTCCTTGATCCTGGGCCGCAAATCCTGTCTGAAAAGGTTTGAACGAAGCAGCCGCGTTCCGCAGTTGATATCATATCCCACTCCGCCGGGGGAGACCACCCCTTCCTTCCAGTCAAAGGCAGCCACGCCCCCGATGGGAAACCCATAGCCCCAGTGGATGTCCGGCATGGCCAGGGAATACTTCTGAATTCCCGGAAGGTGAGCCACGTTGGCAACCTGCTTCGGACTTTCGTCCAGGTTTATATCCCTTAACATTTCCTCGGAAGTATAGATGACTCCGTCCACCCGCATCTTGCCGGTGCGGGGGATCCGCCAGCGAACCTCATCGATCTTTTCCAGATGGATTCTCTCCTGACTGCTCATGAGCAGCCCTCCATTCCAAGAATTCAAATATCGAAAATGACCTTTGCTTCCCAGCCCTTGTTTTCTTGCTTCACCTCCACTTGGTGATAGGTAACGGCCTTGATTTCGGTCTTGAAGCGATGGCGGGAAGGATCGAAGATTTCTCCCCGGGCAATTGCCCTTAAGCAATTGGAGTCTAGGTGAAGAATGGAGAATTCCTTGAACAGGAATCCTGGGCTCTGGGAAAGAAACAGGAGCTCACCCAACCACCGGATCAGAAGGTCTTCCCGGTCCGCCCCTTCCACGGAAATTTCCTGAGTCGCTCGGTCCCCGACCTTTCTCAGGTCGGTTAGTTGGTCAAACAGGGCGTAGGCGGCATTGGCAAAGACCTCCTCCCCTGTCCGCCCAAATACACGAATCCCCATATCCGCCGTATGGTCAAAGGTTTCGTATCTTTTCATCTGAAAACTTTGAAGTTGGATTGCTTTTCCAACTATATTATAATCCTATCCATCTTCCGGGATACAAAAATAAGAAATCCGTTTCCGACCCCAGGTTTCAAAGGCTTTGAAGGCTTCCTGCCCATTCGGGGATGAAATCCCGAAAGACCCCTTTCCTATGGCCTTCTCGAAGACTCCGAACTCCGAACTACGGGAGGGCGACCGGTCGGCGGGCCCCGCACCGACCTTTCTTTTTCTGGGCATCTTCCTCACTTCCGCCGCCACCCTGACTCTTGAAATTTCCATCATCCGCCTTCTCTCCATTGCCCAGTGGCACCATTTTGCTTTCCTGGTGGTGAGTATGGCCCTGCTGGGGTATGGGGCCAGCGGCTCTTTTTTATCCTCGTTTCCCTCCTTTCTGAGGCGGGACCCCCTAGGGTTGTTGATCAATGGGAGCGGGCTCTTTTCCCTGAGCGCCCTTCTGGCTTATCTGGCGGGGAACGAGATCCCCTTTGACCTGGCCCGGATCGCCTTCGATCGGTGGCAGGTCTTCTACCTCTTCCTTTTTTACCTGGTCTTTTCTATGCCCTTCTTCTTCTCCGGCCTGGTTATCTCCTCTGCCCTGAGCCAATGGAGCGGAACAGCGGGGAGGCTTTACTTCTCCGACCTGGCCGGCGCTTCCCTGGGGTGTCTGCTAGTCCTGGGGCTCTTCCGAATCTTCGGAGGGCCGGGGACGGTCCTTTTTGCCTGCTTCCTCGGCGCACTGGCTTCGATGATGTTCGGGCGGATGAAGAAATCGAGAGTTGTCTTCCCCTGGATGTGGGCCGGCTTTCTGGCCTGTCTCCTATTCTGGCAGCCTTCCTGGATGGAACTCCGTCTCTCCCCTTATAAGGGTCTGAGCACCGCTCTGCGGTTTCCGGGTGCCCATTTGCTGGAAACTCGCTGGAGCGCTGCTTCCCGGGTGGATGTCCTGCGGAGCCCGGCAGCCAGAACAGCTCCCGGTTTGAGTCTGGAATATCTGGGTCCCCTTCCGGAACAGCTTGGATTGACAGTGGATGGAGACGATCTCACCCCCATCACCCGTCTCCGGGGAGAACCTGCAGGGAATGAGGAACTGAAATTTCTGGATTTTATTCCTTCCGCTTTTCCTTATAAGGCCTTCCTACCCCGAAAAATCCTGATTCTGGAGCCCGGGGGGGGACTGGAAGTCCTTAATGCCCTGTACCATGGGACGGGAGAAGTCGTCGTTGTGGAAACCAACCCCGCTGTTGCCGAACTGCTAAAGACCCGATACACGGA
Organism: Thermodesulfobacteriota bacterium; assembly: GCA_035624375.1. Lineage (GTDB taxonomy): Bacteria > Desulfobacterota > SM23-61 > SM23-61 > SM23-61 > SM23-61. The sequence continues at coordinate 4,382 of DASPRR010000582.1, read as the reverse complement.
ATTTGCGGGGAATATATATAACCGCCCCGAGGTTCGGCTGATCGCCGAAGAGGGAAGAAGTTTCCTTCATAAGTCTCCGTCCTCTTTTGATTTGATCGTTATGCCCCTCTCGGAGAGTCTCGGAGCTTCCGCCGGTGGAATGGTCGGTCTACAGGAGGATTACCGGCTCACCGTGGAAGCCTTTCAAGAGTATCTAAGAGCCCTCAAACCAGGCGGTTTTCTGTCTTTCAGCCTCTACCTCCTTCCTCCTCCCAGGGGAGAGCTGCGTCTGGTTTCCACAATCCAAAGAGCTCTGGAAAAAGGCGGAAATCGACCCGCCGATCACCTTCTTTCCTTTCGCACCTGGGGGACCTTTTCGCTTATGGTGAAAAAAGACCCCCTGGACCGGCGAGAGGCCGAAAAACTCAAGGATTTCTGCCGGCGGATGCGGTTTGATCTGGTTTACTATCCAGGGATCTCCTCGGAAGAAGCAAACCAGTTCAATCGTTTCCCGCGGCCCATTTATTTCGATGCCTTGCAGAATTTGCTGAGAGAGGGAGAGAGCTACATTTCCCGGTACCCTTTCGATTTGAGCCCAGCAACCGATGATCGCCCCTACTTCCATTCATTTTTCCGCTGGAAATATTGGCGGGAGGTCTATCGTATGGCTGGAGGGAAGTGGCAGATTCTCCTTGAAGGAGGATTCCTGGTCCCGGTGGTTTTCACCCTGGCACTCGTCCTCAGCGCCCTTTTTCTCCTTCTTCCAGCCTTTTTTAGGAGAGGAGGAGGGGTAAAAGCTGCCGGGAATTCCCTCTTCGCCTGGCTGGTCTGCTTTACCGTCCTGGGGTTTGGATTCATGTTCGTGGAAATCTCCCTGATTCAGAAATTTATTCTTTTTCTCGGCCATCCCGTTTATTCCGTTTCCCTGGTTATTTTTTCCCTCCTCGTCTCGGCGGGAATGGGAAGCCGTTTCTCGCTACGGTTCGGTGACCGTTCTTTCCGGCAGTTGCGAATTATTCTCCTTTTCCTGTCCGGTCTTCTTTTGCTGGCAGCGTTTTCTTATCCTTTGATCCTATCGTTCTTCCAGGGAAATTCTTCATTCGTCCGCTGGGCTCTTACCTTTATCCTAATCTCGACCCCGGGATTTTTCATGGGAATGCCTTTTCCCCTGGCTGTCGGGCTCCTGGGCTCCATGCGGCCCCACTGGGTTTCCTGGGGATGGTGTGCGAACGGCTGCGCTTCTGTTTTGGGAGCCATCTTACCTGTCCTAATTGCTCTAAACTGGGGGTTTCAGGCGGTGTTCTTCCTGGCTGCCCTTTGCTATTTAGTTGGCTTTTTGGTAATCTGCAAATACGGGTAAGATCGGGTAAGTGAAGGAAGGATCCATGGGAAGAGACAAGGGGCAAGATCAATAACTACTCACCACCTACATCGGAAGGGAGGAGGGCCTGAGCATGAAAGCGATCAAAAAGGCGAAGAAGGAGGCGAAGAAGATGGCCAAGAAAGTGAGCCGGAAGACTTCCAGACTGGTGAAAAAGGCGGCCGGGGGGGCGGGCAAGCTGGAAAGCAAATGGAAGAAGTCCCTTGCTCAAAAAGAGGAAATAATCAAGAAGCTGAAGGGACAGCTGGTGGAGAAAGAGAAGGCCATCAAAGAGGCGAAAAAGAGTTTCTTCGAAAAAGCCAAGGAGAGTCTCCTGGAATGGAAGGAAAAGGCAGAAGCGGAAGTCAAGAGGAGGGCGGAAAAACTAACGGAGCAGAAAGACAATTTGGTGGAAAGGCTGAAAAAGGAGATGGCCGATAGGGAAAGCCTCATCCGCCAGGGAGAAAAGACGCTTAAAGAGGCGATGGATAGCGCCAAGAAAGAGGTCTCGGCGATCAAAGAAAAGACCGACCAGACCCTGATGGAATGGAAGACGAAGGCGGAAGCCGAATACAAAAGGTTGAAGGAAGAACTAGAGAAGAAAGCCCAGCCCTTAGGGGATAAATTAAAGGAGCTCGAGGAGTACCATAGAAAAGCGGAGAAGAAAATTGCCGAATTGCAGTCCAAGGCCAAAGATTATGTATCCCAGGCAGTTTCCGGCGCGGAGGAAAGAAAAGGTCTCATTACCTTTAAGGGGGGCCCTATGACCCTTTTGGGGACGGGGGTGAAAGTGGGGGAAAAAGCCCCAGACTTCAAAGCGGTGGATAATGGGATGCAGTTGGCCACTCTGGACTCTTTTCGCGGGAAGGTCAAGATCATCAGCTCGGTCCCGTCCCTGGATACCCCGGTCTGCGATATGGAAACCCGAAGGTTCAACGAGGAGGCGGGAAAGCTGCCGGACAACGTGGTGGTTCTCACCGTCAGCATGGACCTCCCTTTTGCCCAGAAGCGCTGGTGCGCTGCGGCGGGGGTGGAAAAAGTGAAAACCCTTTCCGATTACCAAAGCCGATCTTTCGGGCTGGCTTACGGCGTGGTCATCAAGGAATTGCAGCTTCTGGCCAGAGCGGTCTTCATCGTGGATGACCAGGACATCGTCCGCTACATCGAGATCGTACCCGAGGTGACCAAGGAACCGGATTATGATCGTGCGCTGAATGCGGTGAAAGCGCTCCTGTAGAAAAGCGGAAGCGGGTAGAGGTAGAAGGTTAGAGGTTGGAGGCAAGAGGCAAAGGGTATTTTGGTTCCTACTCACTCTTGATCCCTCTCGACTCCCTTTTTAGGGGAGGAGGCTGTGCAAGAGATAAACCAAAGGATTGATCCGGAAGAGATTCGCAATTTGCTCACTCGACTCATTCGCTCCAAGAGCCTGAATCCCCCGGGGGACGTGCGGGAATGCGCGGGGATCATAGCCGGGGCCCTTACCGCCCGGGGGCTTCCGGCTGAGATCATCGAGGACAAACCCGGAGTGGCCAACGTGGTTTCCCATCTAAACGGGGAGCGAAGCGGAAGGACCCTGATCTGGAATGGCCATTTCGACGTGGTAACTCCAGGGGAGGACTGGGAGGTAGACCCCTTCGGGGGGGAGTATAAGGAGGGGTTCATTTACGGTCGCGGGACGAGCGACATGAAGTCCGGTGTGGCAGCCATGATCATCGCCCTGGGAGCCCTGAAAAAGGCTGGTGCACCCTTCCAAGGCCGAATCGTCTTCCAGGCGGTGGGCGATGAGGAGACCGGGAGCGATGCCGGAACCCGGTGCATGATCCGGAGGAAAATCGGGGCCGGGGCGGATTTCGCGATTGTCTCTGAACCCACCAACCTGAATGTGACCATCGGGAACCGCGGGCTGCGCTGGCTGGAGGTATCAGTCAAGGGTCGGGCCAGCCATGCCGGCAGGCCCCATGTGGGAGCCAATACGGTCCATGCCGCGGCGAGGATCATCAGCGAATTGGAGCGCCTGACCTTCAAGGCTCATCATCCCCTTTTTGAGATTCCCCATCCCAGCCTGTCGGTGACCATGATCCAGGCGGGGACCAAGGTGAACATCATTCCCGAGCGGTGTACCTTTTCCATCGACCGGCGGATGATGCCCGGAGAGACTTCCGAGTCCATCTCCCGAGAGATCGAAGAGGTCTTACGGAAATGTTCTTCCGACGGAATCCACAGTGTAGTCCAGATCACCCACGAGGGGTGGGACCCCTACGCCATCGATCCAAGTTCGCCTTGGGTGAAGGGGCTGTGCGAGGCGGTCGAGGAGGTGACGGGGCGGTTTCCGCAGATCAAGGGAAAGGCGGGATGCACCGACGCCTCCCACCTCTACCATCATGGAAAGACTCCAGCGGTCTGCTTCGGACCCGGTTTGGAGGACCTGGCCCACAAGGCCAATGAAAGAGTGGCGCTGGAGAAGGTGGTACAAGCGGCAAAGGTGTACGCCCTTTCGGCGGCGAAACTGCTGAAATGAAAGCCTTCAGCCACAGAGGTGGCAGCGCGGCAGTGCCGCAACCAAAAGGAATCAGCTCCACCACGTCCCCTGAGTCCCCAGCACCGTCAGGGGATCCAGGATGTGCTCACAGTTTGTTTCCATAGCTATTCTCCCAGGTCAAAAAACTTCCTTCTATGGTCAAAATAGTGTAAAGATCTGGCTAAAAAATTTCTCTTAAAGGGGGGAAATCCCGTTTTCAGAATCCCTAAAAAATTAAAATTTAAGCTTAAAAGTCAAATAATTACAGGAAACTTGAATCCACATTTTTTTCAAGGTATATTTTTTGCAAAGGTAATCCACAAACCCGTGGGAAAATGTCTTTTTTCGGGAAAGGCGGGTATTTTTTGCCTTTTTATCGAGAATTTGGTTTCTCTCTCGCCCCAGCACCAAGATTTTCAAGCATCAGCTTTAGACCAAAGTGACTAAGATCAGTTAGCAGGCCATTCAGGAGCGATTTGAATGGAGCGGAAGAAAATACTTAATTATGCGAAGAAACATCCTGTT
>DASPRR010000027.1:0-11145 GCA_035624375.1 Thermodesulfobacteriota bacterium | reverse complement strand
TTCTATCTCCCCCCGCTCGGGAAAAGATCCGCGATTCTTCCTGCATCCTGTGCGGGCGATGCGTCGAGGCCTGCCCAAGCCGAAAGTCCACCCTTGCCCTGAGGTTCGGAAAATGATCGTGAGCAGCGGATTCCTGCTGATCGATGTCTCCTTCAAAGACTCCATCCTGAAGGAACTGGAGGCTCGGGGGATTGAACTCCACGGAGTGAAAGAGGAAAAGGTCGTTTTCCTGGCCGAGGGGGAGAATGCCGGAGAGCTGAAGGCCCGCATGGAGAGCCTCCAGGGAATCGAAGGGGTCCAGGGGGTGTACCTGACCTACTTCAGCCTGGATGAGGAGAAGAGTGAGAAGAATGAGGAGTGAGAGGTAAAAAATCGGGGCGGGTTTCAAACCCGCCCCTACAGCTTTTGGCTGATGGCTGAGTGCTGACCGCTATTTCGTGGGAATCACCCAGAAGGACTCCCGCCGCATGGCCACCTGGATCTCCTTCCCCTCCCCCAGTCCCAGGTTGCGAAAGACGTAGTTGGGAAGGTTGATCTCCAGATGAACTTCCAAGCCCAATGGGCGAAATAACACCCAGCGGTGCGTTCCCCGGTCCAGGACTCTCTCCACTTGGCCGGCAAAGATGTTCTGCCGAAGGGATTCCTTGACCTGTTTACCCGGCCGCAGAATCATCACTTCCTCCGGGCGAAGGTAGAGAAAAACCTCTTCGCCGGGTAAAGGACTTCTGGCGCAGTGTTCCAGGGGGATCATTACCTCTTTTCCCCAGACCCCCGCGGTTATGTATTTCCGCCCGTCATCCCGCCTCAATACTCGCGCCCGGAAGAGATTTCGCAAACCGAGAAAGCGGGCCACCCCCGCGGTTTGAGGATGGAGGAAGACGTCTTCCTTCGTACCGCTCTGTTCCAGGTTGCCGTGGATGAGCACGTTGATTCTCTCACCCAGGAGGTAGGCTTCATCCAGGTCATGAGTCACATGGAGAGCCGTGAAGCCAATGGACCGGTGCAAGGACAGAAGCAGTTGCTGGATTTCTCCTTTCAAAGCGGGGTCGAGGGCGGCCAGGGGTTCATCCAGAAGGAGCAGTCGGGGGTAAGGGGCCAGAGCCCTTCCCAGGGCGACCCTTTGTTTCTCCCCGCCGCTGAGCCCTTGGGGGTAGCGCTGGAGAAGGTGTTCAATCTTCAAGGTCTCGACCAGCCGGGCAAGGTGGGGGTCGTCCTTGAAAAGGCTTTTGGGGGAGGTCCTCAGTCCGAAAACGAGATTCCTCTCCACGGTGAGGTGGGGGAATAGGGCCAAATCTTGGGGAACGTAGGAGACCCCCCGCTTTTCCGGGGGCAGGTCTTGGACTTCTTCTTCGCCGACAAGGACCTGCCCTTTATGGATTCTCCTTAAACCTGCGATGCATTCCAGGATGAGGGTCTTTCCCGCACCCGTCGGGCCCAGGAGGACGTTGAAAGCCTCCTCCTTTACGGTGAGGTTTAGATTTTCGATCCGGAAATCTCCCAGGGAGAGGTCCAGTCCCCGCACTTCGATCATAGGACTTGGGGCCTCTTTTCTACCAGGCGAACTGCATACAGCGCTGTGAGTCCGATCCCGGCGAGAATCAAGATCAGGATGATGGTTTTGGGAATGTCCGCCGAGGCCAGGCTCATGAAGATGGCTATGGGCATGGTCTCGGTCTTAAAGGCCATGGTCCCGGCCAGGGTGACCGTGGCCCCGAACTCTCCCACCGCTTTCGCCCAGCAGAGGATCATGGCGCTCAGAATTCCCCGCAGGGACAGGGGCAGGGTGATCTTCCGAAAAGCTTCCCAGGGGCTCGCCCCCAGGGAACGGGCCACCGCCTCATAACGGGGAGAGATTTCGTCCAGGGCCGTCTTCATGAGCCGGGTCGCCAATCCGGCGATGGTGGCAAACTGGGCCAGGACGATCCCTGGAAATTCAAAGATGAACAGGATCCCTTTCTCCTGAATCAGGTTTCCGAAAGGGGTGTTGAAGAAGACCAGCAAGGCGGCCCCCAAGGCGACCGGGGACATGATCAGGGGAAGCTCCAGCAGGGTGTCCACCAACTTCTTCCCGGGGAATTGGAACCGGGAAAGGGCATAGGCGGAGGGTAACCCGATTGCTACGGCCAGGACCATGGCCAGGGTGGCGGTAATGATGCTCAGGCGAATCGAGAAGAGAGTATCCGGAGCGAGGAGCACCTCTAGAAATCTTTCCCCCTCCAGAAAGGTAAGCAGAGAGAAGATCAGAATAGCATAGAATAAAAAGAGCGCCAATGCCGCAGCGATCGCCGTCTTCCCAAGATTCATACTTTTTTCTCCGTGTCCCCGCGCCCGCGTGTCTCCGCGTCCTTACTTCCCCCTCCTCTTCCAGCTTCCCGGCAGAACATACTCTCCCCCCACCGGAGTTCCCGGAAGGGTGTAGGCCCGTGCTTCCTCCACGCTCATCAGGTATCCATGCTTTCTGAAAATCTCCCTGGCTTCGGTTTGGGTGAGGCACCGGATGAATTCATCTGCGAGCAGCCGTTCCCGGGTGAAAGTGGAGACCGCCGCGGGGATGTAGCCGATTCGGGGAACCTCCTCCGGCTTAAGGAGGATGGTCTCTATCCTTTCCGGGTCCCAGTGCTGGAAAACCCGCCAGCCGATGACCGCATCAACCATTTTCAAGGAGATGATGTTGGCTGTCTTCTCGCAGCTCTCCACCGTCGTGGCCAGATTCTTGCGAAATCGCTCCCTCTCCTCGGGCCGAAGGCTCTTCTCGACTACTTCGACGGCGTAGGTACCCACGCAAACCCCCTCCGGGTCGGCAATGGCCAAGCGCAGGTTCGGCTGGGTCAGGTCCCGAAGGGAACGGATGTTTCGCGGATTCCCTCTCTGGACATTGATCGCGGGAATAAGATAGGCGATGATTTTTTCCGTTTCCGGAAAGACCAGTTTTTCCCGCTTGGCCTTCTCCATAAAATCGGAAGAACCCGGAAAATAGACATCCCCCATCCGGGCTAGCCTCATTTGCGAGAGGACAAAGCCCGAACCTCCGAAGGTAACCCGGACCTGGATGCCCGCTCGCTGTCCGAAAGCCCGGGCCACCTCCTCCGTGGGCGGTTTACTGGCCGCTCCCGCGAAAATCAGAAGGGGCGCGGAGGAAGCATGGGAAGGGGCAACAATTATTGCTGTGGCCAGCATGACGACTACAATCGATAACAATGCATGAGATAAGTTGTCATGAAGAGGAGTGCTCCCCTTTGAGGGGCGGCCAATCAATCCCCCCCACCCTCTCCCTCCCACTCGAGAGACTGTGCCGTAATCCCCCGTTCGCCCTTCGACAGGCTCAGGGCGAACGGCTAAATAGCTGAATTTCAATGCGCTCATAATCCGTTCGTGGTGAGCTTGTCGAACCATGAACGGATTACGACACAGTCTCCGAGGGGGGAGGGTTGGGTGGGGGTGAAAAGGGCTATGCAAAATCTGCCTAACGCAGTTCATAAAAAAATCTCCTGGAATCGCCGGTCGACCTCCTCCTCGATCCCCTGGGCCAGGAGGATGTATTTGGAGAGGAGCCGGCGAGCCTCCGGGGTCAGGCGTGTTCCCCCTCCCCCCCGTCCCCCGGTTTGTTTCTGCACCAGGGGCAGACCCATCTGTTCTTCCATGGCTTTGATCTGCCCCCAGGCTTTGCGATAGGTCATCTTCAGCAGGCGGGCGGCCCGGGAAATGGAACCCTGCTCATCGATATACTTGAGCAGCTCCAGGCGGCCGGGTCCCAGAACCGGTCGCCCTTGGGCCTCCAGCCAGACTTTGGAACGAACTTGGATTTCCAATCCTTTATCCCTTCAGACGGCCCACCTGAACCAGCGCCTTGCGCAGGGTCTCCCGGTTCTCCGGCCGGAGCGGGACCAACGGCAGGCGAAGCGGGCCCGCGGGCAGGCCCATCATGTTCATGGCTTCCTTGGCCGGGGCGGGGTTCGACTCGATGAAGAGCGTCCTCACCACTTGCAGGGTTTTATAGTGGATTTCCCGGGCCTGTTCCAGTTTCCCCGCCAGCATCAGATGGATCATCTCCCGGTACTCCTTACCGATGACGTTGGCCACGGCCATGATCCCTCCGTCCCCCCCCAGGGTCATCATGGGGAAGGTTAGGGCGTCTTCGCCGGAGAGGACATAAAACTTCTTCCCCCCGCCCCGGGTCCCCCGCATGATGTCCATGGTCACCATCATGTCGCCGCAGGCGTCCTTCATCCCGATGATGTTGTCGATCTTGGAAAGCTCGATCATGGTCTTGGCTTCGATGAGCCTTCCGGTCCGGGAAGGGATGTTATAGATGAAGAGGGGCAGCTTGGTGGCTTTGGCCACGGCCTGAAAGTGGGCCACGATGCCGTCCTGGGTGGGACGGTTGTAGTAGGGGCAGACCTGCAGGGAGGCGGCCGCCCCCACATGCTCGGCGTGCTTAGTCCTCTCGATGGCCTCGGCCGTGCTGTTGGACCCCGTTCCGGCCATGACCGGCACCCGGCCGCGGGCGAATTTCACCGTGAGTTCAATGACTTTATCGTGTTCCTCATTGGTCAGGGTGGGGGATTCCCCTGTTGTCCCGCAGGGAACCAGCCCGTCGCACTTTTCCTCTTCGATGAAATAGTCGACCAGCTTCTTGAGTCCATCCACGTCGAGGGAATAGTCGGCTTTGAAAGGGGTGATCAATGGAATGTGACATCCGGCCCAGGTTTTCGGTTGCATAACTCCTCCTTTAATTTTATTTATGAATTTTCCACCCCAGGGCGCACAGTGCGGCCCAGGCTTTCAAAACAAAAAAGCCATGGGGCCTTTGCCCATGGCTTTTAGGATGGTGGCGGGGAGCAGGGGCCGGTTAAGGCATCCCAAAAGCGATGGGTAGGCCCAATTTCTTGCACTCAGGCTTCTTGCCTAGCTTTTTTCTTCCTTCCTGCCGGTGACCGATCATCGCTCTATATTTTTTCCCCTTAAAAATTAAAAACTATTTTACCCGAGTGGGAATTCCTGTCAACAAAAAATTGCGTCGCCCTTCATTATTTTCTACCCTCCCCCTTTCTATTTTGCGGTCCGGATGCGGGAGGCGAGAAGGAGGCTGACGAGGATGCAGGCGATGCAGGCCCAGCGCACCCCGGAAATGGAGAAGGGAATATACAAGAGGGAAAGAACCAGCGGAGAGAGAGCATACCCGGCAAACTTAAAGCAGTTGTAGACCGAAGCAACGGGTTTCCGCAAATCCGGGACAACTTCAACGGCCAGCGTGTTCAGAGAAGTCCAGGCCGTGGCAGACCCGGCGCCGAAGACGGCAAAGAGCAGCAGGTATTTCTCATAGCTGTATTCCACCGCCGCCAGCCCTAAAATGGCCGCCACCATAATCCCTCCTCCCAGGCAAGCGACGGGAAGTCTTCCCCGACGGTCCCCGAGAATACCGGCCACGGGCGCTGCCATAATGCCGAAGAACCCGGTCATCGATAAGATGAGGCCCGTCTTGTCGGATGCCAGGTCAAAGGTTACCTTCAAATAATCGGCCACAAAGGTCATAAGTCCGATGTATCCCAGGAATAGAGAGAAGGCAGCCAAGCTTAAATATTTCACCCGCTGATAGGAGTAGGACTTTTTGACCAGCGCCAGAGCATCGGAGATTTTTCCCGCCTTGGCGTTCGGTCTTTCTTCTGCTTGGCTTGTGACCCAGTAGAACCCCCCGATGGAGAGGGAGAGGAGCATGAGAAAGAAAAAGAACCAGGGCCACCCTAGGGAAACCTCCAGAACTCCGGAAATCAGGGGTCCCATGGTCACTCCGATGGTGTACATGACCCCCAGGACCCCCATGGCCCTCCCGGTATGTTTGGAATCCACCATCTCCCCGACCAGAGCCAGAACGATGGGGGCGATGAAAGCTGCTCCAAACCCTTGGATGAACCGGACGGTTATGAGCGTTGTCAAATCGGAAGAGAGCCCGCACAGGAAGCTGCCCAGAGCGTAGGTACCGAACCCAAAAAGAAGAGTCCGACGCGTATCAAAGACCTGGGCGATGGAGCCGGAAAATAGCTGAAAGACCACATAAGGGATCATGTAAAGGGTGACGGTCAGCGAGGCCCACTGGATACTGATATCAAAATGCCGACATAAAACAGGGAGGAGCGTAATGATCCCGACTCCTCCCATGGGTCCGATGATGGCCCCCAGGTAAATGGGCAGGAGGCGCTTAAAATTCATGAGCAAACCAGTCCAGGAAAGAAAGAGTTAATGAAAGGCACGTTATAACAATAAAAAACAGATGTCAATCTTGGCGGAGTGCTTGCCCACCCCCAGTTTTTCGTGCTTGTTGGGGTTCAGGGTGGAGGAATTTGGATCATCAGGCTCGGCGGGTGCTTACCCTTCCAGGAAACTCCTCCCCATGTTCCGCAGACAGAGGCCCGAGAGGAGATTCCTCCAAGCAGAAAAGAGAGCCAAAGCATGTTTCCGTTTCAATCCCCCCAGGACAGGCCCGATCCAATGGAAGAGCCACCGCCTCAGGATGATGATCCAAATTTCTCCGCCCTGAACCCCATGAGATCCCCCCTCCTTTCCAGAGATCTTATTTTTGAAGGACTCTTTTTTAAGAACTGGGGGTGGGCAAGTGGCGGAGTGCGGAAAATTTTTGAACAAATCCCGGGTGAAAAGGCAATGAAAAAAAGGTAAGATGAAATCATTCCTCATCTAAGGAATCCGAATCCTTTTGCAGGGAGAGAACGACCATGCGCTTCCAACTTCTCCGGCATGCCACCGCAGTGATTGCCGTGAATCGCCTGAATCTTCTCCTCGATCCCATGCTGAGTCAGAAGGAATCCATGGGTCCGATTGTCAATGCGGCCAACCAAAACCGGATCCCCATGGTGGACCTGCCATTGACCGAGCCTGAGCTGCGAGGATTGATCGACCGGTTGAATGGGGTTCTGGTAACCCATGTCCATCGCGATCACTGGGACGGCCGGGCCGCAGAACTTCTTCCCAAACAACTGCCCGTGATCTGCCAGGAGGAGGATGAGCCGGTCATGAGGAAGGCAGGGTTCGCTCAGGTCTATCCGGTTAAGACCAAGCTCGAATGGCAGGGGATTCAGATTTTTCGAACCGGTGGGCAACACGGGACGGGAGAGATCGGGAAAAAAATGGGAATCGTTTCCGGTTATGTCCTGAAGGCCGAAGGAGAACCCGCCCTTTATATTGCCGGGGACACCATCTGGTGCCCGGAAGTGAAAGAGGCGCTTCAGACCCACAAGCCGGAGGTCGTAATTCTTTATTCCGGGGCGGCCGCATTTTTAGCCGGCGGGCCGATCACCATGAATGCCGACCACGTCATAGCAGTGTGCCGGGAACTTCCTTCCGCGAAGGTGATCGTGATCCACATGGAAACCATGACCCACTGCCTCCTGACCCGCACCGAACTGAGAAAGAGACTGGAGCAGGAGGGGCTGTCCGGACAAGTGCTGATCCCCCGGGATGGAGAAGCTGTCTCTCTCTGAAGTCCCAGGAATTTGACAGCCTAATCCTTGCATGTTATGCATAAATTAGAAATTCGAATGATCGGAACAAAGAGTTTGGAATTGGATTTGGAATTTGGTTTCGGATTTCGATATTCGAATTTCGAATTTGGGAGGATGCGATGGCTCTTATGACTCCTGATCAATATGTAGCAAGCCTGAAAAGGATGAAGCCCCGGGTCTTCATGAATGGAAAGAAGGTGGACAGCATCCTCGACAACAAGAACACCCGGACCGTGGTCGAATCCAACAAAGCCAGTTACACCTGGGCCTTAGACCCCAGGTATAAAGACATCATGACCAGCTATTCGCCGCTTATCGATGAGGTAGTGAACCGATACACCTATTTGAGCGCCAGCGTCGAAGACCTGGTAAAAAAAGCCCAGGCCGGAACGTTCACCTCGGAGATGCTGGGAACCTGTACCTACCGATGCGTCGGCTATGACGCCTTTCATTCCCTGGCCAGCACGACATGGGAAATGGACCGGGACCTGGGTACGAAATACTATCCCCGCTTTATCGAATTCCTGAAAACCGTCCAGAAGAAGGACCTCTCGGTTGCCGGAGCCCTCACCGAACCGCGGGGAAAACGGAATCAGAAGACCTCGGAGTGGGCGGACCCTCATCTCTCTCTCAAAATCGTGGACCGGAAAAAGGATGGAATCGTGGTCCGGGGGGCTAAAATCAACATCAGCGGGGCGTATGCCGCACATGAGCTAGTGGTTTTGCCCCAGTCCGCTCATTCCCAAGATGAAGTCGATTACGCCGTGGCTTTTGCCATTCCGCCGGATACCAAGGGCATGACCTTCGTCGCCCAGTACACCCCCTTCTCGGCGGAAAGGGAAATGTGCGACGACATTGAGGAACTGGGCAACCCCCTCTTCGGCCAGCGGGAAACTTCGATGGTGATCTTCGAAGATGTGTTCATTCCCTGGGAAAGGGTGTTCCACTGCGGGGAAACCCCCTATTCGGGCAAACTGGTCACCCGCTTCGCCCGCACCCACCGAATGACCTGCGGCGGAACCTGCAAGGTGGGCTTCATGAACCAGATCATCGGAGCGGCCAAACTCATCCAGGAGTACAAAGGGCTGGAGAAGGTCGCTCACATCAACGAGCAGTTGGCCGAGATGGTAGTCCTGCGGGAAACCGGGCGCGCCTGTGGTCTGGCCGCGGCCATGAAGGGCGCTGAAGAACCTCCGGGATCGGGGGTCTTTTTGCCCGATGAAATGATGGGCAATGTGGCCAAGCTCAATATCTGCAACGCCTTCTGGCGGGTCATGGCCCTGGCGGGGGATATCGGCGGCGGCCTGGTAGTCACCATGCCTTCGATGAAAGAGCTGAAGAACCCGGAAGTGCAAAAATACGTGGAGGAATTCTACAGCTTCGGCTCCGACGAGCCGACGGAAAACATCATGAAGGTCCACAAGGCCCTGCAGCACTGGACCGCCGGACTCCACGGCGTGGGCACCTGGCATGGGGCCGGCCCGGTCATGGCCCAGAAGATCATGCTCCAGCGGATCGCCAACTACGAGCACGAAAAGGAACTGGTCAAACGTACCCTCAACCTGAAGGAGAAAAAGGGGAAGGGATAGGCTCCCTGGCCCCAAAAATATCTTTCAAAATATGACCTGCCCCCCGCCTCCCCCGGTCATTCTCCCACTCCATTCCGGCCTTATGGCTTCTTTTTAACCCCATCCATTTTCCTTTGGCGGAATTCCAGGCCGAGCGAAATTTCGATTGACAACACGGAAGGACTCGATTTATGATGGCCTTAATACCATAGGGGGGTATAGTATGAAGAATAATGGTGAGGAAAGATCGAACATCCTGCTGAGGCTTCGGAGGATTGAGGGTCAGGTCCGAGGCCTTCAGAGGATGGTGGAAGAAGAGGCGCCTTGCCCGGAGGTCCTGACCCAGGTCGGCGCTGTGACTGCTGCTTTAAAAAAAGTGGGAATGGTAATGATCGCAACCCATATGGAGAAATGTATGGCGGAGATGGCGCAGAAGACCGACGGGAACAAGCAGCGGGAGACGCTAAGGGACTTTCAAAAGGCGATGTCTCGATATATCGGCTGGGCGTGATCTTTTGGGTAGGGTGGATTCTTCCCTACCGCCTTTTCTCGGTCCTATCCCCTTGCCGCCTCAGGTGAGGGGGGGATACCCCAATATTTTTTGAGGGTCCTAGGCCCTCATCCCCAATAAGAGACGCAGGTTGGGTGAAATGCCGGACATCGGTCCTTGATTACGATTTCAATTTTATTCGTGCAGGAGGTTCAGTCATGAGTTCAATGAAGGGGGCGCGGCGGGCGTTTCTGGAAGAAAAATTCGGTAACCGGGTAACCTTTCAAAGATTGGAGCGCAAACTCTATGGGCACGACATTGCGGCAATGCCTGCCCTGTTCAAGCCCCTGATCGGAAATACCACCCCGGACGGAGTCGTCCAGCCGGAGTCCGAATCCGAGCTCGTCGAGTTGGTTGAATTCGCAAGGCAAAACGGAATTCCTCTTATTCCTCGGGGGAAAGCCACATCGGGATATGGCGGGGCTGTTCCCTTGAAACAGGGACTGGTCGTGGACTTCTACCGGATGAAGAAGATCATCGGAATTGACCCGCAGAATCAGACGGCCACGGTCGAGGCGGGGGTGGTATGGGAAAAGCTCGATCAGGAGTTGGCCAAACACAACCTGACCCTGTGCCTCTATCCGACCAGTTACCCCTCTTCTACGGTCGGGGGCTGGCTTGCCCAGGGAGGGGCGGGGATCGGCTCCTACGAATGCGGATGGTTCCGGGACAACGTCCTCAGCGCCCGGGTGGTGATGCCCAATGGCCAGGTCAAGGAGTTCAACGGTCAGGACTTGGAACTGATCAGCGAAGCCGAAGGCATTACCGGTTTTATTTCCCGGATTACCGTGAAAGTTCAACCCCTGGAAGACCTCGAGGTGATTTCCATCGGCTGCCCTCACCCGCAGGACCTCCAGCGCTTGATTGAATCCATGATCGCGGCCCGGTTGCCGATCTGGTCTCTCATGTTTATCAACCCGCGCATGGCGGAGTTGAAGAATCGGGCTCCCCTCATGGAGCATAACGGACACACGATCGAAGAACGCCTGCTGCTTCCCGCCGCTTACATTATGACTCTAACCTTCCGCAAAAAGGATCGGGAGGCAATAGGGGGGAAGCTGGCGGAGATCATAAAATTATGCGAGGCGGAGATTCTGAGCGAGCGCATCGCCGATCACGAATGGAAGAACCGTTTCAAGCTGATGGTCGTCAAGAGACTCGGGCCTTCCCTGGTGCCCGCCGAAGTGGTGGTTCCCCTCGACCATTTGGGAACGGTCATGACCCAGATTGAGCGACAGATCGATCAGCCGCTGGTAAAAGAGGGCCTGGTCATCCCGAAGGGGAATGGAGGAACCCCCGAGGTCGTCATCCTGGGATTCATTCCCAGCGATCAGCGGAAGCTCAGTTACAATTTTGTGTTCGGACTTGTCCTGACGCTGATGAAAATCGCCGAGAAGAATGGGGGCCGTGCTTACAGTACGGGCATGTATTTCACCCGGAAGGCTGCCCAGGTATTGGGGGCCGATCGTCTTCAGCGGATGAAAGGCTTCAAAAATCAGGTGGACCCCAAGGG
>DASPRR010000551.1:0-8956 GCA_035624375.1 Thermodesulfobacteriota bacterium | reverse complement strand
CTATCCTTTCCTCACGGGAAATTGAAGCTCCACCATGCAATCTTGGGGTTGCCCCCCACCTTCGCCCATTCCTTTATGGTGTACTTCGCGACTAGGGCCGACGATGCGGTAGCCATTTTCTTCGATCCATTTTAGGAGCTCCTGATAGGCTTCCGTCAATTTCTCCGAGGGGCCGGAATGGGTGATGCAGGCAAAGGCCCCTTTTTCCAGCTCTTTGCTTTTGACCTCCCCTTCCCCTTTGACTTTTCCTGAAATGGGCAGGCAGACTTCGAAATGGGCCTTCTGGAGATCAATCCCTTTGACGCCCTCATCGAGCAAGGCCATAGGCGTTCCAGCAATCTTAACCTTTTTTTCTTTCAAGACTTGGGAGATTTGCTCAAGGACTTTACCCATTTCCTCGCGGGGCCCTTTTTTCTCCACGGACGCCACCTTCATGGGCATGAAGAATTTTATGGAAATATCCGGCATGAGAATGACCTCCTTTCACCCTAAAATACACTCCCCGGGGGGGAGTGAACAAATCCTGAATATGGTAGGCCCAAAAGCCTAATTCAGAAGGGTTCCCTGCCAATCACAGAAGGAGGCTTTTTCTTTCCGCAGTGAGGAAAGAAAAAGGTCAGGCCATTCTTGGGAGTTCTAGGTTTCTAATTAAGGGAGAAGCGACAAGGGTTCGCGCGATTCCGGGCGTATTCTACAAAGAAAGCGAAATCGTGTCAATTGATTTCTGCATACCCTTCCTGGGCGGTTTCCACAATGGCCCGGAGGTTCCGCAAAGGGGTCTGGAGGGGGACGGCGCATTCGGGAGCGATGATGTCCACGCCCGCTTCAACACTATAGCGCACCTGTTTCCGGACATCCTCGGGCGTTCCGCGGTAAAGGGCCGTGGGATTGTTAATATTGCCTACCAGGGCCATCTCGTGATTCACCGCTTTGACCGCTTCCCGCGCGTCCACCTGCCATTCAAAATGATAGCCGTCAAAACCGGCTTCTACGAACAACCGCAGCCGGTCCGCGCAGTTCCCGCAGATATGGAGAATCAAAGGGCCGCCGATGCGCTGGACGAGTTCTTTGTGCACCGGAAGGAGAAACTGCTGGTAGGTTTTGGGGCTAACCAGATCCCCGGTAGCATGATCAGCCAGGACGACTACATCGGCCCCGGCTTGGAATTGAGCTTTGGCAAAGAGGACAGTGACCTCTTTCAGCGCTTCCAAAAAGCGCCTCACTTTGTCAGGCTCTATGGCCGACCAAAGGAGAAAATTTTCCGTCCCGGCCATGTGGTAGGATATCGTCCAGGGCCCCATGACTTTCCCGACGATGGCCACTTCATCCCCGTATTGGCGGCGCAGGATGCCCAGGGCTTCCAGGACGATCTTCATCGAAGGCTTTTCCAGGATATGATCGGGGATTTTCAGGTCTTCAACTTTTTGGAAGGGGTGGGTCTTGGCGTCGGGCATCATGGAAGGGCTTCCCCAGTCCATTTCGCAACCCAGGGCGGCGGCCTCCTGCTGGACACTGAATTCGGGCATAATGGCATCAAACCCAAGAATCTCGTGGCCCGCCGCCGCCAGCTCGGCCATCTGTTTTGGGTCCAGGTGGGCCTGGGGAAAGAAAATTCCCGTCTTTTCCATCAACTCCAGGGTGACGATAGAAGTTGGATTGGCGACAGGGGGACGATCTCCTTTCCGCCCCCCGAAGAGAGCAGAAAAGAACCGTCGCTTTGGTGATAGACTCTGAGCCATCTGGATTCTCCTCTTTCCTTATGATTTTTCCCTTTTCGCCTTTTCCCCTCTTCGCCCCTTCGCCTACTCTCCCCCTTCTAATAGTCTCAACACCACTTCCACCGCCGCCACCGCATCCGCCCCGTACCCGTCCGCGCCGATCTCCCGGGCATAGGCCTCGGTCACCGGGGCGCCCCCGATGATGACGAAAGGCTTGTCGAGGGTTGGGCTTTTTCTTACAGCTTCGATGACTTTCTGCATTTCCAGCATGGTAGTAGTAAGGAGGGCGGAAAGCCCGACAACCTGCGGCCTGTGCTCCTCGATGGCGGAAAGGAATTTTTCTACAGGAATATCGATCCCTAAGTCGATGACCTCGAAGCCGGACCCCGACATCATGATGGCCACCAGGTTTTTGCCGATATCGTGAATGTCTCCCTTTACCGTCCCTAGAATGATTCTTCCCTTGGACTTTTGGCCTTCCCGGGAGAAAAGGGGGCGAAGGATTTCGACACCCTGCTTCATGTTGCGGGCGGCCAGGAGGACATCCGGAACCCAGAGGTCCCGGGCTTTGAATTCCTTCCCGATGATCGACATCCCGCCGATCAATCCTTGATTGAGGACCTCTGCGGCTGAATGGCCGTCAGCCAGCGCTTTTCTGACCAGACCTTCAATCGGTGCAACTTCCACCCCTCGTAGGGCCTGATAGAATTCCTGGGGCTCGAGCATGATGTCTTCTCCGCAACGGCTATGAAGGAAAGTGTAAGGGCAAGTGAAAGTGTAAGTGGAAGTGAAAGTACAGGCCTTCGCAATTTTATGCCCGTTTCGTCCTTGCCCTTACCCTTGCACTTTCACTTTCTCTGTCTTCACTTCGCCTTAAAATTCGGCTTTCTCTTCTCGGCAAAGGCCTTGGGGCCTTCCACGGCGTCTTCGGTCCGGAGGAGATAGGATTGGAGGACCGATTCCAGTCGGAGCCCTTCTTCCAGGGGAAGGGACATTCCCCGGATGATGGCCTCTTTGGCGGCCCTCACCGCCAAAGGTCCATTTTGCTGGATCTGCTCAGCCATCTTCAGGGCCGTGGGCATGACCTCGGCCGCGGGCACTACCCGGTTGACCAGCCCCAACCGCAAGGCTTCCTGGGCGTCGATGCGTTGGGCCATCAAGATGATTTCCATGGCCTTGGCCACCGGAATCATCCGAGGCAACCGCTGGGTTCCCCCAGCTCCGGGGATGATGCCCCGGCTCACTTCCAGCAGGCCGAAGGTGGCATGTTCGGCGGCCACACGGAGGTCACAGGACAGGGCCATCTCCAGGCCACCCGCCAGGCAGAAGCCATTGATTGCGGCGATTACGGGCTTCCAGATGTTGAGGTTCCGGGTAATGCCGCCGAACCCTGGGAATTTGTCCTCCCGCTCCTTTCGATCGAAGGGGCCCAGGGAAGCCAGGAAAGGGATCATCTTTTTCAGGTCGGCGCCGGCGGAAAAAGCCTTGTCGCCAGCTCCGGTGAGGATGGCCACCCAGAGGTCCGGATTGTCGCGGAACTCCAGCCAGGCCTTGCCCAGCTCTTCACTGGTCTCAGGGTCGATGGCGTTCATCGCCTCCGGGCGGTTGATGGTGATGATGGCGATCTTTTCTTTCTTTTGAAAAATAACCGGCATGGTTTTCCTCCTTTTCCAGGTTCATCGGAAATCTATGCTTTTTATAAGGGAATGGGTTTACCCTGTCAAGAAAAGAATTTGATGCTGGTTGTTATTCCCAGTTGCTGGGTGCTCGCTGTTGGATACTCGGTGCTCGTTCGTTTCCGGATGGGGGGTTGGGGATGAATTTAAGCTACGAGATGAGAAGGCAGGAGTCAGTATCCAAAGATCTACAAACCTGAAACCAGCAACCAGCAAGGAGCAACCAGCAACTCGGAACGATTCTCTTGTTTTTCTTGCCTTTAAGAAATCCCCTCTCATATAATGACCCCAGGGAAAAAGCGCTTGGGAGAAGAAGATGGCGAAAATCCGCATACTGGGGCAAAGGTTTTTATTCTTCACCAATCTCGGCCTGTGGATTGCCCTATTTTTCGTCCTGACGATCGCCTTTACCCCCTTGACTCAATTCATGCTGAGACCACTAACCATTCAGGAGGAGATTAAGGACGCGGACCTCGTGGTGGTCCTCGGGGGAGGCGTGGATCAGGGCCGCTATCTTACCCTAATATCTTCCCATCGAATGGTCCGGGGCATCCAACTCTATTTCGAGGGTAGAGCCCAAAAGATCCTTTTCTCCGGGGGAATCGTGGGCCGGGCAACCGTCTCCGAGGCATCAGTTATGAATCAGGAGGCAAGACGGTTGAAGGTCCCGCCGGAGGATATCCTTCTGGAGAAGAAATCGAAAAACACCCATGACCAGGCCATTGAGGTAAAGAAAATCGCGGAGCCTCTCCAGATGAAGAGCATCCTTCTGGTTACCTCCTTCTGCAGTATGAAACGAGCGCTGTTGGCCTTTGAACAACTCGGGTTCAAAGTCTATCCGGCCTTTGCCGATCCCCATGAAAAGTACACCGATGAACCTCTTCGCCGTCTGAGCCTTTTCCCCAAGCTGGTTCATGAATATGGAGGGATCCTTTACTACAAGCTTAGAGGATGGATATAAGAAAAGGTTGGAGGTCGGAGGTTTGAGGTTGGAGGCAAAGACAAGGAGATTTGGTTGGAGGTTTAAGATTGGAGGCAAAAAAGAACGAAGAGGGGGAAAATTGGTTTGAAGTCAGAGGCCGGAGGCGCACGGATTGGGTGATGAATCCTACTCCTCCATCTTTCAGCCTCTAACGTCCAACCTCTCACCTCTTACCTTTCTTTGGGAGGAGGAATATGGAACGGCAGTGGCGATTCTTGAAGATGGGAGAGACCTATGCGGATTGTTCGATCAGCACCTCTCCTGCATTGGAGCGGGGGGTCATGGAGGGAATCTCTCCCAATACGGTTCTTCTGGATATATTTCCAGCGGACAGTTTTACCATCGGAGTCCTGGATGACCCGGAGAAGGCAATCGACTTGGATTTCTGCCGCCGGCGAGGGATCGTCGTCCTGCGGCGGAACACCACCGGGGGAACGATTTACGCCGGCAAGGGATCGGCGATGATCTGCTACTACCTGCGATTGTCCGAATTCGGGGTGCCGAAGACGATCGGGGATGCCTTCCCCAAGCTTCTGGGGGACTTTGCCCGGGGAGCCCGGGACCTCTTTGGAATTCCGGCCCAATACCGCCCTTTGAACGATGTGGAGGTGGAAGGGCGGAAACTCATGCCCACCTCCTGCAAGATCGAGCAGGACGCAATGGTCTTGCGGGTGGTTCTCAATGTGAAACCGCAAAATGTGGAAATTACCTCCCAGGCCATCCTCTTGCCCCCGGAGAAAGTCCAGGACAAAGCTTTGAAGACCATGGAGGCGCGGTTTACGTACCTGGAGCGAGAAGCAGGGCGGGAAATATCACCGCAGGACCTGGAGACATATATCCGCAGAGTCGTTCGGCTGTCCTTCGGGGACGTGATTCTGACCGCGGGAGAAATGACCGACCCCGAAAGGAAGTACTGCCGGGAATTCAGCGAAAAGTTTTCGCAAGAAACCTGGTTTTTGGCGAATTCCGAATCGCTGAGATTTAAGACGATCCCTCCGGGAGTCCGGAGGGGAGAGAAGAGAGTCAAAGCCCCAGCCGGGCTCATCCGCGCTGTGGTGCTAAAGAAGGAAGGGCAGATCCACGACCTCATTCTGACCGGAGATTTTCATCCCCGCCCCACCTCCATTCTCGCGGACATGGAAGCCTCTCTCCGGGGGGCGCCGGCCCGGGCAGAGGAGGTCTCCCGGAGAATCCAGGCTTTCTATGGCCTGCCGGGAGTCGAAATCTCGGGCACAACCCCCGAAGATTTTATCTCGGCGGTGATCGGCGCCTTGGAATAGCAGGGGGGTCGGGCGGTGCATCCTTCATCCAGAACGGACTGCTTCTAACCCGCGGAGGCAGCTTAGCCTTCTTCTAAATTCAGCCAGGGAGATTCAATTTTCACGGCCCCGTGTTTCAGGAGCCAGAGGAGGATAAAATCGACCTGCCCCTTGCTGGCGTCGAGAGACTTTAGACTCAGCTCCCGCAGGTCGGCCACGGACCGCGGCTGCAGGAGGAGGCTATCCAGGAGGAATCTCTCCAGGTCGGGGAAGAGGCAGACTTGCACATCCTCGTAACGGACCGGGTTGGCGGAGTCTTTCAGGATTTGGCTGCCGTAGTCGGTCAAGCGGATCTCTTGCTTCCCGGATAAGCGCCGGGAAGGATAATGGGAAAAGGTTGAAGAGAAGTCCCCCGCCAGAATATTGGGGGGTTCGGTGGGATTAAGGGCGTAATGGCGGGATTCCTCTTTCAGCTCTCCCCAAAATTTTTCGTAGGCGGGAATGAGATTCGACCAGCGATAAGTCAAGGCTTTCGATTTTGCCGCTCCTCCCATCCTGAATCGGAGCCTCGCATCCCTTGCCAGCCGAAGGATGGCCGCCTTCAACTTTTCCAGATCGACGGCTACCATCTGGGAAAGATAGAGGCGGGCCATGGACGGGTCCAGAATTCCTAAATTCTCTTTGAGAAACTCGGGCATCGATTCCGCCCAGGTGGTGGGAATGAGAAAACCCTCCCGGCCATGGGATATAAAATCCCGATAGCCGCTGAAATCGGAAATCACCACCGGAAGCCCCGAGGCCATGGCCTCCAAGACGGTAAGGCCGAAGGTTTCCTGGAAATTGTCGATGAGGGAGAGGTAAAAGTCGGAAGCCTGATACAGCTTTTGCTTGATTTCCGGGGCAAAATTAGGGAAGAGAAGTATTCTCTTCTTCAATCCCATTTGGTTTACCATCGACTCTAAGAGGGTCACGTCCGAGGACTGGCCTCCCCCGGCGATAAGGAGGATGATTTTCCCCAGCTCTCGCTGAGATTCCATTCGGGCGAAGAGTTCAAGGGGCGGTGCCCAGTCAGCCTTGTGGCGGAGGGAAATGCGGCCGACGGAAAGGACCACGATGGCATCGGGGGGAAAGTGGAAGTAAGCTCGGGCTTCCCTCCGGTTCTCCTCCTGGAAGAGGGACTCTTCAATCCCCAAGGGAATCAACTCCAGCCTTAAGGGGGTGGGGAAGGTCACCCCCGTCCTCTCCCGCAGCTGTTTGCCCACCCAGCCGAGCCCTTTCTCGACAGCCGTCCGGGCCCCAGGGCTGGAGCAAATAATCCCGTCGTATGGGGCCGGACCGGCCAGAATCAATTCCAGGTAGCGCGAGTTCATGAAGATGGGATCGATGGAATGAGTCACTCCGGTAACGGGAAAAGGAACCCGGGCCAGCCGGTTTCGTAGCCCGATAAGCTGGGGCATGTAGTAGGTAAAGTCCCCCTGGTGGAATACCTCGAACTCCTGTTCGCGAAGGATTTCGGCCAGGGCCACCTGGAGGGTGGTTTGAACCCGTTCCTGGAGTTTGGCGTCAGGAATGAGTTCTGGCAGGCGTTTCCGGAAATTCTTCAAATGGTGCAGATCAGGGCAGAAAAAATAATAAGTATCATATCGGCCGAAGGTCAGCAAGGCTTTCAGAAAACCCACATCGGCCAAGGGGCGTCCCATTCGGAACTTCCAGTCCCCGAAATCCATGAAAAGATCAACGCTGCCAAAACGCATCCTCGGACCTTCTTCCTATGCTCAGGCGTCTTCTTCTCCCCCCAGCCTGTTCCCAGCGCTGGCGGCGAGGAAGAAGGAAGCATCCCCCGGGGGTCTTTCGGAAAAGGGATTAAAAGGCGGCTTCTCCCAGGATTTTCAATATTTTTTCCGTCGCCTTCAGCCCATGGCCGGTGAAGACAGAGACGATGATCTCCTCCGGATCGGAATTCCGCAGGTACTGGAGAACCCCTGCCAGAGTGGCGGCTGCGGTTGGCTCGATGTAAAAACCCTTCTGGCTGATGAGCCGCAGGGACCTTTTCACCTCCCCATCGTTTACCGCAAGGAAAGAGCCCCCGCTCTTTTTCACTGCTTCCAAGGTCTGTTTTCCCCGCACGGGTTCCGCAATGGCAATCCCTTCGGCCAGGGTATCCTGAGGCTGGACCTTGGGAATATCCTTTAACCCTTCCCGGAAGGCCTTAGCCAGAGGGGCACAGTGCGCCGATTGAACCCCGACGAGCCTGGGGATTTCCCGGATCATTCCGGCCTCTAACAATTCGTTAAATCCGATGAAAGCCCCCAGTAGAAGGGTTCCGTTTCCCACTGGGAGGATGAGGGTGTCCGGGGCTTTCCATTCCATCTGTTCCCACACTTCAAAGGCAAAGGTTTTCGTTCCATGGAAGAAGTAGACGTTCCAGGAGTGGCTGGCATAGTAATCCTTCTGGGCCGCTTGCCAAACGGCCCGGGCCGTATCTTCCCGGGAGCCCGGGATCTTCTTCAATATCGCACCATAGGA
The DNA here is from genome assembly GCA_035624375.1 of Thermodesulfobacteriota bacterium. Taxonomy (GTDB): domain Bacteria; phylum Desulfobacterota; class SM23-61; order SM23-61; family SM23-61; genus SM23-61. Next base: position 795 of record DASPRR010000551.1, on the reverse strand, counting down.
TTCGATTTGGGCCAGTTTGCCGGGGGAAGTATTCTCCGGAACATAGATTTCACTCCGAATCCCCCCTCTGGCACCGTAAGCGGCAATGGCACAACCGGCGTTCCCTGAGGAATCCTCCACCACCCTGGAGATTCCCAGTTCCTTCACTTTGCTCATGAGAACGGAGGCGCCCCGGTCTTTGTAAGAACCGGTGGGAAAAAGATGATCTTGTTTCACCCATACCCTTTTATTTTCAAAGATTAGGGGCACGAGGGGGGTAAAGCCCTCATCAAAAGAAAGGATGGAGTCATCCTTCGCGATGGGAATGGCTTCCCGGTACCGCCATAAGGTGGGTTTCCTTTTTTTGATCTTCTCGATGGGGAAAGCAGGATCGAACTCAAGGTTCAGCAGGCCCCCACAGGTGCAGTTCCACAATTTCTCCCCCGGGGAGAACGCTCGCGCACATCGGGTACAAACCAGTCGGTGCAAAGCATTCACCTCTTGAACCTGGTTTTCTACTCAGCCGGAAGGCGAGAATTCCCAATACCGTGGCCGAGGCCCGCAGGTCTGCCCAAGGCCCCAAACAGCTTCCCCATGGGCTTTACAGCTCTACATTTTATTAAATCATCCCCGGGAGTTCAAGAGGATTCGTGTCCTAGCCATTCCCATTTCATTTCCAGACCAAATTGTACATTTGACGGGTAACGATCCCGAGATGTATCTGAAGATCGCTTCGCCTGGGTGGACTGGATCGCTTCCTGCCAATCCATTAGGACAGCCGGCTCATCTGCAAGAGTCCGGGGAAAAAAATAGGAA
>DASPRR010000389.1:0-7845 GCA_035624375.1 Thermodesulfobacteriota bacterium | reverse complement strand
AGATTCCGGAACGCTTTGTGGGAAAGCCCGTCGCCGACTTATCGTCCCACCTGAAGGAAAAATTCCAGGCTCTGCTTATTGCTCTTCTCAGCGAGCGAAAAGGTTTGGTTTTGGACGACATTCTGACTGACGACTTATCGGCCATCGACCAGTTCATCAAGCGCAAGTTCGAGGAGGCGGAAAAGGACCTCCCGGGAAGAAAGGACCGAGTCCTGGTAACCCTGAACCCGCCGGACAACACAATTCTTACCCGAGAGCACTCCGCCGTGGTCATCGCCCGAAAACGTCCCTGAGAGGAAAAAGCCATGGAAGAGATTGCCTTTCTGAAAAAAATCCCCATCCTCCGAGACCTGGACGAAGAGGAGCTTGGCCAATTCCTGAAGATCGCCCGCCGGGTTCGGTTCCCCAAAGGCCAGCCCATCATCACCGAAGGCCAGACCGGAGAGACCCTGTACATCATGGAAGAAGGAATGGTGGAAATCTCCAAGACCCTGGTCATGGGCAAAGGGCAGGAGAATTCCCGGGACCGGGATAAAGTCCTGACGAAGCTCTCGGCCGAAGACCACGCCATATTCGGAGAAGTCGCGCTGTTTGAACAGAGCAAACGAACCGCCACCGTCGTTGCCCTGACCGACTGCCTCCTGCTGGAAATCTCCAAGGCCGATTTTATGAGACTGGCCGAGGAGAACCCCCGCGTGGGTTACAAGATCACCCGGAACATCACCCAGCTTCTCTGCTCCCGGCTGCGGAAGGCGGACGAAGATACGATCAAGCTCACGACAGCCTTGTCGATTGCGTTGAGCCGGTAAACGACGATTGCGGATTTCGGATTGCGAATTGCGGAGTTGCCCCCCACCCCGACCCTCCCCCGCGAGAGGTTGTGTCGTAATCCGTTCATGGTTCGACGAGCTCACCACGAACGGATTATGAGCACATTAAAATTCAGCTACTTAGACGTTCGCCCGCTCGGCTGAGCTCGCGACGAAGCCTGAGCCTGTCGAAGGGCGAACAGGGGATTACGACACAGCCTCCGAGGGGGGAGGGGATGGGGGTAGGCATTGTTGTTACTCACACTCGCACTCACACTGACACTCTTTCGGGAGAAAACTCATGAAAATGGAAGTGAACCTGGAAAAGGATTTTTTGTTCAGAGCCAAATGCCGAGGGCATGAAGTCGTTACGGATCAGCAGCAAAAGGAAGGCGGAGCGGATACGGCCATGACCCCGGCGGAGCTTTTCGTCGCCTCTCTGGGAAATTGCATCGGAGTATTTGCCGTTCGGTTCTGCAAGCGGCACAACCTTCCCACCGAGGGGATGAAAGTTTTATTGGATTGGACTTACGCCCAAGACCCCGCTCGCTTCGGGTCCATCAAAGCCGAGCTCCATTATCCCCACGACATCCCCGAGGCGGAAAAGAAAGGGCTCCTGCGCATGGCCGAAACCTGTTTCGTCCACGAAACCATCCTGCACAAGCCGGAGATCAAGGTGGAATTAAAGCCCTAAGATTTCACCACCGAGAAACCCAACCAAAAGCCCCCTCCCTCGAAAGAGGAAGGGGGCTTTTGGCCTTGAGACCTGAATCCTGGAACCTGCTTTTCTACGTTGATCGGATCTCCTGGCGCATGAAGACCGCGTAGGAGATGGCGAAGCACACCAGGGTGATCGCGATCAGGGTGATGAGGTGGGGGAGGACGATGTAGACGCTCTCCGAAAGGGGGAGAGGATTCTGGAAGCGGGAAATGGACAACCGTTCAAACGGTCCCATCAGAATGAGCGACTGGGTCGTCTTCCGGAGGGGATCCAGGATGATGGTCGTGGCCTCGCTGTACAGGGTCATGGGGGAAACGAGGGAAATGACCTTCCGGGTTTGCTCGTTTTTGATGACCAGTTCCGGGGTCTGCGAGGCCTGCGCCGGATCGAAGGGGGCAATCACATCGGCCAACACCCCCGCACCCATGGGCACGAAGAAGAAGAAAAAGATCCAGCAGGCGATTGAGGCCAGGGCCGAGGTGGCCATGCTCCGGAAACTGACCGAGAAAAGGATGGAAATCCCCAGCCAGAAACCGATGTAGAAGATGCTGATCACCAGATAGATGATCAGGCGGTAGATCTCTTCGGGTCCGGGCACCACCCCGATGAGGAGCAGCCCCAGACCGGAGATCATCAGCACGATGGCCAGCTGCATAATGACGATGGTGACCAGACCGGCCAGGAATTTTCCATTGATGATGTAGTCCCGGAAAATGGGCTGGGAAGCCAGCTTGCTCAACGTCCGGGCACTCCGCTCCCGGTTGACTGCGTCAAACCCCAGCACAATGCCGATGATCGGTCCAAAAATGGAGATGAACTGGATCAGGGAAAGAAATTTCCCCGGCGAGGTGAAGAGCATGAGAAACACGAAGGTGGGCTTGGCCACATCCTTCAGCTCCTCCTTCAGCCCGGTCCCCACCATAAAGGCGATGACCATGCTCACCATGAGGATCAGGTAGAAAAGGAGGGTAAACCGGGTGCTGCTGAAGTGGTCGGCCAGCTCTTTGCGGCAGATGGTAATCATTCCTTTCACGGCTGCCCCTCCTTAAAGTACTTCATGTAGAGCTCTTCCAAGGTGTATTTCCCTTCTTCCAATCCAAGCTTTTCCTTGGCCAGGTCCTCGATCCGTCCCACGGCGACCATGCTCCCTTTGAGCATGATTCCGATCCGAGTGGAAATCTTCTGGACCTGGTCTAGGAGGTGGGAGGAAAAGAAGACGGTGAGTTTTTTGTCCCGGCTGAGGGACTGGATCAGATTCAGCATCTGAAGCGAACCGTCGGGGTCCAGGCCCAGGGTCGGTTCGTCAAGAAAGACGACCTGGGGATTTTTCAGCAAGACTTCCGCAATCCCCAAACGCTGCCGCATGCCCCGGGAGAACTCCCCGACTTTCTTTTTCGGCTCGGGTTTGAGATCCACCAGGTTTAACATCTCTTCGATCTTGGCCAGGGCTACATGATCCGGAATTCCGTTCAGCCGGCTGATGAACAGGAGGTTCTGGACGGCATTGATGTCGTCATAGAAACCCACGTTCTCCGGAAGATAGCCCACCACCCGCTTGACCTTCAACGCCTCCCGGGTGGGGTCGAACCCGCACACCCAGGCTTTCCCCGAAGTGGGCTCGCTGAGTCCCAGGAGCATGAGGAGGGTGGTGGTTTTGCCGGCCCCGTTCGGCCCCAGAAACCCGAAAACCTCACCCTGGTTGATCTTGAGGGTCAGGCGGTTTACCGCCGTCTGTTCCCCGTAGACCTTGGTCAGGTCCTGGGTTTCGATGACTGTCTGCCCGTTCACGTTATCTCCTCCCCAGCCAGAGGAAAAGCCCGCCCAGGCCGGCGATGACCAATACGATAATGATGATCCCGACCCAGCCCCAGGCGGCGGAAGTTTTCACCGATACCCTCAATTCTACGGTCTTGCTGCTGCCCTTCTCCCCGTCCACGGAAAGGCCGACGGAATAGTCACCCACTAAGGCCTGGCCGGCCGGGGTAATGATGACTTCAACCTGCTTCAGGGCATTGGGCTCGAGGGCCTCGATCTTTTCCGGTTTGAATTCCACCTTCCAGTTCTCCGGCTTGAAGGAGCTGAAGGATATGTTCTTGTTGACCGCCGAACCGGTGTTCTTCACGAAGACGGACATGTTGGCCGGCTTGCCCGCCAGGGCCTCCAGGGAGAGGAGGCCGGTGGGGGTGCCCGCATCCAGTTTGTAAATACCCGTGAGAACGACCGTGAGCTTCACGTCCTGTTTCTTATCCCCGGAGGAGATGCTGACCAGAAGGGGGAAGGAACCTGACTGCGCGTCCCTGGGGGGCGTGACTTCCACGGTCACCGTCTGGCTGGACCCTCCCTTGATCCGGAAGCTGGAAATCTGTTTCTGCTCGTAGGCCGGCTTGAAGTTGGTTTCCCATTTGGCCGGAGCCTGGGCCGAAAGATTGAAGCTCTTGTCCACTTCGCTCTTGTTGTTGACTTCCAGGGAAAATTCGAACTTGGCATCCGTCTGGCCCTGCAGGACCGGGTAGGAGGTGGTCACGGTAAAGTCTTCCTGCCCCGGAGTCTTCTCCCGGACGGTCACATTGATCTTCTGCACGGAGGTGAATTTTCCGTCCTCGGTCTGCGCGTCGATCTGGAACAGATAATTCCCGGGCTTCACCGTTTTATCCGGCTCAGCCAGAAAGGTCATTGTTCGGGTCTTCGTGGCCGGCACTGGCACCGCATCGACGCTGAAATTGGGGGCCTTGAGGGAAGCCCTCCAGCCTTTGGGAACCTCGCTGATCTTCATGGAAATATTCTCGTCCCGTTTTCCCTTGTTGTCCGCGGTGAGCTCCATGCGGACGGATTCGCCGGGAGGCACGATGACCCCGGAAAACTCCGTGTAAATGGCAATTCCCCTCTCGGGACGGGGGAGGGCATCCTTATCCTTATCCGACTGACCCAGCGCCAACGCGGCCCCGGCAATCGAGTATATAATAAGGATAGACAGTACCAAAACCGATTTCAGACCGATACTTCCCCGGTGCATGTTCAACCTCCTCCAAATGTAGTTAAATTAAATTCTGGTATTCTTTTTGAGGGCTTGATGAATTAGGGCTTAAGGCAGTCCCTCTGAAGTTCAGGTTATCCCTCCAGAAAACATTTCTAAAATAATGGTAAAAAAAGAATTTGTCAAGGTCATTTCCGAGACCATCGGTGAACGGGCTGCATTTTGGCCCCTTTTCCCGCCCGAGGGGTCTTCCTTTAGGAAAAAAAATCCCCCAAGCCCACCCCTTCGAGGGATTGGAGGGATTCAAGCATTTAAAATTATTAAATTTTAATCAATCGGACCTTGGGTTGTAGAAAACCGCGCTTCCTTCCACCGGGTTCTGGGAAAGTCCCCTCCTGGGGTTAAGCGGCTCCAGCCTCTTTCAGCTTTCCCACGATGGAGTCCTTGTCCCAGGCGCCTACGTGGCGAAAAGATTCTTTTCCTTCCTTGTTGAAGAAAACCAGGGTGGGAATGAGCTGGACCCGGTATTCCCGGGCTAGGTCCTGGTATTTGTACACGTCGATGATCAGGATCGAAGCTTTCCCCGTGTATTCCTTTTCGATTTCCTTCAGGATTGGGCGGATCTGCCGGCAGGGCATGCAGGAATTGGCGCCGAAGTCCACCAGGGCCGGCTTTCCGTTCTTCATCGCCTGTTGAAAATCCTCCTTGGTGTTCGTGGGGGGGGGGAGGGCGGTCACATCCCTCAAGCGGCTCTCGTTGATCTCGATCTTGGCCTTGTTCTTCAAAGAGGCCACATATTCTTCGACCTTTTCCTTGCCCTTGACTTCCCGGATGGCCTCTTCAAGCATCGGGGTCACTTCGCTCAGGGATTTCTTTCCCATCTGATCCTTGTGCTGCTTGTAGACTTCCGCGACCTCCTTGGGGTCGACCTGAATCTTGTCCAGGACCTCCTTCTTCAAGAGGTTCTGCATGATGGAAAGGTCCACGTCGTCCCCCTTGGCTGCTGGATCGGGTTGTACCCCCAGGCGTCTGGCTTCCTGAAGCACGATTTCCTTGGTGATCCATTGCTCCAAGTACTGCCTGGGCTCTTCCCGGAAAACATCCTGAAAGGGCGTGGGTATCTTGGCTATTTCCCGGTCGAACTGGGCCACGGTGATCTTCCGGTCGTTGATCATGGCCAGGACCTGACGTTCCGGGTTCCAGGCGAAAAATTTCAGGTAACCGAAGACGATGATTCCCACCACGGCCACTACCGGAATGACCCACTTCAGATTCTTTTTCATTCAGCCTTTCCTCTCATCCCCGAAAAAAAATCTCCCCCTTACCCTTGCCCTGAGGCTGTCGGATTTTCTAAATCATAAGCCTGGTTGGGGAGCGCAAAAAAGTGCGGATTACTAAGGTCGGCATCACCGACGATAGACCCATGAACCTGTACAAAGATTAGCAGGAATCTGGAGAATTGTCCATCCTCAATCCTTATCGACCCCCGCGCCGCTGATCCACTTTTTCACTTCTTCATTCTCAGGAAGAATCTTCTCCAGAGCTTCCAACCTGAAAAGGAAACGGTTCCCTTGGATTCCGACTTCTTTTGCGCGCTTCAGTTCTTCCTGCAAGGCATTTCTCTGCCGGGTTATTTCCTGGATGGACCGGTCGAAGTTGGAGGTGTCCCCTCCGGGTTGCCTCTTCTTGGCCCCTTCCAGGGCCCGGATATTAAGGTCGAGTCCGTCGATCCTTTCTTGCAGGTACTGGACTTGCCCGTCATCCTTGAAGGGCTTGGAGGGATTTTCCAAGACCAGTTGGAGCTGCCCCACATACATTCCCTTGTGGGAGGATTGGAAAATGTGGGTCATGCCGGCCTGAACCGCTTTCCGGGTGAAGCGTCCTTCATGACCTCCCAGGATGAAGTGAATTCCCGGTACTGCCAGGGCCACCATTTGATCCTTGTAGAGGCCCAGGTCGGAAAGAAGAATGACCAGGTCCGCTTTGCCCTGGAGTTTCCGCAGGGTCTCTTTTGCCGCCTCGACCGGGTCGCCGATCAATATCTTCCCCTCATTGGCTTGGCGGATAACCGGGCTGATCTCCGGTCCCGACTCAGGCGAGAGAAGCCCGAAGAAGGCTATCCGCAGCTCCCCGATTTCCTTTAATACATAAGGAGGAAAGATGGGGCCTTTGCTGGCGGGGTCCAGCAGATTCGCCGACACGAGGGGAAGCCCTTGGGAAAATTCTTGGCGCAGGAAATCCACTCCCTGAAGGAGGTCCAGGCATCCTACATTCACGGCCGCCGCACCCATATGGCGGTAGGCTCGCCCGATGATTTGGGCTTTCTTCATTGCCTTTTCTGAATCGGAATAGCTTTGAAAGTTGAAAAAAAGATCCCCTGAATCAACCACCAGCGCCCGCTGATTTCCCCTCTGGATTTTTTCCACGTAAGCCACCCGCCGGGCCAGACCGCCCAGCATACGGTCCCCTCAAGTGGGACAGGGAAAGAGGTAACCGGCTACGTTGTTCGTGTGGAGAATCAGGACCTCCGTCTCCCCTGCTCGGGCGATCGGATCGGGAGGAAGGAAAAAAGTGCAGACGAGAAAGACGGCCACCAGCCCATAGAGCCTCGTGCCCTTAAAAAACAAAGGTTTCAAATCCATCACCTCTTTTTTTTTGGCAATTTTCACAAAGATTATTTCTATTTTCCCATAACTTCATCGATCCGGCTAGAGGCAATTTATCATACCTCCGCATCAATGCCCCTGCGCTCCTCGTTTGGTTAAGAAGGCAACCACTTCTTCCCGTATTTGGTTACGCACCTTGCGGAAGGCCATCAGCCTTTCTTTGTCGCTGCCGGAAGCGGCTGCCGGATTGGGAAAACCCATATGAATTCTTTGGGTCCCCCCGGAAAGAACCGGGCAGCTTTCCGCCACATGGTCACACAGGGCTATGACGAAATCAAATTTTTCGTTCATGAATTCCACCGGCGACTTGGATCGGTGGCCGGAAATATCGATCCCTAGCTCCATCATCACAGCTATGGCAGGCGGATTGACCGAAGAGGGCTCCGGCCGATTCGCACAAACTAAGAGTGGCGAAATATCCTTGACAGGTTATGAGCATATGCTTATAATTTCCCTTATGGCCCGCCCGATGAAATGCCGCTGCGTTCGGTGCAGTCCGAATTCCTATTACTTTAAACCGCGGGGAATCCCCCTGATGGCCCTGGAAGAGGTATCCCTCCGGATGGATGAACTGGAAGCCATCCGTCTGGCCGATTACCAGGGGCTTTACCATGAGGAAGCGGCGGCGAAGATGGAGATATCTCGGGCCACCTTCGGCAGGGTCTTGAACGAAGC
>DASPRR010000548.1:0-2928 GCA_035624375.1 Thermodesulfobacteriota bacterium | reverse complement strand
CCTCCACCTTCCGGGACGAGGGTCACCCCCATAAAAAGGGGGTGAAGGACATCGGCCACCTGACGGAGAAGACCGCCCTGCAATTGGCCCAGTATGCACTTTCGGATTATCTCATGGAAGCATCCATCGGGATGGCAGCGATCAACTCTCTCATCGAGGTTGAGGACCGGGCATGCGTGGAGAAAAATGCGGCGGAGATTCTCCTGGAAAAAGGGGAAGGCAAGGATATAGCGGTGGTGGGCCATTTCCCCTTTATTCCCCGGTTGCGCGAAAGGGCGCGAAATCTTTGGGTGTTCGAACAGAGGCCCCAGGACGGAGACCTCCGGCCGGAAGAGGCCTCCAAAATTCTTCCTCGCTGCGAGGTCATCGGGATCACCGGTACTTCCTTCATTAACCATACTCTGGAAGAATTGCTCCGGTGGTCCCAAGGGAAGTTCGTCCTCCTCATCGGCCCCACGACGCCGATGACCCCCTTTCTTTTCGACTACGGAATCCATGGGCTATCGGGTACAATGGTGGTCGATCCGCAGGAAGCTTTTCGCTTCATTTCCCAGGGGGCTACTTACCAGGAAATCAGGGGCGTGCGTCGGGTGACGATGCTGCGGGAATGAGTAGTCTTCCGTTTCCGATCCAACTTGTAAATGAAAGTGGGCCCGACAGTGGGGAAATAGATTCATGACCAAAGGAGAAAATGAATGAAAAAGGCAAGCATTGAAGAATCGGCAAAAAAGGCTTACGAGAAGGGAAAGGAATATGAAAAAACCTACCGGGGATGCAGCCAGTGCGTGATCGCCGCTCTGCAGGACGTCCTGGGGGTGGGCTCTGACGATGTTTTCAAGGCGGCCACGGGCCTGGCGGGGGGAACCGGCCTGACCTGTGACAGCGGCTGCGGCGCCTATATGGGCGGGGTTTTGTTCCTCGGTTCCATCCTGGGAAGGGAAAGGAAAAATTTCTCTGATCCCGAGGGAGTCCGCTTTAAAACCCACAAGCTGATCAGGAAATTTCGCGATCAGTTCATCCAGGAATACGGGTCCGTGGTCTGCCGGGACATCCAGAATCGGGTTCTGGGACGCTATTATTACCTTCCCGATCCCCAGGAGTTTGAAAAGTTCCATAACGCGGGGGCCCATGATATCCATTGTCCCGAAGTGGTGGGCAAAGGCGCCCGATGGATGACCGAGATTATCCTGGAGGAAGGGCTACTTTCCCAACAAAAAACCTAATGGGCCGCAGATGAACGCGGATACACGGGTATGAAGATATAAAAGCAATTAAAAATATTCTGGAAAGTGGAGGATTTTGGAATGAAGGTACGGGTTACCATCCTGAGTGAGAATTTGATCGGACGGGCGATGGGTGCGGGGGAGCACGGGTTCTCGGCTTTTATCGAAACCGACGAGGGAAATTACCTTTTCGACACGGGAGGTGGTCGGACGGTGGTGGAGAATTCCCTGGCTCTGAACAAAGATTTAAAAAGCGTGAAAAGGATCTTTCTCAGCCACGGGCACAACGACCACACGGGGGGTCTCCCTCAGGTCCTGAACCTGACTGGCCCGGTGGACGTCCATGTCCACCCGGACGTTTTCCTGGACCGCATGGCCATCCGCAAAGAGGGAGGCCGGGAGTCCAAGCGCTTTGCCGGGATGATCTACAAAAGGAGTTACCTCGAATTCCTCGGGGCCCGTTTCATCCTGAATTCTGATTTTTACGAAGTCGAGAGAGGAATGTTCCTGACCGGCCAGGTCCCCCGGGAGACGGCTTTTGAGAAGAATGACCCGAAGCTTTTTCGGGAGGTCGGCGGGAAAACCATACCCGATACCCTGCCGGATGATCAATCCCTCATCCTGGATACGGAGAAAGGGCTGCTCCTGATCTTCGGCTGCGCCCATTCGGGAATGATCAACATCATCAACCACGTAACCCAGCGCATGAAAAAGGATCATTTCCTCGCCATTCTCGGGGGAACCCACCTGGATTTCCTGACCCCGGAACAGCTGGAGGAATCGATCCGCAGTCTGAAACAGATGAAGGTGGACCGGATCGGAGTTTCCCATTGCACGGGCTTCCGTGGAGCCTGCCGGCTGCAGCAGGAATTCGGGGAGCGCTTTTTCTACGGATGGGTGGGCAGCGGACTGGAGGTTTGAGGCCAAAATGATCTCCATCGAGATTCCCGGATGGGGTAACCTGGAAATCGAGAACATAATTTTCGACCTGAACGGAACCCTGGCCAAGGACGGGGAACTGATTTCCGGAGTGAAGGAGAAGATTGAACTCCTTTCGCAATTGGCGAGAATATACATTCTCACAGCCGATATTCATGAGTCGGCCGGATGGATCCTTCAAGGTGTGAAAGCCGAGTGGGTCAGGGTTAAGGGAGAGGACAGTAAAAGCGGGAAACGGAATTTTCTTCAATCCCTGAAACCAGAAGCCACCGTGGCTGTAGGAAACGGCAACAACGATCAATCTATCCTGAAGGAGTGCGCTTTGGGAATCGTTGTCCTAGGGGGGGAAGGATTATCTTTGGCGGCGATGAAGGATGCTGACCTGATGGTGAAAGATATTTCCGACGCCCTCGACCTTTTATTGAAGCCCAAGAGGTTAATCGCCACTTTAAGAGGGTAACCCGCCGAGCTATCAAGTTCAGGAGGGAAAGAGTGGTTTTGCACATGATAAATCGAAGGAGGAAATGAGTGAAAAAGAATAGGACCAAGCTTGTCGTTATCGGGGGGGTTGCGGCCGGCCCCAAAGCGGCGGCGAAGGCCCAGCGGTGCGATCCCGATATGGAAATCGTTATTTATCAGGAAGAGGGGGAGGTCTCGTATTCGGGCTGCGGTCTTCCTTACTATGTCGGCGGGGTCATCCCGGAGAGAAAAAAACTTTTAATCAAGACCGCGGAACAATTTTCCCAGGATGGAATCCAGGTCCTGA
>DASPRR010000547.1:0-3672 GCA_035624375.1 Thermodesulfobacteriota bacterium | reverse complement strand
CTTGGTCTATTCCGCCGCCCTGCTGCTGGAAATGCTGGCTTTGTTCAAGCTGCGCCTCACGAGACCCGATCTCCCCCGTCCTTTCCGTATTCCAGGCGGCTGGCCGGCCCTTCTACTGGTCACGCTTTCCATGGGCGTTTTCATATCGGCCTGTTTTATCTTCTCGCTGCTGGGAGAAAACGGCGGCTGGATTCAGGCGGTCATTGCGGTAGGGATGCTGCTTACCGGTCTCCTGGTTTATTGGATTTCGGAAAATTTCCGCAAAGACTCTCTGCCGCCCGCAGAATGGTGCCGGGCTCTGGGATCGCCGGAGCGCCCTCCCGGGTGAAAGTCGACCGGCTGTCCTTAGATGGAATTCTGCATCGCCTTTCCGGCGATCGTCCGGTGCAGCTCTTCCCTTTTCTGGAAGATCAGCTGGACATCGATTTCGCAGACCTCGCAGACCCTCTGGGTGATCTCATCGACCCCCGGGGGACAACCGGGGACGAAAGGAAACCGCCCTTCCATTTTCCGCGCGCACTTTCCGATGACCACGGCCTTCTCCGCCGAAAGGGCTTCCGGTGCTTCCCCTAGGACAACGGTTAATCCGTCCAGCCTGTCCACTTGCTGCGCCAGACGGATATAGATGAGGGTGCTGATGAACTCATTGATGCATCCGGTGCAGGCTTTCTCCGCCAGCACCGTAAGGCCCGGATAACGGCTTTTTACCACCTCGAAGGCCGGCCGGAAGGGGCGCCTCACCTCCAGAATGGGAATTCCGATCACTTCGATCTCCTTGGGATCGGCCATCCCCAACCCCCTATCCTGACAATATTGGAGATGCATGACCTCTTGAACTTCAACCCCCATGATCCGGGCAAAGACGCTGTCCAGAGCCACAGGGTCCCGGCTGGCCCCCACCAAACCCGGGCGGACGCAGTCATCAGGATATTCCCAGAGTCCTTCCATGCCGACGAGCCCGTCCATCACCGCAAAGTGGGGTTTGACCACGGCATTCAAGTCGGCGATGGCCTGTTCCAGGCCCAATTGGTGGGTTTTCCGCTTCTCCGCCCCGGGCATGACCCCCTTCATGTTCTTGAGGCTTAGGGTCACCGCGGAGCGAATGTGGGTTTTCATCACCGGGATGCTCACGATCACATCGCTTTCCAGAACGGTCCGGGCGATCTTGACCGTTTTCATGACCAGCGCCTCCGGGATTTTAACCTCCCCATGAGAGTCCCGATTCAAGTCCACCACCGGCACCCCCAGTTTCTCCGCCAGCGCCTTGGTGCCCGACTCCTCCAGGGCCATCATCGTGTCCTGGAGGTCGGGAAAATCGTACCCGACAGCCGATCCTTCCCCGATCACCATCCGAGCTGGCTTTCTTTCCAGCACGATTTTCGCAACCGCCTCAGTGACCCGAACGTCGGTTATTTTCCCCGTCCCCGATCGGTCGCGGGATGCAATGTTCGGCTTGATCAGGACTTTCGATTTCGAGCTGATCAGGCCTTCCAGGCCGCCGGCCAGTTGGACTGCCTCACGGACGGCCGATTCTACATTTCCTCTATCCCTCACCACTGAGACCAGCGACTTTCCCATCGTCAACCCCCCACTTCGAAAACCGCGTCACCTTGATCTTAAAATCTTATTCGACCCGCACATGGGACAATGTAGCGTAACCCAAAAGCGTCTGATTTATCTATAGAAAAAATTCCCTGGCTTCTTGGGCCTGTACCTTTTTTTCTATTCTCTGGCCATTGACCTCTTCCTATGACCCCTAACCCATTACCTTTTCTTTCGTCTCTTCGTTATCCAAAATTCCCCTAGACGACCGGCGAAAAATTGTTTATGATTCCTGCGCGGGAAAATGGAGAGCCCTAACAACCCGAACAAAAAAATCAAGGGAGGACGCACATGAACAAGTCATTCTCGGTCTTATTCCTTTTCACCCTCATCCTTTCCTTAGCCGGCTCAGCTTTTTCGCAGACCGTCTACACGGGGTTGATCTTCGATGCCCAAACCCTCACTTTTACCCCCTCGGCCTCCGTGAAAATCCTCGATGAGGATGGTCGTGAGGTGTACGGCTCGGCGTATGTGTCCAAGGATTGGGCGGACAAGTATGGAATCGTAAGCTACGTGAAAGACTTGGCCCAGGCAAAGGCCAATGAGCGGGTTGCCGGGAATCCACTGGTCATTAAGGCCATCAAAGTGACAGGGCCGAACAACAAGGACTTGGTCATCTCCAACGATGATGCCCGCAGGATTCGGGACCTCGCCAAAAACCTCAATTTTCTGGATGCCGGCAAGGTCGTGATCATCGTCCCGTAATTTCGCTCTTTGGCCTTGGTTCGATCCTCGGAAGGACGGCCTGGAACCCGTCTCTCCGACCGCTTTTTCTCATATTTAAAAAGACCCCGTCTGTGTCTATAATAAATTATGAGATACAAAGACCTTCTCCAAAACCGCAACTTCCGATGGCTTTTGGCCGCTCTGGCGATCGTTGCCCCTCTGGAGGTTCTATCTCTCTTTGGCCTCCATCTGCCCCTATGGGCTCAGATTCCTCTACTGACTGCCCTAGCCTTGGTTTTCGGGCGGGGTCTGCTCCTCAGCGGGGTGCGGAGTCTATTCCGGGTGGATTTTTCCAACATGAACCTCCTCATGACCATTGCCATCGTGGGGGCAATGTATCTCGGACATTGGGAGGAAGCCGGGGTGATCATCGTCCTCTTCGCCTTGGGGGAGACACTGGAGGATTTCGGCATTACCAAAAGCCAGGCTGCCTTGCAGGACCTAGTGGAGAAGGCCCCCAAAACCGCCCAACTGAAGGGAAAGGAGGGAAAGGTTCCGGTCGAGAACGTGCAGGTCGGGGAAATCATCGCCGTTAAACCCGGCGACCAGATTCCTCTGGATGGAATGGTGACCGAAGGCAGCTCCCTGGTGGATGAAGCGGCCATCACCGGGGAACCTCTTCCCCGCAGCAAGTACCCGGGAGACCCGGTATTTGCCGGAACGATCAACGGGTCCGGGTATATGGAAATTCGGGTGACCCGTCAGGCGAGGGACACGACGCTCTCCAAAATCATCCAGTTGACCTACCAGTCGGCGGAGCGCAAATCTCACTCCCAGCGTTTCATCGAAAAATTCGCCCGGTACTACACCCCCTCGGTGGTGAGCACTTCTTCTCTCCTAGTCCTAATCCCCGTTGTCCTGCTGGGGAAACCGTTTGATCCCTGGTTCATCCAGGCGTTGACCCTCCTGATCATTTCCTGCCCCTGCGCCCTGGTGATCTCTACCCCGGTTACCATATTTTCGGCCATCGGCAACGCCACCCAGAGGGGGGCCCTGATCAAGGGAGGACGGTTTATCGAAGAGATGGGCCGGTTGAAAGCCATCGCCTTCGACAAGACCAGAACCCTGACCCGGGGCGAGCCCGTGGTATCCGATGTCTTTACCTTCGATAATCTTTCTCCGAAAGATGTGCTGGCCTGCGCCGCTGGGATAGAAACCTTCTCCGAGCATCCCATCGCCCGGAGCATCCTGGACCAGGCGGAAGCGGAGAATGTCGAGCCCCATCCTTTTGAGAATTTTGAGGCCATATCGGGAAAGGGGCTCAAGGGTGAATGTATGGTCTGCTTCGACAGCCACCAATGCCTGGGGAACATTCGTTTTGTCTCCGAGGAGCACCAAGCCGGA
>DASPRR010000521.1:0-5503 GCA_035624375.1 Thermodesulfobacteriota bacterium | reverse complement strand
GGTTTTCCCCGCCTACGCCCAGGAGGGCTCGAAGGAGAATGTCAAAGAGCTTCTCAAAGCGGTGGTGAAGGTCCGTGCCGTGGTTCCGGATTATGCCCGTTCGGCCAAGACTCTCGGGACCGAAAGAGAAGGGAGCGGGGTCCTCATAGATACCCAGGGACACATCCTCACCATTGGCTACCTGATCCTGGAAGCTGAAACCCTTGAAATTGTCGCCCCCGATGGAAAATCGATCAGCGCCCAATCGATTGCTTACGACCATATAACCGGATTTGGAATCCTGAAAGCGGAGAAGCCCATGGATGCGAAGCCGATGCAACTGGGCGATTCTTCGGAGGTCACAGAAGGAGACCCGATTTTGGTGGCGACTTATGGGGGAGAAGAAGGGGCCATGGGCGCCCGGATTATCTCGCGAAAGGAGTTTGCCGGCTACTGGGAATATCTCCTTGACGACGCCATTTTTACGGCTCCCCCCCACGCCAACTTCGGAGGGGCGGCCCTGATTGACCACAATGGAAAACTGGTGGGGATCGGGTCGCTTTTCACCCAGATCTCCATCCCCGGTCTGGGAATGATTCCAGGGAACATGTTCGTGCCCATCAATTACCTGAAACCCATCCTTTCCGACTTGATCAATAAAGGCCGGTCGTCTGCCCCTCCGAGGCCCTGGTTAGGGGTGAACGTAGAAGAGGTTCATGGACGGGTTTTTGTGACTCGGGTCACTTCGGAAAGCCCCGCGGAAAAAGGCGGCCTCAAAGTCGGAGACATTATCCTTACTGTAAACAAGAAAGAGGTCAATGGGCTTGCGGATTTCTACCGGAAAGTCTGGGCCCTGGGAAAGCCTGGAGTCGAGGTTCCCCTCACCCTGCTCCAGGGAATTCAGGTCCAGGATATCAAGGTGAAGTCAGGGGACCGGTATCAATACTATCCGCTGAAGCCGCAGAAAAAAATATAAAAAATAAGGTCATGGGGCATAGGAGATAGGTAATAGGTGATAGGCAAAGGCCCTACTCCAACCTCTAACTTGTAACCTATTCCCTATTACCCAGAACCTCTTAGCTCGAAACCCATTCATGGACATTCGGGTTGGTTGTTGCGGGTTTCCCAAGGCCAGGAAAGAATATTATAAGGTCTTCAGGGTTGTAGAGGTCCAGCAGACTTTCTACCAGCCACCCGCCTTGAAAACTGCTGAAAAATGGCGGGAAGAGGCGCCAGCGGACTTTGAGTTCACTCTGAAGGCCTGGCAGTTGATCACCCATGAATCGAAAAGTCCCACCTACCGGCGACTAAAACTATCCTGCCCCGGAAATCAGCTTGACAAGTGCGGTTCTTTCAAGCCCACGGAAGAGGTTCACTGGGCTTGGGAGAAAACGCGGGAAATCGCCCAGGCACTTCGCTCCCATTACATCATCTTCCAATGCCCTGCAAGCTTCCACCCATCGGCGGAGAATAAAAGAAACCTGGAGACCTTTTTCCGCAAGGTGAAAAGGGAAAATTTTCGATTCATCTGGGAGCCGAGGGGGACCTGGACACCCGAAGAGATTCGTGACTTATGCCGGGAGCTGGACCTGATCCATGGAGTTGACCCGTTCAAGGCCGATCCACAATGGGGCCAGCTCCGGTATTTCCGCCTCCACGGGATCACGGGGTACCGCTACCGTTTTTCCGGCGAAGACCTAAGGGAGCTGCAGGGAAAATGCCGGGGAATGACCTACTGCCTTTTTAACAACGTCAATATGTGGACGGATGCCTTGGCCTTCCAGAACCGGATTCAAGAAACAGGATTCAGGAGCCAGGATTCAGGAACCAGGAACAAAAAGCCTGAAACCTGAAGCCCGATTCCTGATACCTAACTTTTTTCTTCTCTGCGAACCCTGCGAGAGAAAATTTTTTTATCTTTTATTTTTCCCGGGACCGCCTTTCTTTTTCTTTTCTTTCTCTTCTTCCAGAATCCTCATGAGTGCCTGGGTCCCGGTATCGAAAGTGGGGCCTCCGCCTGGAATGATGCTGGTTTCGACGGCCTCCAAGAGTTCTTGTACGGTCGCACCATGCCGCAGGGCCCTCTTCATATGCAGGTACACGGCGTCTTCCCGAGTCCGGTAGGACAGGATGGCAATGGCCACAAGCTCCCGGTACTTGACCGGAAGGGCTCTTCCTGCCCGCAGCCCGTTGTTATATAGATTATTGTAAGCCTCCATGAAATCAGGGTCCACGGTGGCCACGTAGTTCTTGGCGAGGGATACATAACCCCTTTCCTTCTCCATCTCGGCGAGAAGCTTCTTCACCCTCTTTTCTCTATCTCCCCGGGGCATTCTTCATCCTCCTATCTTTGCTGATTCCGCAAAAAGTCGAAATTCCAAAGAATTCGTTATTCCGGCGAAAACCGGAGTCCAGTTATTTCAATCCCGACCTTGGCGGGATGCCCCCCGCCTTCGCCAGGGTGACGTTTCAAGAGACTTTTTACGAAATCGTCATCTTTGATTCCTGATTTTTCAAGCATGCTCCACGAGTTCAATCCGCGCATTTTCCGGGCCGCGGATATAGGCGATCCTCACTCCCGGCCGGATGGTTTTAGGTTCCACCGCGAATTCCGCCCCTTTGGCTTTCAGCTCGGCGACCGCTTCGTCCAGGTTATTCACCCGGAGCCCGAAGTGGTCCAGGCCCAGGTAAGGGCCGGGGGGACTGGCCGGCGTCTCCTGCTCCGGGGGGACCCGCAGGATAAAAATGGAGACGCCCGCTAGTTCCAGGTCGATCCTCGGCTTCCCGTCGGACTGGGTGGACTCGATGATCTTGGCCCCGAACATCTTATGGTAGTACTGGGCCGTGGACTTGGGGTCGCGGGTCAGTAGATGGATGTGGTTGAACGAGTATTTCGGCATGAGACCTCCTTTTTCTTGGGCTGGCAAATACCATGACGAAATTTACCAGTTATTGAGTATCCCCGTCCAGGGAAAAGATCGGCACTCTCACTCCTTCAACTCCCAACTCACGAGCTTTTGGCCGGCTGCACGGCCAGAATTCTTTTCGAGGGGATGGTACGAACAGGGGATTTTCGTAGTAAAATAGGAAAGTTTTATTGCGAAGTTGTGGAAATGGTAGAGTCTAGAGATAGCTATCCCCAACCGGTCATTTCCCTGTTTTCGGTGGGGTTATGGGGAAGGGAGAAATTGGAGGGTAACCCCCCCGCCTCCCCTTAACCTAAGGGGAGGAGAAAACTCCTCCTCTTAAGTTAAGAGGGGTAGGGGGGATTAGGGAGGAAGGAAGCAAGGGGACGATCAGAATTGGGGGGAGAAGTTCCCGATGAAGGCCCGGGTATAACCGTTTTTTTTCCGCTGAACGTCCGGAGGAAATCCATGATCTTGCTTGACATGCGGACACTCGTCTTCAGCAATGTGGTCACCGATATTCTCTGCCTGCTGGTCGTCTTTTTATTGTGGCGGCAGAGCCGTAACAGGTTTGCGGGGATGGGCTTTTGGGTCTTCGACTATACCTTTCAAACGGCGGCGATGCTCTTGATCATCCTGCGGGGCAGCATACCTGATTGGGCTTCCATGGTTCTCTCGAATACCCTGGTGATCGGGGGAGCCCTCCTCGGCTATATGGGCTTGGGACGCTTTGTCGGAAAGAAGGTTCCCCAAGGGCACAATTATGTTCTGCTGGCGGCTTTTGCCAGTTTCCACGCTTACTTCACCCATGTCCAGCCCGCCCTGGCTGCGAGAAATCTCAATGTGTCAGTGGCTTTGCTGATAATCTGCTTCCAATGCATGTGGTTCCTGGTTTACGGAGTCAAGCCGGGTATGCGCCGCTTGACCTTTGGTGTGGCTATGGTTTTCGGGGGGTACTGCCTGGTCAGTCTGGTCCGGATAGCCGGATTTTTCACCGGTACAAGCGGAGCAACCGATTATTTCCGATCCGGGGCCTTTGAATCCCTTATTTTGATCTCTTATCAAATGCTGTTCATTCTCCTCACATACAGCCTGGTGCTGATGGTGAATAAGCGCCTGTTTGTTGATGTCCAAACCGAGGAAGAGAAATTCTCCAAGGCCTTCCGTTCCTCTCCTTATGCAATCACCCTTACTCGGCTCTCCGACGGACAGATTGTCGATGTCAACGATGGTTTTCTGAAGATCTCGGGGTACTCGTACCCGGAGGCGATCGGAAAAACCACGACCGATCTGCATCTCTGGGATCGGCCGGAAGACCGTGGAGCCGCAGTCGCCGAATTGGGCAGGAGCGGCAAGGTGGAAGAGCGGGAATATCAATTTCGGAAAAAGTTGGGAGAGACGCTCATCGGGCTCTTTTCGGCCCATATCATCCCCGTCGGAAACGATAGTTATGTTCTGTCGAGCATCAATGACATCACCGAACGTAAGAAAGCCGAGCAGGCCCTCCGGGAGTCGGAGGCGAAAGCCAACGCCCTGATCAAATACGCCCCGACCGGCATTTATGAAGTAGATTACCGGACGGCTGGCTTCATCAACGTCAATGACGCCATGTGCCAGATTCTGGGTTATACCCGGGAGGAGTTGTTCGCGATGGGTCCGGCGGCATTGCTCGACGATAAGGGACGTATGCTTTTCGCCAATCGGATCAGGCGGCAATTGGCCGGCGAGAAGGTGGAAGAAGCGGTGGAATACCGGGTCCGGAAGAAGGGGGGCAAGTTTATCGATGCGATCCTGAACGTTTCGTTCATCGCCGGCAGCGAACCAGGCAGGGCGCTAGTGGTTGCGCACGACATTACCGCGCGCAAACGGGCTGAGCAGGAATTGGAGCAGGCGCGCAACACGCTGGCGGAAGCCCAGAAGATCGCGCATCTGGGCAGCTTCGAGTACGTCGCTGCAACCCGCACGACGATGTGGTCCGAGGAGGAGTATCGCATCTACGGCCTGGACCCGGCCGGTCCGTCGCCGGCGTATGAGCTCATGCTCGCCAAGTGCATTCATCCCGACGATGCGGCCCTGCTCCACGAGACCTTCACCCAGGCGATGCAGACCCGTTCGATCTATGAACTTGAGCACCGGATCGTGAGGCCCGACGGCAGCGTGCGGTGGGTGTACGACCTCGCGCACCCGTACTTCGACGAGAAGGGGAACCTACTGCGGTATGTCGGCGCGACGCTGGACATTACCGAGCGCAAGCGGGCCGAGGAGCGACTGCGGCGACAGCAGGGGGAGATTCAGACCCTGCTCGAGAACACCCCGGCCGGGCTGGTCTTGTTCGAGGCCAATCCACCCTACAAAGTCCTGGCGCACAACCGCTACTACCAGGAGCTGTTCGCCGAGCCGTTCCGTAGCCAGGGAATGGTAGGACTCAACGTCTATGAATACGCGCCCGCGGTCGAGGCAGAGGGGGTCGTGGCCGTATTCGACGAGGTGGTCCGCACCCGGCAGCCAAAGAGCTTTCTCGACTTCCCCTACAAGAGCGATCCGCCCAACCAGACCTGGTTCAACTGGCACATGTCGCCGCTCATCCTCGACGGAGAGGTCGTTGCGCTCGTGAGCAT
>DASPRR010000505.1:0-5570 GCA_035624375.1 Thermodesulfobacteriota bacterium | reverse complement strand
ATCCTCAGGGTCAGGCCGAAGCCATCTTGCGAATGAGGTCCAGGTCAAGTTTGCCGGAGGCCCCCCATCCTTTCTTGCCGGGAGGAATCTCGGGCCTGAATTTCTCGTACAGGCCGTAGGCCTTTTCCGCCAGCTGGGAGGGGGGTAAAGACTTTGCCAGCTCCCACATAGCATTAGAAACGTCTTCGAGAGCGTCACCGAACTTGCCCTCCAGGTACTTCTGTACGCTCTCTGGACGGATGGGGCTTTCTCCGCTGAGTGCTCGCAACCCTTCGTCAGTATGTTTGGCCGGTACAGCACGGTGTAGCAGGTCAATGGTCACCGTTTCATCTTTGCGCATCTTCCGGCGCTTTTCCTTGACGTCCGTGGGAGTCGGCTGGAAGAGTCCCAGGGAAACCCCTTTTAAGTAAGCGTTAAGCCCAGCCACCGCCCGCCCTAGGGTCAGAGCTTCATCATGCTCGAACCCCAGGACTTCAGCCACCACTGCTGCCCAAAGCGTCAACACCGGCGCCCGATTCACCATTACCCAACTTCTTTTTATCCTTTTCTCGTGCATGGATTCATTTCATCGAGGGATCAGATGCCGTGTTCGATCTCCCGTTCCGATTTTTTGATGGCGACATCCCTGAGGATCGTGCCGTTTGTCATCCGGAGGGCAAAGACAGTAGGCCTACGCCGGGCATCTACCTGACCCCATATCTCCTCAGGCACTATCGTCTGGTTTCGGGTCATCTCTTGAGCCCAACAATAATTATGCAGTCTGTATGTCCCTGCAAAGGCAGACGGCTTCTTTCTGTATAAGACAATTCGACATTTTAGCCCCAATCCTTTCCGCCAGAAAGGGTACCCCAGTCTTCGGCCCCACCCCTGAGCCCAGAAATAAGTGGAAGAGTAAGGAAACCAACTACGGACTCAGGCTCCTGAATCATCCATCGCTACTTAGGGGCCAGCCCCTCTGCCTTGATGATCTCTCCATTGCGGGCCAGTTCCTTCTTGATCCGCTCGCCGAATTCTGGCCCGGAGAGGAACTCGATCGGTCGTCCTACCGTGGCCGAGTTCTTGATCAGGGTCTCATTCTCGAGCGCCTTTTTTGCCGCCTCGGCTAGCTTGTCGACGATCTCCTTGGGGGTTCCTTTGGGCGCCAGGATGCCATTCCAGCCGCCGAAAACCAGGTCGATGCCCTGTTCCTTAACCGTCGGGATGTCCTTGATCAAGTCGAGCCGCTGGGCGCTCAGGATCGCCAAAATGTTGGCGCGGCCTTCCTTATAGGGGCCGACGGCGCTGGGGGGCTCGGTGCTGGCAAAATCCACATTCCCGCCGATCACCGCGTTCACACCCTCGGCCGAGCTGCTGAAAGGCACGTGGGTCATCGCCAGACCGGTCGCCTTGCTCATCAGGACCATGGATAGATGGTTATTGCTGCCGGCGCCGGGGGTAGCGAACTTGGGGGCCTTGCCGGCTTTCTTGAAGTAATCCACCATCTCCTTCAAATTCTTGTAAGGCGCGTCGGCTTTAGCCACCACGACCAAGTATTCGCCGAAGACTTGCGCCACGGGAATGAAATCCTTGACTGGGTCGTAGGTCACCTTCTGCATCCAGGGTTGAATTACCGTGGGACCGGAGGTACAGAAGGTGAGGGTGTAGCCGTCAGGCCTGGCATGGGCGCCCTGATTCATGCCGATGGCCCCGGACCCCCCCACTACGTTTAACGGGATGATGGACTTGCCGAGGATCTTCCCCAAGGGATCGGCCAGCTGACGGCAGGACAGGTCACTGGTCCCCCCCGCTCCCCAGGTGATGATCATGGTGACATCCCGGGCGGGGTAGGAGGCGGCTTGAGATTGGCTCCCGAAGGCGACGATGAACACCAGAGCCAGAATTCCCAGCAGAACTCGAAGTTGATTTTCTTTCATACTCTCTCTCCTTTCCAAAGTTGGTTCCCTAAGACCCAGGTAAGCGCGCCCAAGTGTCGGATGGCCAGGTGGGGAAAAGGACTCCCCCAAGGCGCGGTCTACACTTCCACCTCTCCCACGGGGGCGATTCTCCTCCCCAGCTTCTTCTGGATGAGCGGCAAGAACATGAGCAAGAAAAAGAGGGCCATGCTGCCTGCGGCAAAGGGACGGGTCACGAAGATGAAGGGACTGCCGTCGGACATGATGAGGGACTGAATTAGCGATTTCTCCATGATGGGACCGAGGACCATGGCCAGAGCCAGCGGAGCAGCGGGCAGGTCCACCCGCTTCATGAGGTAGCCGATGCCCCCGAAGAGGGCCATCAGCAGAAGGTCGAAGGAACGGTATTCGATGGAATAGACGCCGATGATGCAGAAGAGTACGATGAACACGGTCATCCACCGATAGGGGAGCCGCAACAGCGAAGCCCATGCCCCGATAAGGGGCAGGTTCAGGATGAGGAGCATGAAGTTTCCGATGTACATGCTGGCCACCACCGTCCAGAAAAAATCCGGACTCCGGGCCATTAGCAGCGGGCTCGGGAAGATGCCATGGGCAATCATGGCGCTTAGCATGACCGCGGTCACGACGTTGTAGGGCAGCCCCAGGGTGAGCAAGACGACCATGGCGCCCACGGCCCCTGAGTTGTTCGCCGACTCGGGTCCCGCCACCCCCTCGGGGGCCCCCTTTCCGAACCTCTCGGGGTTCTTGGAGATCCGCTTCTCCATGGCGTAGGAGATGAAGGAGGGGACAGTGCCTCCTGCGCCGGGGAGCGCACCGACGAAGAAGCCCATGAAGCTTCCACGGATGATCGGCCAGATCGATAGCCTCCACTCCTCCCGGTTGGGGAGGAGACGGTGGAGGTTCCACAGCTTCTCGTGCTGGATCTGGGGCCGGACCTTGCTCGCCATCATCTCCATAACTTCGGAGATGCCGTAGAGGCCGATCAGGATGGAGACGATCTCGAGTCCGCCGGCCAGTTCCATGGAGTTGAAGGTAAAGCGCGGCGCACCGGAGATAATATCCAGCCCCACGGTGCCGGTGATCAGCCCGACGACCGCCATCGCCAGTCCCTTGGCCAGGGAGGCATTGGAGAGGAAAGAAGACATGGAGAGCCCCACCAGGGCCAGGGCGAAATACTCGGGGGGGCCGAAGCCGATGGCCAGCTCGGCGAGGGGTGGGGCCAGGAAGGTCAGGCCGAGGATGCCGACGGTTCCGGCGACGAAGGAACCGATGGCCGACAGGGCCAGCGCCGCCCCTGCCCGTCCCTGCTTGGCCATCTGGTGACCGTCGAAGATGGTCACGATGCTGGACGTTTCCCCGGGAACGGCGACGAGAATGGACGTGGTGGACCCCCCGTACATGGCCCCGTAATAGATACCCGCCATCATCACCATAGCGGAGGTGAGGTCTATGCCGAAGGTGAAGGGCATCAGGATGGTTATCCCGGCCACCGGACCGATGCCGGGCAGGACCCCCACCATGGTTCCCCAGAAGCAGCCGAGAAAAGCCAAAATGAGGATCTGCGGCTCCACGGCCCGGCTCAGTCCATAAAGCAGGCCATGAATTGAGTCCATTCGATTATTCTCCCCACCACACCGGAAACACTGGGAATTGAAGTGCCAGTATCTGGACGAAGACCAGGTGAATGATCGCGACGGTTCCTATCGCTCCTGCCAGATCAGCCCGCCACGAGCCTGGTTCGACCAGGCGTCTCAAGGCGATGACCAATAAGAAATTAGAGAGAGGGAATCCCAATTGCGGCATCACGAAAACGTAAGCGAGGACGAGCAAAAAGATAATAAACGGCTCGCGTTTCGAGTAGGATTCGACCTCCTGCCGGCTCTCCAAGGAAGGTTTAGCCTGCACCCATATTAATATGGCGAGCGCGCCGAGGGCGAGAGCAAGGAGGCGGGGCATAAAGCCCGGGCCGGGCGCTTTCTTGGCCCATGTCTCCAAGCCCCAACCGGCGGCGGTATAGAAAATGACGAAAGCAAAGAGGACGGCGCTGGAAATACGGTCCATCAGCCACATGACTATCCCAGCATTTAAAGTGGAATCCAGCCTGAGGAAATGAAATGATACAAACTCAATTTGGGGGAGAACATATCGGAAAAAGGGGGGAAATGTCAATGAAAAAAAGCCCTTGGCAAAAAGGAAAACCAGACTCATGCTAATAACATCTAATCGAGCGATCATACTAATACAAACGCATTAAAAAAAATGACATCACCCCCACCCTTACCCCCCCCTTGAGGGGTGTATAGACCGGAGTCAAGGGGAGGGGGAGGGTGGGGGGTAAAATAATAATTTCGTTTGTATTAGAAAAAACAAAATTTGTCCCGTACAGCGTGCAAATCTCCGCACTTCGTAATAATTTCTCACATTAAAAGTATATCCAAACCTCCATTACGGATAGAAATCTACACCATCTGTCAAAATCTGTCACGCGGTGACTACAGGAGGGAGTCTTTATCTGCCTTTTGCGGGTATTCCGGGTACAGAATACCAATTTCTGCAAAAAATATCAGCCGATTCTACAGCCTTTTGTCACACATAAATCCAAGGGTGTTCAAGGAAATGAACCTATTCCTGTCAATTGATACAGAGTAAGAAGTTGCTGAGGAAAGACCCATTCAGAGAGCCCGCAAAATCTGGGCTCTTTTGCACCCCAGGCGCACACTGCAAAAATGAAAAGGCCGCAACCCATTAGAATTGCGGCCTTTTCTAAACCTTGGTGCCGAAGAGGGGACTCGAACCCCTACGTGGCAACCCACACTAGACCCTGAACCTAGCGCGTCTACCAATTCCGCCACTTCGGCACATGGTTCAATTGGATAGTAAAAACCTACAATTAAAACAAATCATTGTCAAGGATTTTTTCCCGCCATCCCAAAAGGAAGAAAAAATGGAAGAATCCTGCTGGAGATGAAATACATCTTAATAAATAAAGGGAGGTGCTGGAAATGAACGTGGATCGATTGGTTCTTACATTCGCAGGGATATTCATCCTTGGAAGTTTGATTTTGTCCCAGATTCATTCTCCTTACTGGCTGCTTTTCACAGCTTTTGTAGGCCTCAACCTGTTCCAGTCTTCGTTTACTGGCTTCTGCCCCCTGGCCAAAATCCTAAACGCGATGGGAGTAAAAGCTGGCGTCGTCTTTAAGGTTTGATCCTTCCAACCTCCTTAGCCTAGTGTCGCGTCTCAGAAATAAGCTGCCTAATTCTGCTCCCGAGCAGAGAGCGGGGCGAAGAACCGCTGCGCTTGCCAAAATAAGAAGCTCGTTCCTCTTTGAAAAAGTTGATTCTTACTAAAGGTTTCGGAAATTGTCTATTTTTGCGCTCTTAGCCTAATTTCCCGGAGGCCGGAAGCGTCGTTTGCGGATACCAGGTCACCGCTCGGAGAAAGGCCATTTCCCCGCCGATTTTGGTGGCACGCATCATTTTTCCGCCCCCCTCCCGGTAAATTTATTCACTGAACCTAGGGGAGGCGACATTAGCAAAACGATTGACTTGTTTCCTTTCCTGGGATAGTGAATCTTTCCGCCCTGTGGGCGGGGAGGTTCAACACGTAATCGGCATTCCTCGATTTCCCTGGATCGCTTATAATAAAAGGCA
>DASPRR010000499.1:0-3498 GCA_035624375.1 Thermodesulfobacteriota bacterium | reverse complement strand
ATCCTCATCCTGGGGGAGATTTTGCCCAAAGCCCTTTTCCAGCAGAAGGCCGATTCCTGGGTGAGAAGATTGGCCCCCGCAGTCTGGGCGGCTTCGATCCTTTTCTACCCCTTTGTATGGTTCATGTCCAAAGCCACCCTGGCCGTCTCCCATTTCCTCAAGCAGGAGGGGGAAGTGCGGCCCCTGGTCACTCGGGAAGAACTTCAGCTGCTCCTCAGGGAAGAGGGGGAGCGGAGCGACATCAACCCCCTGGAACAGGCCATGATCCGCCGGATCTTTCGGTTCCCCACCACCAAGGTAAGGGAAGCCATGATTCCCCTGGTGGAGGTGGTGGCCCTGGAGGAAACCTGCACCGTTGAGGAGGCCATTGCTTCGGTCCGCCGGGAGAACTATTCCCGGTATCCGGTCTATCGCAACCGGGTGGACAATATCGTGGGGATGTGGACAATATCGTGGGGATTTTGTATAGTCTTGATCTCCTTGGAGCGGAAGGGGAGGGGAAAAACATCCGGCCTTATATCCGCCCCATCTCCTTTTTTCCGGAGACGAAACCGGTCGATGAACTGCTGGTGGAGATGCAGCGAAGCCAGGAAACCCTGGCCGCAGTGGTGGACGAATACGGAGGGGCCGTGGGCATTGTGACGGTGGAGGACATCCTGGAAGAGGTAGTCGGGGAGATTGAAGACGAGTATGACATCAACCAGCCCTTTTACCGAAAAATGGGGCCCAGAAAGCTATGGATCAACGCCCGCATGGAGATTGATCACATCAATGAAACCCTGAAGCTTGGCCTGCCCAGGGGGGATTACGAGACCCTGGGGGGATTCGTTCTGGAGAGGCTGGGGAGGGTTCCCCTGGCCGGCGAGGTTTTCCGGTACAAAAAGATGCTCTTTGAGGTCCTGAAATCCAATGAAAAGTCAGTCCAGGAAGTGAGGGTGACCCTGAAGGAATAGATGGTTCTGTCTCTTTCATGCAATACATTTTTCTCATCTCCCGTTCTTTCAAAGGGAGAAGGAAGTCATTATAGGGCGAGGGTAAGATGAACGTTGATCACCTAAAAAAGTTATTGGAAAGAGTTCAGGGTGGGAGGGTCCCGGTGGAAAAAGCCCTCCAGGAGCTCAAACATCTGCCCTACGAGCAGATTGACTGTGCCACCATCGATCATCATCGTCATCTGCGCCAGGGAGCTCCCGAGACCATCTTCGGCGAGGGAAAGACGGCCGCCCAAGTCCTCTCCATCATGAAGAAGATGAAGGATAAAAGAAACAATATCCTGGTCACTCGCCTGGACCGGGAGAAAGTCCCTTCCGTTAGGCGGGTTTTCCCCAAAGCGCGATACTATCCTTCACCCCGGGTTCTGACCCTCATCCACCATCCCATCGAGATCGTGGGAAAAGGAACGATTCTGGTGGTCTGCGCCGGGACTTCGGACATTCCCGTGGCTGAAGAAGCCATTCTGACCGCCCGGATGCTGGGAAGCCGGGTGGAGCATCTCTACGATGTGGGCGTCGCGGGAATTCACCGGCTCATGAGCCAGAGAGAACGTTTGATGGCTGCCAGCGTTCTCATCGTCATCGCCGGGATGGAAGGTGCTTTGCCAAGCGTGGTGGGCGGGTTGGTGGATCGCCCGGTCATCGCCGTTCCCACCAGCGTGGGGTACGGGTCCCACTTCGGGGGCATCACCGCCCTTTTTGCCATGCTCAATTCCTGCGCTTCGGGGGTGACGGTGGTAAACATCGACAACGGCTACGGCGCGGCCTTCGCTGCCAGCCAGATTAACAGGCTATAAAGAAGCGGTCAGCGTTCAGCGGTCAGCTTTCAGCGAAAGATTTTTTCCCTTAATAAGGAGCCTCTTGCAGAATTCTTGAAAGCGAGCGGAAGTCGTCATTCCGGGCAACCCCGGCGAAAGCCGGGGGCGACCCGGAATCCAGTCCCGCCCAAGGCGGGATTCAAAGGATTCTGGATTCCGGCTTTCGCCGGAATGACGGAGTGAGTGACATCTACTAGAAGCTCTACGGAGAGCGGATAGCTATTTTTAGGGGTTTCCATGAAAATTCTTTACTTTGACTGTTTCTCAGGCATCAGCGGGGATATGACTCTCGCGGCCCTCCTCGATTTGGGGCTCCCCCAATCGAAACTCGTGGAAGAGCTCAAAAAGCTGGGCCTTGAAAATTATTCTTTGGAAATTCGTGCCGGGAACCGGAGCGGAATTGGAGCGCTGTCCCTGGAGGTCCGGGTGGGACCGCATGAAGAGCACCACCGCCATTTCTCCGACATTCAAGCGATGATCCGCAAGAGTACCCTGGACTCCAGGGTGAAAGAGACCAGCCTTGCCATCTTCCAGCGCCTGGCAGAGGCGGAAGCCAGGGTCCACAAGAAGAAGGTGGATGAGGTTCATTTTCACGAAGTGGGAGCCATTGATTCCATCGTGGACATCGTGGGCACAGCCATCGGGCTCCATTATTTTCAACCGGACCGGGTCTATGCTTCGGAATTGCCCATGGGAAGGGGCTTCGTCGAATCCCAGCACGGCCGACTTCCCCTGCCGGCTCCGGCTACGCTGGAAATCTTGAAGGGATATCCGGTCAAGAGCGTGGAGGTGGAAGGAGAACTGGTGACCCCCACCGGAGCAGCGATCGTAGCCGCTCTGAGCTCCCCGGTGACCTCTTTCCCGTCCCTTGCAGTCCAGAAGATCGGTTACGGGATGGGGAAGAAGGAGTTTCCGGACCGCCCGAACCTTCTTCGCCTAGTCCTGGGCGAATCTTCCGATGCCTACCAGGTAGATCAGGCGGTCGTGTTGGAATCGAATATCGACGACATGAACCCGGAGTTCTACGAACATCTAATGGACCGTCTTTTCCAGAAGGGGGCGCTGGATGTCTCCTTGGCCCCCCTGCAAATGAAAAAGAACCGCCCCGGCACGCTTTTGCGGGTGATTGCCGAGGAAAAGGACGCGGAACCGCTGGCCGAGTTGATTTTGCAGGAATCCACTACGCTGGGCGTGCGAAGTTACCCGGTGAAGCGAAAGAAGCTGCCCCGGGAGGTGCGGGAGGTGGAGACCCGTTACGGGAAAGTGAGGGTAAAAGTGTCCGGAGAAGTTCGTTTTCAACCGGAATATGATGATTGCCGGAGGATCGCTCTGGAAAAAGGCGTTCCCATTCAGGAAGTGTACTGGGAAGCGATGAAAAAACGGAAGGAATAATATTCACCACAGAGACACAGAGAACACAGAGGGTTATGGCAAAAAACAAATGCTCCGATCCTGTGCAGGCTTTAGGTCCGGAAGCAATAATGGTTATGATTTATTTTCGTGGCATGGTTTATTGCCAAGAATTCTGTTTCTCCGTGTTCTCTATGCCTCTGTGGTGAAATGTATTTGAGCGGATGAATCGATGAATTTTGACTGGGAAAAGGTGAAGGAAGAAGCCGTACAGAATCTCAGCCAATACTTGCAGGCCGATACGACGAATCCGCCCGGGAAGGAAATGGCCGGCGCCA
>DASPRR010000495.1:0-4360 GCA_035624375.1 Thermodesulfobacteriota bacterium | reverse complement strand
CATCACCCAGCGGATCTGCGGGGTCTGCAACCTATGCCATGCCATGGCCTCGACCCTCAACCTGGACAGGGCCTTCGGCCTGGCGGACAAAATCCCCGACAACGGCCGGATCCTGCGCAACCTGGCGGCGGGACTTCATGTGGTCCAGGATCATATTCTCCACTTCTACCACCTGGCAGCCCTGGATTACGTGGATGTGACCAAAGTGGCCAAGTATGAGGGGAGCGACCCGGACCTGAAGTCCATCAAAGCCTTTATCGGGCGGGGCAGCCTGGGCCCCTTCGTTCCCCGTTACGAGGGAGATTACCGTCTGCCCGATGACCTGGACCGGGCAGCTGTGGCCCACTACGTGAAGGCCCTGGAAATCCGCCGCAAGGGGCATGAAGCGGTGGCCCTCCTCACCGGCCGGATTCCCCATACCGCGTCCATCGTCCCCGGGGGCATGACCGAAGTCCCCACGGTGGACAAGATGGCCTCGATCCTCTGGCGGCTCAACGACCTCAAGGACTTCGTGGACAACGTGTACATCCCCGATGTCCTGGCCGTGGCCGGGGTTTACTCCGACTATTTCCAGGTCGGAGCCGGCTGCAAGAACTACCTCTCCTACGGGGCTTACGACCTGGACGGCAAGAGCCCCGACTACACCACCCGGAAGCGCTTCTTCCAGCAGGGGACCGTCTCTTCGGACCTGAAACTCCAGCCGCTGGACCTGTCCAAGATCACCGAGCAGGTCAAGCATTCCTGGTATGACGGGGGAACCTCGGGCCTCCATCCCTCCTCGGGAAAGACCTCTCCCGAGGGGACGAAATCGGGGGCCTATTCCTGGCTCAAGGCTCCGCGGTACGATGGCAAGGTTTATGAAGTGGGACCCTTGGCGCAGATGCTCACGACCTACGCCGGAGGAAATCCCCAGGCCAAATCCCTGGTCGATTCGACGCTGGCCCATTTCAAGGCTTCCCCCGCGGCCCTCTTCTCCGTCCTGGGGCGGCACGCGGCACGGGCCCTTTCGGCCAAGTACCTGGCCGACTCCATGGGCGAGTGGCTGCTCCAGCTGAAACCGGGGGCGCCGACCTTCGTCCCCTACGAAATTCCCGACCAGGCCCAGGGGTTCGGAATCATCGACGCGGCCCGGGGCGCGCTGGGGCACTGGGTGGAGATCAAGGACAAGAAGATCGCCAACTACCAGTTTGTGGTTCCCACCACCTGGAACGCCTCTCCGAGGGACGACGGGGGCGCCCCGGGGGCCATCGAGCAGGCGCTGACCGGCACCCGGGTGAAGGACGAATCCAACCCCTTCGAGATCGTCCGGATCGTACGCTCTTTTGACCCCTGCATCGCATGCGCTGTCCACCTCGTCACCCCCCGGGGAAGCGAGATGGGCAGGGTTCGCATCTATTAGGACCGGAAAGGAGAAAAACCCGTGTTACTTTCACAGCAAAAGTCGCTGGAAGAAATTCTTCGCTCCCTGGAAGGAGATACGAAAGTCTTCCTTCTCGGATGTGGCGGGTGCGCCGAGTCGAGCGGCACCGGGGGGAAGGCGCAGGTCCTGGAAATGAAGGGGAAGCTGGAACAGGCCGGCAAGAAAATCACCGGTCACACGGTGATCGATTTCCTCTGTCAGAAGGCTCTGGTCCAGTCCCGCCTCCGGGGCAAGGTCAAAGAGGTAAAGGAGGCGGATTCCCTCCTGGTCATGACCTGCGGCGTGGGAGTCCAGGCGGTGGCCGCGGTGAGCGAAAAAATCACCCATCCGGCCTGCAACACCCTTCCCCTGGGAGGAAGCCGGGGGGAGTGGAAGGGCACGGAGCGATGCAGGGAGTGCGGGGATTGTGTCCTGGATTCCACCGCGGGCATCTGTCCCCTCACGGCCTGCTCCAAATACCTCCTCAACGGGGCGTGCGGTGGGACGACCAAAGAAGGGAAATGCGAAGTGGACCAGGAGATGGAGTGCGGCTGGAAGCTGATCTATGAGCGGCTGGAGAAGCTGGGAAGGCTGGACAAGCTCCGCCGGGTCTACGAGCCCAAAGACCACAGCAAGATGATCCCCCCGAAGGGCCTGCGGCTGTCCGATCGTTGGGCCCTGGAGCAGGGAAAGTAGAGGAGGAGGGTGAGCATGGGATTTCAAGAAAGCTTGGCAGCGGGAAAATTCGTGATCACTTCCGAGATCGGACCTCCCAAGGGTACCCATATCCAGGAGATGATGGCCGACGCAGAACTGCTCCGGGGGCGGGTGGACGCCATCAACGTGACCGACCTGCAGAGTTCGGTCATGCGGCTGGGCTCCCTGGCGGTCTGTCGCCTCCTGCAGGAAAAGGGGCTGGAGCCCATCTTTCAGGTGACCTGCCGGGACCGTAACCGCCTGGCCCTGCAGGCCGACCTCCTTAGCGCCTGCGTCCTGGGGATCAAGAACGTGCTGGCCCTTACCGGGGACTACGCCTCCCTGGGCGACCATCCCCAGGCCAAGCCGGTCTTTGACCTGGATTCGGTAAGCCTGCTGGGGGTCATCAAAAAGCTGGAGGCCGGGACGGACATGGTGGGAAACGCCCTGCAGGGGGCGCCCAAATTCTTCTCCGGAGCGGTGGTCAACCCCGGAGGCAATCCGGTGGAGGCCCAGGTGA
Source organism: Thermodesulfobacteriota bacterium (assembly GCA_035624375.1). GTDB lineage: Bacteria > Desulfobacterota > SM23-61 > SM23-61 > SM23-61 > SM23-61. The sequence goes on along the minus strand of DASPRR010000495.1, from coordinate 1,745 downwards.
TCAAGATGGAGAAGAAGATTCAAGCCGGAGCCTCCTTCTTCCAGACCCAGGCGGTTTACGACGTGGGGGCCTTCGAAAAATTCATGAAGAGGGTGATCCCTTTCAAGGTCCCGGTCCTGGCTGGAATCATTCTCCTCAAGTCCGCCGGTATGGCCCGGTTCATGAACAAAAACGTAGCCGGGGTCTTCGTCCCCGAGCCCCTCATCCAGAAGATGGCCAAGGCCGAGGACCGGGTCAAGACCAGCATCGAAATCGGCGCCGAGCTTATCCGGGAGTTGAAGGGGATGTGCCAGGGAGTGCACATCATGCCCATCGGGTGGGAGAACAAGGTCCCGGCCCTTCTGGACGCGGCCAAATTGTGATCGGCCGGATCGGCTCGGGAGGAATTGCAAAGCAGCCCCGCAAAGGGATAAAATATCATTTCTGCGGGGGGCACTTCTTGAACCGCCCCTCTATTCTCAGTTTAAGAAGGGGGGCCAGAGTACACCGTGTGGGAGAAGATTAAATCCTGGGGAAAATGGCCTTTCCGGACCCTGCGGGCAAAACTGGTCTTCAGTTTCCTTTTGGTCGTCCTGGTGGGAGGGACCGCGTCGATCATCATCGGCATTCGCATGGTCGGGAATACGATCATCGCGGAGGCCCATAAAAAAGTCCGCCACGACCTCGCCTCGGCGGGGATCATCTACCAGGAAAAACTCAACCGCATTCGGGATGTGCTCAACCTCACGGCCAAAAGGGACCTCATCATCCGCGAAGTCATGGGGAACCAGGTCGAACTCCTGAAGCGGGAGCTGGAGCGGGTCCGCATGGACTACGGGCTGGATGTGCTGACCGTGGTGGACCGCAAGGGGGTCGTCCTCACCCGCACGCGCTCCCCCTATTGCTCCCAGGATTTCAAGGGCAACGACGAAATGGTGAGGAGGGCGCTCCGCAAAGAGAGCGTGGCCTCCACGGAGATCATCCCCCAGGATGAACTGGTCCAGGAGGGGCTGGACCTGGCTCGCCAGGCCTACATGGAGTTCATCCCGACCCCCATGGCCAAAGGCCGGCCGGAGGACAAGGAGACCGCCGGGATGATGATGATGGCGGCGGTTCCCATCCTGGATATCAACAACGAAGTCTGGGGGGTGATTTACGGAGGAAATCTCCTCAACCGCAACTACGAGATCGTGGACAAGATCAAGGATGCGGTCTTCCGGGGAGAGCGGTACCAGGGGAAAGACACGGGCACCGCCACTATTATGCAATGGGACCTGCGCATTTCCACGAACGTACGAGACAAAAATGGGCTGAGGGCCATCGGGACGAGAGTCTCCAAAGAAGTTTATGATCAGGTTTTGGAAAATGGCAGGTCATTCATCGACAGGGCTTTTGTGGTGAGCGAATGGTACATCGCCGCTTACGAGCCCATCCGGAATGTCAAGGGAGAAGTGATCGGCATCCTCTACGTGGGCACGCTCGAGGCCCCGTACACGGACCTGCGGAAAAACGTGATCTACAGCTTTTTGGCGGTCGCTTTTTTCGGGCTGGTGCTGGTCCTCTTCCTGGCCTACTTCCTCACCCGTTCCATCACCCGGCCCATCGACAATCTCATGAAAGCCACAGAGGGGATCGCCGGGGGGGATTTCTCCCACGAAGTCCCGGTGGAGTCCCGGGACGAAGTGGGTCATTTGGCGGCCTCCTTCAACCGCATGGTTCGGACCCTGCGGGCCACCATGGAGGAACTCTATGTGGTAAACACCAAG
>DASPRR010000486.1:0-3859 GCA_035624375.1 Thermodesulfobacteriota bacterium | reverse complement strand
CTGGGGGGCACCCTGACCGGAGAACATGGAATCGGAATCGCCAAACGGGAGATCCTTCCCCTGGAGTTGGGAGAAGCGGCGATGGAGGTTACCCGGAATATCAAAAAGGCCTTTGATCCCCTGAATATCCTAAACCCGGATAAGGTCGTCCGGGTCCTGTAGGCGGCTTGGAGCGAATGGATGGCTACGCAAGAAACCAAGGATATGGTCGATCGCTGTAACAAATGCGGGCTCTGCATCCCCTCGTGCCCCGTTTATCAGCAGGTTTTGACCGAGGCGGCAAGCCCCCGGGGCAGGGTTCAGCTGGTGAAAAATTTTCTGGAGGGAAACGTCTCCCTCTCCAAGCGGGCCAAGGAGATCATCCTGACCTGCCTCCTCTGCGAATCCTGTGTCGTCAATTGTCCCAGCGGCGTCCGCCTCGATAATTTGTTCACCGATTTTCGAGAGGAATTGGTCAAGCAATACGGACTGGCCTGGAAGAAACGTCTGCTCTACACTCTGCTGACCAACGAAAAACTTCTTCGCTCCTCCATTCTCTTCGCCAAGCTGGGCCGCAACTGGATCCTGGAAACCTTCGCCAAAGGGATGCGGATCGGAAACATCCCGGCGGGAAAGCTGCCGCGGGTCAATCCCAAGCCTTTCCGGGATCAGTTTGAGGGAGTGATCCGCCCCGAAGGGAAAGCAGAGGGCCGGGTTTTCTATTTTACCGGCTGTTTCACGAATTACTTCGCGGGGGACGTGGGTCAGGCGGTGGTCAACGTTTTGAAGAAGCTGCGCCTGGAGATCGAAATGCCCAAGGGGCAGGATTGCTGCGGCATCGCCGCCATCCTCTCCGGCGAGGGAGACTTGCCCCTGAAAAATGTGGAGAAGAACATCTCCCTGCTTGCCCGGGCGGAAGTGGATGCCGTCCTGGTGGACTGCGCCACCTGCGGGGCCGCCTTCAAAAAAGAGTATATCGCCCTGCTGAAGCGCAAGGGGATGGACACCACAGGGGCGGAGGCCCTGAAGAAAAAGACCCTGGACGTCATGGAATATGTTGCCGCGAGAATGGAGAAACTGCCGCTGCGCAAGAACGGGTCCAGGAAAAAGGTTCGCGTCACCTACCATGACCCTTGCCACCTGGTTCGCGCTCAGGGGGTGAGCGATGCTCCGAGAAAAATCCTCAAGGCGCTCCCCCAGGTTGAATACGTGGAAATGGAGGAGGCGAACGCCTGCTGCGGCGGGGGCGGGGCTTTTCAGTTCGATTTTCCCGCGGTCTCCAAGGGAATCACCGAGAAGAAGATTAAAAGCATCCGCCAGACAGGTGCCGCAGTTATCGTCACGGGATGTCCGGGATGCCGTCTGACCATCGGCGGGAATATGGATGAGGGGGACCCGATCTCCGTCCTTCATCCCCTGCAGTTGCTCGATGAGGCGCTCCGATAAAGGCCCTTAGGCGCTTAGCGCCCAACCAATATTAATATGTTGGTAAGAAAGATATATCCTTAATCGAGGCCGTAGGGGCGCGATGCCTCTTGCCCCTAAAAGCGCACCGGGGACGCCGGAGAGAAACCAATTTTAGGCTTTGTTCGAAAAATACTTGATGGATCACTTTTCAGGAGTAATTCGTAGATTGGCAGAACCGCAACCAGCATCCAGGATTTTCCCAAGAACCACGGCCCTGCCAGAAATCCCCCCTGCCCCCCTTTATCAAAGGGGGGGTTGGGGGGGATTTCAGAAACGGTTGACCAAACAAGATTTTTTGACAAATTTCAAGTTTTTTCATTTTGACCTCTCGCAAGACGAATCATGTACTTTTCGAACAAAACCCAATTTTATCAAAATCACCGGAGGAAAATATGGCCAAGAGAAAATCGTTTTATCTGCATGACATGAACTATACGGAGGTTGCTGCATACCTAAAATCCTGTGACGTCGTCATGGTTCCCATGGGAAGCCTGGAGAGACACGGGGCGCACATTCCGCTGGGCTGCGATGCTTTGACCACCTGGGAAGTGGCCACCCGCGCTGCTAAGAAGGCCCAGGTGATCTATACCCCCATCATTCCCTACGGCTACTCGCCCCACCACATGCATGAGATGGGAAACGGAACCGGGACGATCACCCTCTCGGGGGAGACCTACCGTCGGATCCTGTACGACATCGGCAAATCCTTGATCTACCACGGGTTCAACAAGGTCGTTTTCGTCACCCACCATGGGTCCAACTCCAAGGTGGTGGACGAGGTGCTACGCCGCATTCGTTACGAGAGCGGAGCCTTTACCTGTTGGTACAAAACCCCGACGGAAAGGGAGTATAACGTCCTGAAAGGGATCATCGAAGGCCCTCCGGAGGAGACTCCCGGCTGGCATTCCGGGGAAATCGAAACCGCGACCTGCCTGGCTTACGATGAATCCCTGGTGGACATGTCCAAAGCGGTTCAAGACCGCACCCATGCCCCGGAATGGATGGGCAAGGCCTTCTCCAAAAAGGACGGCTCCGGGATGGTGGAATTCATGGAGTCCGAGCAGGCCTGGGTCCCCATGGAGCACCACGAGTACTCCACGACTTCGACCATCGGAAACCCCTTCCGGGGCACGAAGGAAAAGGGATTGAAATACTTCGAACGCAGCGCCGAGCATCTGGCCGCCTTCCTGGAGGAAGTGAAAAAATTCCCCATCCGGGCAACCAGCCGGGAGTTCAATAACCGGGCCTGAGTAGAACAGGTTCGGGGTGCGGGGTCAGAAGTTTGAGATTTGTAGGGCCTGAACCCCGATCGGGCCTGACATGGCGGTGCGTTCGGGGAACGCACCCTACATGAAATACGAAGGAAATAGAATGATCATTCCGGAGAAAATGAAAGCCGCCGTTTTGGTCTCTCCCAATGTTTTGGCGGTCCGGGAAGTGGAAACTCCCAAACCCGGACCGGCCGACGTCCTCATCCGGGTCGCTTCCTGCGCCATCTGCAGCAGCGATTTGAGCCTGATGGCCTACCCCTGGCCCAGTCAGCCCCCCTACGGAGAATTCATTCCCGGTCATGAATACTCCGGGGTCATTGCGGCGAAAGGGGAGACCGTGGATGAGGTTCACGTCGGTGACCGGGTCTCAGTGGAAGCTCACTATGGCTGTGGGAGGTGCCGCAATTGCCGCCTGGGGGATTACACCTCCTGCCTCAACTACGGGAACCCAGAAAAAGGACACCGCGCGAACGGATTCACCACGAACGGCGGGTACGCCCAATACGTGGTCAACCACGTGAATACGGTCTACCCGATTCCGGATTCCATCGGTTTCGAAGAAGCGTCCCTGATCACCAATCTAGGATGCGTCCTGTACGGGTTTGAAACTGTCGGTGGCTACGTCGTCGGCGATCGTGTGGCGGTAATCGGCCCAGGACCCTTGGGCCTGATCTCCGTGGAAGTGGCCAAGGCCTTGTGTGCGGGGAAGGTTTACCTGATCGGCACCCGGGCTTCCCGACTTCAGGTGGGGGCGTCCTTGGGAGCCGATCGCCTCATCGACGTGAATCAGGAGGACCCTGTCCAGATAATCCGGAAGGAGTCCGGGGGCGTCGGCGCCGACCTGGTCATTGAATCCTCGGGGAGCGCCCAAGGATTGCAAATGGCCATTGCCATGACCAAGCGGATGGGCAAGATATTGCTTCTGGGATTCCCGGAAGAACCGGTGGCTGCGGATTTTGCCTCGCTGGCCAGGGACAACAAGTCAATCTACACGGTGCGGGGCGAAGGATGGGGCAACGTGGGAAGGGCGGTCTCTTTGCTCGCCTCTGGCCGAGTGGACCTGAAACCGCTCGTCACTCATTCCTTCTCTTTGGAGAAAATCGAAGAAGGGTTCAAAACCTTCAGGGAGAGGATTGGAGGAG
>DASPRR010000469.1:0-12993 GCA_035624375.1 Thermodesulfobacteriota bacterium | reverse complement strand
ATCCGAGCAATCTGGTCCATGAGTTTCATGGAATGCCTCCTCAAGGGGAATTATCTTCATCTTTTGACTTATGTCAAGGCCCATGACCGAAAATTAGGTTATAAAGTAAAGAGTAAAGGAAAAAAAGGAGCCCTGGTCCCGACGTCTAGGACCTTGGGCCAATTCTTTGGGGGGTAACCCATGAAATGGACCAAGGAAGCGGAGGAGGCGGTAGGCAAAGTCCCGTTCTTCGTCCGTAAGCGGGTGAGGAAGAGAGTGGAAGAGGAGGCCGCCCGCGATGGGGCTGGGCAAGTCACCCTGGGACACGTCAAGACCTGCCAGCAGCGATTCCTTAACCGGATGGAAGAGGAAGTGATGGGATTCCAGGTGGAGACCTGCTTCGGGCCGAGTGGATGCCCGAATCGGGCTGTAGCCTACAACGATCTGGCCAAGAAGGTCGAGGGGATTCTGGCAAAGAGGAATCTGAAGGATTTCTTGAGGTCCCGCGTCGGAGGACCTTTAAAGTTGCACCATGAGTTCCGGGTCTCCATCTCCGACTGCCCCAACGCCTGCTCGCGTCCCCAGATTTCCGACATCGGGCTGATCGGGGCTCGCAGACCCCAAATTTCTTCAGAAGAATGCATTCAGTGCGGGGCATGCGTCGAGGCCTGCCGGGAAGGTGCCATCGTTCTGGCTGGAAGTTGGCCGGTTATCGATTGGCCCAAATGCGTGTTCTGCGGCCAGTGCATCACTGCCTGCCCGACCCGCACCCTGCAGGAAGAAAAGAGAGGTTTCCGGATTCAGGTCGGAGGAAAGCTCGGACGCCACCCCCGGCTGGCCGAAGAATTGCCGGGGATCCATTCCCCCGAGGAAACCCTGGAGACCATCGACGGCTGCCTGGACCATTATCAGAAGCACTGCCGGCATGGGGCGCGTTTTGGGGAAATTCTGGAGAGGACTGGGACGAAAGGATTAGTGCCTTAATTGTCTCGACTTAGAAGAGAGGGTAGGTAAGAACCAGCCTTTTGACTTTTGGCAATTTAGTGCACTTTAGGCATTTTTGGCACTGTTTTTCTGTGTTTATCCTTGTTCATCCGCGCCCAATATAGATTTATTATTTTCTTGACTTGAGTCAAGGTAACATTTTTCTTTCTGGTTTAAGGTAAAGACAGATAAAGATTTTGGCTTTACGGTTAATCATTTGGGAGGAGGGAAAAGATGAGATGCCCGGGACAAGACAGCCGATACTGGAAACCCGAAGCGGTGTACAACGTTCCCTGCGCGAAATGCGGGAGTCTCATCGAGTTCTTCAAAGACGAGCCCACCCGCCGCTGCAAGAAGTGCGGCCACAAAATGGTCAACCCCAAGATGGATTTCGGTTGTGCCGCCTACTGCAAATACGCCGAGCAATGCTTGGGAGACCTTCCCCCGGAATTAATCGCCCAGAAGCAGGAACTCCTCAAGGACCGGGTGGCCATCGAGATGAAGCATTTTTTCAAGCAGGATTTTAAAAGGATCGGCCACGCCACCAAGGTTGCCCGTTACGCCGAGCAGATCGTGAAGGAAGAAAAAGGAGAGCCGGCCATCGTCCTAACCGCTGCATACCTCCATGACATCGGGATTAAAGAGGCGGAAGCCAGATACGGGAGCAACGAGGCCAAGTACCAGGAAGAACTGGGGCCGCCGATCGCCCGGGAAATTCTGACTAAGCTCGGGGCCAGGCCAGAAATGATCGAAGAGGTGTGCGATATCGTGGGTCACCACCATCATCCACGGCCCGAAGAGACGGCGAATTTCAAAATCCTCTATGACGCCGACATGATCATGAACCTGGAGGAAACCCAGCAAGAGAAGAAGATCCCCCGGGAAAAGCTAGTAGCCATGATTGAAAGGAATTTCCTGACCGCCTCCGGCCGAGAGCTGGCCAAAAAAACCTTTTTAGCCACAGAGGGCACGGAGAAAAGTGTTTGAATAGACAAATAATAAGGAGAAAAAAATGAAAATCAAACGAAAGATCATTCAGATCGATGAAGACAAATGCGACGGATGCGGGCTCTGCGTCCCCTCCTGCGCCGAGGGCGCCCTGCAGATCGTGAACGGAAAGGCCAAGATTGTGGCCGATATGTTCTGCGACGGTTTGGGGGCCTGCCTGGGAGAGTGCCCGAATGACGCCCTCCATGTAATTGAGAGGGTGGCGGATGACTTTGACGAGAAAGCCGTGGAAGAGCATCTAAAGGACAGCAGCGCGGCCCATGGGGCTCATCCTCAGGCCCATGGGCCCGCGGCCGCAGGCTGCCCTTCGGCCCGGCTCCAGACCTTTTCCCTGGCATCTCCCTGCCAGCAGGCGAACCAGCCGGCGTCCTATGCCGGCAGCCCCTCGGCCTTGACCCACTGGCCGGTACAAATTCGCCTGGTTCCCCCCACAGCGCCTTTCCTGAAGGGAGCCGACCTCCTGGTGGCGGCCGATTGTACCCCCATCGCCTACCCGAATTTTCATCGGGATTTCTTGAACGGGAAGGTCGTGATGATGGGCTGCCCCAAGTTTGACGAGACCGATGCCTATGTAGAGAAATTCGCCGAGGTCTTCAAGGTGTCCGGGGTCAAGTCGGTCTCAGTGGTAACCATGGAAGTCCCCTGCTGCCAGGGGCTGCCTATGATCGTCCGGAAGGGCTTGGAGATCTCCAAGAAGAAGATTCCCCTGGAGCAGATCATCTTGAGCACCCGGGGGGAGGTCTTGAAGACCCAAAAACTCGTAGCCTAAAGGAATTCCTTGTCGGCCGTTCCTGAATCGCCCTTACGCCGATTCGGCCCATATTCGGTCTTCAGGGAAAGGGGTGTTACATGGAAGCACAATTGAACCGAAGCATCAAAGAGGTCATCAAAGATTTTCCCCCTGTGGAAAAAATCCTCAATGAATATGGAATTGGTTGCGGACCCTGTGCGGTGGGCCTGTGCCTGTTGAAAGATATCGTGAGCATCCACAACCTGCCGGCTGATCAAGAGCAGGAGATGATGGGACGGATTTCCCAGGTGATCCACCCCGGGCAGAAGGTCCAGATTCCCAGGGTGGAGAGGAAACCAGAGGCCAGGCCGAAGGAGCTCAGATACTCTCCCCCCATGAAAAAGCTGGTCGATGAACACGTCCTCATCAAGAAGTGGCTGGCTCTGATCCCCGAGATTCTCCCCCGGCTGGACCTGGAATCCGAGGAAGGCCGGCAGCTGATCCGGGACGGGGTCGATTTCATTCGCTCCTATGCGGACGGGTTCCACCATGCCAAAGAAGAAGACATTCTATTCAAATTTTTCGACGAGAACCTGGACATGGTGAAGGTCATGCGCGAGGACCACAAGACGGCCCGAAACCACGTGAAAGCCATCGTGGAGGGCCTGGAAGGCAAAGACCGCCAGACCGTGGTTCACCATCTCAGCGCCTACCGAGACCTTCTGTCCCAGCACATCAAGCGGGAAGACGAGATCATGCTGCCCTGGATGGACAACCAGCTTTCCGTTTCCCAGGTGGGAGGAATTTTCTCTAAATTCTTGGAAGTTGAGGAGCGGATGGATTCCTACCAGAAAAAATATGAAGATTTCATCTCTCGCGTAGAGAGAAAATATCGAAAGAAGGAGGAGTAAACCATGGCTCAATTCAGCGGTTGCCCAGGGTCCAGGATGGTTGATTTCCGGGAGAAAAGCGAACACAATAAAGAAGAAGCCAAGGGGAAAATCCAGTCCCAGCTGCGGCAGTGGCCAATTCAACTCCATCTAATCTCTCCCACGGCATCTTATTACCAGGGGGCGGACGTGCTGCTAACCGCCGACTGCGTAGGCTATGCTCTGGGGGGGTTTCACCCGGAATTTTTAAAGGGCAAATCCCTGGCCATCGCCTGCCCCAAGCTGGACGAAGGGCAGGACATCTACCAGGAGAAAATCAAATCCTGGATCGATGACGCCAAGATCAACACCCTAACTGTTCTGATTATGCAGGTCCCTTGTTGCATGGGCCTCTTGAACCTAGCGCAGCAGGCGGCCAAGGGTGCCAAGCGAAAAGTCCCGGTGAAATATGTGGTGGCTGGGATTCAGGGAGAAATCCTGAAGGAAGAATGGGCCTAAGCTTTCCCTTCTTTCCTCAACCCGGGAGAAGGTCCGCCCCCGACCGGGCCTCTCGAAGAGTCTTCATGGCATCCCAAGGCAGGAAGGGGGAGGGTCTTTTTTGGCTTCGGGCCCTTCCTCGTAATCCTACTCATTATCAATCAAGGTATCCTTTATGAAAAACCTGACCGAAGTCTTTTTGTTTGGGTCTTTGAACGGAGAGTCAAGCGGAACTCAAGCGCTTCCGATCCACTGCAATCTGGAGCAGCCCATTCTTCTTCCCGATCTTTTGGACCGTCTTCAGATTCCACGGGGCCGGGTTCAGCTGACGATGGTCAATCATCGTGCGGTCCCTCCGGATCATTTGATCCTGCCCGGGGATCGGGTGGCTCTTTTCCCGAGAGAATATGCCATTTTTGCCGACTGGAGGGATTTGCGCCTCTAACGCCGTGATGGGTCCGCGCTACGGAAGGGAGAAGAGAGGACGGAAGGAAGGAGGCAGGGCGCGGATCAGGGAACGGACAGGAAATCCCGGAAGGTCTGGATTCAAGAAAGGAGTGCGCTCATGGAAGCCCTGGATATTCTGATCGATGAACACGGCATCATCCGTCAGTTTCTGGATAATCTGGTTCTTTCGCTGAAGAAAATGGAACAGGGGGAACGGCCCCCGAAGAAATTTTTCGAAAAAGCGGTTTCATTCGCCCGGGATTTTACCGACAAATACCATCACTTCAAAGAAGAGCATATTCTCTTCAACCGCCTGGCCATGAAAAAGAAGGGGAAAATCGACGCCGAGGTGGAATCCCTGAAATACCAGCATGAGCGGGGTAGAGCCCTGATCGGTGAGGTGGCCAAGGCGCTGGAGGGATATGGTCAGGGGCGGGAAGCCCAAACCTTGATCCTTCTGGAGAGTCTGGCTGCCTACATATCCCTCTTGCGGCAGCATATTCACAAGGAAGATCATGTCTTCTACCCCATGGTGGAAAAGGAATTTCCCTGGGATGAATACCGGGGGCTTCTGGAGGTCTTTCAGCAGGAAGGGAAGAAGATGGGGGAAAGATTCGTGGAAAAGAGCAAGCGGGACTTATATGAGATGGGAGGGCTGTTAATTACCTAAGTAGGGGCGGGTTTGAAACCCGCCCCTACACGGGATTGAGAGATGGACCCGATTGCCCGGGCTATTCGTGAATGCCTCCTACCCTACTGCGGGGAGACCGCCTTTTCTTTCTCCACGAGTCTGCGTTTATCCTGGATGTAGGGGCGACCGGCTGGTCGCCCCTACATCTAAATCCCTTAAAACTTCTATTGCCTTTAGCGTACCATTTCAAGGGCAAGGGATTACGAAGCCGGTTGGGCTGCCGCCGCCCTTGCCGGAGAGGCTTCTTGCTTCGGCTTTAAAAAGAGAAGGTCATAAACCGTCACGATTACCCCGACCAGAAAGGCGATCCCGCAAAAGAAGACCACCTGGAACCATAACCTCATCTGCTCCTGCGCGACCATAAAGCCCATTCCCAGCACTCTCTCCAGGTAGGCCTGCAGGATTCCGGCCACCCCAAAGCCCAGGCCGATGCAGAACATCGCTGACGTCATGGTCCAGAATCCAAATTTCCCCCGCCCGTCGGCGTAATTCGGAATCCCTTTCAGCTGGGGCATCGCGAAATAAAAGACCATGAGGTTCAGCATGGCGTAGGCTCCGAAAAAGGCCAGATGCCCGTGGGAAACCGTCACCTGGCTTCCATGGGTGTAGTAATTGACCTGCGGGAGGGTATGGGCAAACCCCCAGAGCCCGGCCCCGAGCAGGTGGTAGAAGGCTCCCCCGATCGCGTAGGTCCAGACCAGGGAATTTTTGACCTCCAGCTTCCGATGCTTTACATGGTTCATCGTGTCGATCACCATGAGCAGGATGGGAAGGGGTTCGAGGGCGCTGAAAATCCCCCCGATCCAGAGCCAGTAGCGGGGAGCCCCCAGCCAGTAGTAGTGATGGCCCGTTCCCGCGATCCCAGTGAAAAGGAAAAGGCCGATTTCCACGTAGAGCCACTTTTCCACCACCTGCCTTTCCACCCCGGTGATGCGCATCAGGACGAAAGCGAAAATGGCGCCAGTTACCAGCTCCCAGGCCCCCTCTACCCACAGATGGATGACCCACCACCAGTAATACCAATCGATGGTCAGGTTGCGGTAGAAGGGAATGCCGAAGAGATACAGCAGGGCCAGAAAAGTCAGTCCTCCCAACAAAGTTCCCTGGATGACGGTCCAGTTTTTGGCTTTCCACATGGTCATGCCCACGTTGAACAGAAACATGAGGGCCCCAATCACCACCACGAAGTCGAGCGCAGTGGGAATTTCCAGAAGGGGGCGCCCCTGGTTCCACCCGAATAGGAATCCCACCAGGGCGGTCACCCCGGTGAGCGCCAGGATAACCAACTGGACGTAGGCCAGTTTAGTGCTGTAAAGCTCCCTCTTGGTTTCCACCGGGATGATATAATACGTGCCCCCCATGAAACCCAGGAGCAGCCACAACACCAGGAGATTGGTATGCATGGCCCTGGCCGTGGCAAAGGGGAAAATGTTAACCAGGCCCTGGGGAAGGGTAGCAAAATAATTGATGGCCAGCCAGAGGCCCATCAGCACCTGCAGGACGAACAGCAACAAAGCTAGGGCAAAATACGGCAGAGCGACTCTTTGGGATTGGTATTCCATTTTTTTTCTCCTCCTCACTTCAATCCGGCCAGGAATTCGGCGATCTGTCGGCCTTCCTGAGGCTGAACATCCTGGGCTGGCATGCTGGATTGAGGATTGACCTTTTTGGGGTCCATGGCATACTGGGCCAGGGTTTCCTTATCGAATTTTGAACCTACTTTGTCCAGCGCCGGCCCCACATTGCTCCCCGCCTCGCCGATCCGGTGGCATCCCAAGCACCCCTTTTCCTTGAACAGGGCGGCCCCCGGACTCATCCCCACCGAGGCGATGAGCCTGCGCACCGAGGAAGAGGACCTCTTCTCACTGTCCTGGGGAGGCCAACCGTGAGTATCGATGTCACCGACCCATTTGAAGAAATGAATTAACTTTTCGACCTCATCGGGGGATAGGTTCTGCTGGGGCATCTTTCTCCACGAATTGGCAAATATGACCTCCGGCTTGGTCACCCTTTCCCGAATGCCCACTTCCCCCAGCCGTTTATAGGCTTTCGTCATGTCCGGGGCGTAATACCCGCCGAACCCTAGAATAGTATGGCAGTCATTGCAATTGTATTTCTCCCACACCCGCTTCCCCGCCACCACCTGGTCGGAGAGCTTGTCCGCATGGGTGAGGGTCTCGACCTGGCGATGAGTATCGATGGTGAGCGCCAGAAAGAGAACCGTCGAGCTCAAGGTTCCGAGCGAAAAAATCCAGAACGCCGCTCGTTTCGTCAAAGCCATATCCTGAACCTCCTTTCTGATCTGTTTTATGGATACCCGAAAGAAAAATTAGCCGAGACCTTTCATCACCTCCCTCTCTCTTTTTTTCTGTTCCCACGAAAAATCCCTAAACTCTTTGGAAGGCTTCGCCCTTCTTCCGCTTTCTCGCTGTTCTCCTTCTGCCCGCGGGCTGCGGGGAAAAGGATAAGGGAAGACCTGTAAGACCCATTATCCCTGGGTTCAAATATTCAGGTAATTGACTTAAGTCAAGCGGAGCAAATATTAAAGGATGGGAGGGGGGGATCCTTTCTTTTTCTGCCGGCCTTCAGCTGAAATCCAGAAGCCTCTTTTCCCCCTCTATCTTTTTGATCCCGGCGATATCCTGGGAAACCTCCAGCGTACCCAAATAATTTCCCTGCCGGTCGCGGACGGCGAAGTACTGGATATAGACATGTTTCCCCTGGTAAAGAATCCAGAAGTCAACCGAACTTCTTTTCCCCTCTTTGAAGGATTGGAGGATTTTTTCCACCACGTCGACGCTCTTCGGAGGATGGCAGTTCTGAACTCTGCGGCCGATGATCGATTTGGTCCGGAGGAAAATCCGTTCCTTCCCTTCGGAGAAGTACCGCACTGCATCGTCCCTGTCGATGAAGGTGATGTCCACGGGCAGGGTATTTAAAACCCCCAGAAGCTCCTCCAGCTTAAACGAACCCGTAGGCAGGGTGATGGTCTGCTCCTCGGCCTTGGGCTCCTCGGTCACCGCTCGGCGCAATTCCTCGATAAGCGAATAGGTTTCCTTGGGTTTCTGGATGAACCCGTACCCCACGTTTTCCGTCTCCTTCAGTACTTCCACCCAGTCCTGGACCTTCAGCTTTTCCAGGGAAGCGGGGAAAAGGATTTTCTCTTCCTTGAAAATCATCCCGTTCACCTCTTCGATCAGGGGGTTGAGAGTCTTGGCCACATACTCTTTCAGTTCCTTCTCTTCTTTTAAGGTTTCGATCCCGGTCAGGCTTTGTTTTAACAAGGCACGGACCTCGTCGTCCTTCCCCCACATGACCTTGGACGGGCCGTAAAATTCATATTTCTCCAGGTAAGGGAAAAGAATCTGTTCTTTCCAGGTGTAGTGAATGTCCAGGTTCTTCAGCTTGCCCAGCAATTCCCCGACTTTTTGTTTAAACTGGGCCGGCCTGTATTTTTGTCCGTTCTGAGCCAATTCTTTCAGTGCCCCGGTAATCCTCTCGATCTCCCGGTTATCCTGCCTCATGAGGTATACCGGGTGCGCCGGAGACTCCTCTTTGTCCATCGACTTTTCCAGGGCCGATTGAAAAAGCAATGCGTGGACGTTGCAGAATTTCTTGATCTCGTCCGGCGATATTCCTTCGTTCATGAGACCCTGTTCAATCTCGGCAATCTCCGTAGAGGTGACATTGCCGATCTCTTTCTCAAACCGGTTCTTGGCCTGTTCGAGGCTCAGCCCCTCATGGAGCTTCCGGATGATATCCTTCATGATGTCCTTCTTCTGTTCCTTCCCGAACTCTTCAGCCATTTTCGCCCTCCTTCGCTCCATTTTATATTAGCCCTTTAAGAATGCCCTTTAGCCTCACCAGATAAAATTCGATGAAAATCGGACCTCTCCCCTAAACCAGGGGCAAAAAAGCCACCCTTAAAATTATAAAAAACTCCTTAGAAAAGAGGAAGGCCTTTTGTGGACTGGGAATGGGCTAGTGATTGGTTCACCATTAATCGACGGACCGCCAAATCAATCCTCTTCATTTGTACAACCGCGGCGATTACTTCACAAAAATGTTCGTTTAAAATTGCTTATCTGGCACAAGCCGCCTTCCATTTTTGGGGGTATTATTCTGATTTTTAATCATTTTTTGTCTCCTTAGCAGTTCTTTTCCTTTGGTACACTGATTGCAGAATGACTGGACAAGGGTACCTCCTAACCCACTTCTCGTTTGGCGATATTCCTAATCAGCGAAGAATTATGGAAAAGCAGACAACCAGCCAATACCCAGCAAAGAACAAATTATATCTCCAAATTAATATACGGAGATAAAGGGTGTACGAAAATTGGCATTCGTGGCTCTAATTTCTGTAATCGGTTTCGTCTGGAATTAGCAAGACCGCGACAGAATCAAATCCAGCAAAAAGCAAACATTCATGGGGGCATAAAAAATGCTCACGACGAAAGATCCCGCAGCGGAACCTGTTTCTCTTGAACTTGCGGAAATCTACCAGAAGATGGGCTTTCGGCAAGAGGCCCTCGCTCAGTATAAGATTCTTTTCCAGCAATATAAATCCTTGGGGAAGAAGGATAAGGCCCTCAAAGTAATGGCCTTAATGACCCAGATGCACCCAAGGGAGGCCGACCTGAAAAAAGAGATTTCAGGCTTAGAACACCTCATGAAGTTAAAGGACAGAGAGGTCGGATTTACCACCCCAAGAAAAGCCGTTAATCCAGAAGAATCCTTTGGCGAGAAAAGGCGGGAAACCTGCTTCGATTTGGGTGCTGAGCTGGAAATGGTCGAACCTGAAGGAATCGGCGGTCCAAAAGAAATCGAAATCTCAAAAAAAATTAACGGATTAAAAGAGATCTTAAGGAAACTGAAAGAGGATAGTGGCCCAGACTTGGCGGACCCCAATTGGAATTACAACTTGGGTGTGGCCTGTCGAGAATTGGGGTTCTTTGAAGATGCGATCGAACATTTGCGGGTTTCCTATGAAAAGAGACAGAAACCTTTTGACGCAGCGTATTTATTAGGCTTGTGTTTCAAGGAGAAGGTCATGTGGGAAGAGGCCCTCCAAGCGTTCGAGAAAGCCTTGAGCGTAGATGGAATCTCTCACGGAAATATCTTGTCGGTGAGGTATGAAATGGGCCTCATTTTCAAGGAACAGGGGAAGACGGAGGAAGCCCTTGAACTCTTGAGAAAAATTTTGGGCAGTCGATCAGGGATTTCGGGATCCAAAAGATGAGATAAAAAAGGTCACAAAGAAATTAGCGAAGGGAGCCGTTGCTCAGTCCGGCTGTTATGCACACTTTCAATCGGAAACCGCAAGCTTATTTAGGAGTTTAATTCTCATACTTTGCAGATGGAAGGGTTGAATTCTTCAGGGAGGCGAATTTCCCTTGGAAAAACGAGGAAAGCGTAAGGAGTCAGAGTAGAATTCTCCCCTCCTGGGCTTCTGCCGAGCGAAGCGAAGGTGAGGGTTGTTCTGGATTCTCGCTCCCGTTTCAACGGGGACACGCTTCAAGGGAATGAGAATCCTTTTTTCAATATTACACGGCCTCAGAGGTGAGCTGCTCAGGCTGCTCTTCGGGTACGAACAGTCTCCGCCCACTTGAGCAGGGAGAGTCCGGCCCGCCTGGAGGCTTCATACCTCGCGGCCAGATCGTCCAGGGCGGCGGGGGTTAATTTTTCCGCTAGGGTGCTCCTTGCCTTATCCAATTGTCCTTTCTCGAGGCTTGCGCCAGACTGAGCAAGAGGTCTCTCCCTTTCCGGTGATCCTGCCGGAACTCCGCAATCGGATCCAGTTTGGTCGCCCTGTTTTCTCCTCTTTTCTTCCTCTCGGATCAGAAAGTATCATGCCGCGTTCAATTCTCTCCGCATGGCCATGTCGAAGAGAACTCTTTCCCTTAAATCCTCTTGATCTTCACGATCCAGTCCTTCGGGCCTTTCTGCACGTATTCCCATTCGAATTGATTCTTGTATTCCGCCTCGAATTGGTACCGCAAGGGCTTGGGGTCGTGGTCGTTGGTGATCTTTAGCGTCTCGCCTGGCTTCAAGCCGTCCCATTTCTGAAAGATGAGTTCGTGCCTCTCAAAAGGCATGATCGATCGCAGGTCCAGCTCAACCATTATTCCTTCCTCCTTCTTTTGATCTTCGGGGGTGAAGCAGCAGTACCCGATTTTGTCGCATTCCTTCTTGACCTTCTCCCAGTCCTCCGGGGTCAGGACCTGGAGGGCGATTTGGTAGAGGATGTTGTCTTCCTTGAAAATGTGGCTTTCCAGCTCCCGGGCAATGTATTCTCCCAGTTCGGTTACCTTGGCCTTGAAGGCGAAGAAATCGGTATCCGGGGGGTTCTGGGCAATCTGGTAGAGAGCCCGCTTCCTTTTGCGGAATTCCACGTGATCCATCTTCATGATCTGGGGGGGCTCGGTTATGTCGTGCTTTTCCAAAGCCGGAAAAAGCGCATCCTCCTCGCGCTGATGGTGGCTTTCGGCCTCCACCAGGTGGTGGGCAATCTCCTTCAGTCTTTCCTCGTCCGCTCCCAGCTCGGCAAAACTGTGGACCCCCTTGAGCCTTTCCAATAGAAGGGCCAATTCCCTCAGGCTTTTCACGATGACTTTGTGCTCCTCCATCAGGGTATGAACCGGATGGGGGGCCGATACTTCCTGCCTCTTGGCCACCAGGCTGTCCTTCATCATGTCCAGGTGGATATCACACAGGCTTTTGCGAATCGTTTCATGGGGAACCCCTTCGCGGATCAGCTCCTGCTCGAGAACCCCCAGGGTCTTGGCGTCCACCGCCTGGAGAAGGGACCTGGCTTTCTCCTTGGTCCGGTCGGAGACGGCGCCCTCCTTCAGTTCCTGAAGCAGCGCTCTTAGCTGTTCCTTATCGAGCGCCTGGGCCTGGTTGGGCGCGGTGCGGGTCACCTGCAGAACCCATTCATCCGGACCCTCCTTTTCGTAGGCCACCCGAAGGCCTTCCCGGGAATTCAGGAGATACACGAGGGGCACGGGGTTGAATTCGGTCACGATTCTCGCGGTCTCCTGGGGCTGGAGGGATTCAATGCCCGGGAAAATCAAACCCTCCCTTTCCACATGGGCGAGCCCTTTTACATCGATCGTTTTTACGGCGTTCATACCTGATTCCTCCTTTCTTCGACAGTCAGCCACCGGTCGATATCCTTCTGTTCCAAGAGCATATCTTTTACTTTTTCCGTCCAGAGTTCCTGGAATTCCCTCTTCTCTTCTTCCCGGGCCGCTTCCCAGATTACCTTTTCGAGGAGCTCTCCCATGCGCCTGCCTTTTTCTTCGCTGAAAGGAATCTGGTGGGGATGGAATTTGACCAGGACCGACCTGCCGGTGTCCGTCCTTTTGAATTCGAAACACAGGGCCCGGGGATCGGGTTTGCGGGGATCGAACTTCAACAGGTCCTTTCTTTTAAACTTGGGTCCCAGGCCGCGAAAGCCGGTGGCCGGAGCGGCTCCGGTAAGCAAATTGAAAACCTGGGCCATAACCCCGTACACTCCTTCATCCGGTTCGCCGTAGACGGTGATGGCAATCTCCCCTCGTACGGGGATTTCCGTGGGATAGAGTCTCTCCAGGGCTTTTTGGCAGGCCAGGTAAGCTCCCGTCACTGTCGGGCAGGCATGGCCGGCCAGCTTGACCGCATCGGTGAACGTATAGGTCAAAACCGCCCCCTCGTCGGTAAAGGCCCCCAGGGTTTCGGCCAGGGGGTCCTTGAGCCGCAGGGGCTTGGCTTGCCGGATGAAATCGCGGAATCCATCGCTCATGTCT
>DASPRR010000382.1:0-13986 GCA_035624375.1 Thermodesulfobacteriota bacterium | reverse complement strand
TCGGAAATATGATAAAAGAGGTTCTGCGGAGAGATGAGCTCCCCGCTCTGGGTCACATACCCCTTTTCCGTGCATTCTTGGATGAGGACGATTCCGCTTCCCCCAGTCCCCCGGGCAGGCTTCACGACAAATTGACAAATGCCGCGAAGGGCTGCCTGGAAGCCCGGGACGTCTCCATATCGATCAACCACGTAGTAAAGCATCGGAGTAGGAATTTCAAAAGATTCCGCCAATTTTTTAGTCAATACTTTATCATCCACGAGAGGGAAGAATGATCGCGGATTGCAGCGCATGATGTATTCAGCGTTCCGGCCATTCATCCCCAATACCCCGGCTTGCTTCAAGCGGCGGAAGGCCTCAAGGATCATGAAGAACCCCCCACCCCACGAAACCTGAAAAGTTCGGACAAGCGATAACCGGTATACCTCCCCAGAAGGATTTGGACCGCGGCCACGGCAGCCAAAAGTTCGGGGTAGACGAAAAAAGTCAGCTGAAGCGGTTCCCAGCTAATAATTCCATAGGCAATGATGGAAACAGCCGCGCTTCCGGCAGCGGTCTTCACCCCTTCTCTGATTCCCGCTTCCTCAACGAGGACAAAGAACCTTTCAATTACCATAGTCAAGATGACAAAGGGAAGCAACCCCACGGCCATGAACTCCCGCATGCCAAACTTATTTCCCACCAGGGCGATAAAGGTAAAACAGGCAATCACCAGGGTCAGGATGACCGACATGCGGGGTACCAGGAGAAGCCGCAATTTATCCAGCCCGCGGCGCACGGCATAGCCTACCAGAAGGACGCCGCCAAAGATACTCAGGCCATAGGCCAGGCCCGTGCTCCGGAAGGCCAGGGCCATGAGCATGGGCATGAAAATACCAAAGGTGGGAAATCCGATCATGTTACGCAGGAAACCGATGATTAGCGCCCCGATGGGCACCAGGAGAAGAACACGGAAGGTCCTTTGAAACTCCGGGGGGAGGCGAAAAAGGGACCACTGGTCCAGGAAACGGTTGGAGCGCCGGATCCGTTCCCAGTGGAGGCTCCACTGGCTGACCACCTGCCGGCTTAGGCTCCAGCGGATATCTGCTCGTGCGCCGATTGAAACCCGGAGCGCGGGAACGCCGCCCACCGAGAGCGGCAGATAACCCGCGGGGTTCGATACGACCTCTCCCCTCTCCGGAAGAATGATTTCCCAATGATTCCCGTTCCAGCTTTCCACCCAGGTAAGGAGCTGGTTTTGGATGCTCTCCACGAGTGGAAGTCCCTCCACCAGCCGTGCGGGCAGATTGGCCGCCCGCAAGAGGAGAAGCAGGGACTCCTCACGGCCATAGGTCCGGCTCAGAACCTTCCAGCCATCGAGGTCCTTCATCTCCGGCGGAGGATTCTTCCATTCCCCTTTCGCAGTTGCGGCAATGGCCCGGACCAGTTGGGAAGGCGGGAGGCCCTTCCACCGTCCGGCTAAACGTTCTGCCAGGGCTGTCTCTTCGCGGTCAAATCGGTCCGGATAAGGTCCGATCCCCGAGGGGTGCTCTGGAGGTCTTTGGCGGGGACGGATCAGGATTGTCGCCCGGTAGGTGATTTCCTGGCTTTCCAACTCTACGGGACCTGACCAAATTCCGATCCGGTTGGGCCCTTCCCGTGCGAGGCTCAGGCTCAAGGACCCTGAGGAGATCCTCTCTTCCAACAGCATCCGGCCCGGATTCTCCGTGGGAAGCCCGAGGAGGACTCTGGCTTCTCCCGTATCCGACATAACCCGAGCGTTGATCGTCAGCTCCCAGGTCCTTCCCGGAGCCGTTGGGAAAACAGGGTATCCAAGCCAGACAATGCGATAGAAAAGGAGGGCCGCAGTCAGCAGGAAGAGAGAAAGAGCCAGCCAGAGCGCGGGGCGTTTCATTTCTGGGGAAGGTCCGGACAACTGGGTGGGTTGCAATACTCCTTCATGCAATCCACGACGAAATTCTCTTTCAGGATATTCCGGCCGATGAGAAAGGGATACTGAACCTGGGACCGGTCATTTAAATTGACCCGGGCCCGCAGTTTTTTGGGTCCCACACAGAGATCGATCTCTACGATCGGTCTCTTCTCCCGGGATTCCGCCGAACGGACCCAATGCCAGCCCACGACCGGCACGCTGATTCGCGCACCACTGTACTTTGGCGAAAGGTTGAATTCCGCCGTTTTCCTCTTCACCGTCAGCCCGCGCACGTCGAGAGAAGATACGGCGGCCCCGGTATCGATGCGGGCCGGAATTTTTACCATCCAGGGCAGGAGGATAATTTCCTCCACCAGGCCGAGGGTGATTTTTTCTTGGGCCATCAAAGGTTGCATCCCCCCTCCGAAGAAAAGCAGGACAAAAAACGCAAGGGCTTTCATACTTTCCAACTCACTGGATCTTCTGGATATCCGCTTCTTTGCCGATGACGATCAGAATATCGCTGTCTTTAATCACGAAGTCCGCCCGGGGAACGAGTTGAATTTTATCCGACAATACATCCCGGATGGCAATGACCTCGACGTGGTATTTTCCCCGGAGGCGGAGATCGGCCAGAGTCTTCCCTAAGAACCCGGCCGGGGGAGCGACCTCAGAAATAGTGAAATCCTCCGATATCGGCAGGAAGTCCAAAACATTGGGAGAGATCAAACCTTTGGCCACCTTACTGGCCATCGCCTTCTCCGGGATGATGACCTCGGTGGCCCCCACTTTTTCCAGGATCCGCTTGTGGTCCTCATTCGGGGCTTTGACGAGAATACTTTTAATGTTCATTTCCTTTAGGTGGAGGGTCAGAAGGGTGCTGGCCGCCAGGTCCTCCCCGAAAGAGATGATCACAAGGTCGTCGGGCTGGATTCCGATCATTTCCAGCAGTTCCCTGTCTGTGGCATCGGCCAGCACGGCTTTGGTGGAAAAGTCCCGGATCCGGTTGACCACGTCCTTATTTTTGTCGATGGCAATCACCTCAAAACCGTTTTCAAAAAGGTCCTTGGCAATGTTGAAGCCGAAGATTCCCAGTCCCACGACCACTACTCGCTTCACGCGAATCCCTCCTTAGCCCACCATGACTCCCTCTTCTGCATAAGTCAGGCTCTTGGCCAAGGCCTTGCGGGAGAACGAAAAGGCCAGGGTCAGCGGGCCGACCCGTCCGGCGTACATCATCAGAATAATGGCCAGCTTCTGAGCTACGTTCAAGTCCGGGGTCACCCCCATGGATAGTCCCACGGTTCCGAAGGCCGAAACCGTTTCGAACAGGTATTCCACGAAATAATGACGGCTCTCCAATGGACCCAGGTCCCCCGAGGAGAAGAACAGAAGTGCAGAAGTGACCAAGGACACGGAAAAACCCGAAGCGAAAATAATCCCGATGGTCCGGGAGACGACCTCCCTGGGGATGGTCCTCTTGAAGACGTTTACCTCCTCGTTTCCCCGCAGCCGGGCCCACATGAGGAGGAAAAGGATGGAGGCGCTGGTGGTCTTCACCCCTCCCCCCGTCGATCCGGGGGAGGCCCCGATGAACATGAGGATGATCATGAGCAGGATAGTGGCATTGGTCAGGAATCCGATGTCCACGGTGTTGAAGCCGGCCGTGCGGGGAACCACCGATTGAAAGAAGATCGCGAGGATTTGGTTCTGCCCGGGCATCCCGTAGAGGATGTGATTCCTCTCAAAAATATAGATGAGAATCGCGCCCCCCAGAATCAGAATTCCGGTCGCCAGGAGGACGATCCGGGTGTGCACTGAAAGCTTTCTCTGTCTTCCTCGAAGCTTGGCGAAAACCTCATGCTGAACCACAAAACCGATCCCTCCCACCACGATTAGGGTCATTACCGTCAGGTTGACGATGAAGTCTCCCTGGTAACGCACCAGGTTGTCGGGGAAAAGGGAAAAGCCGCAGTTGTTGAAGGCGGAGATGGCGTGGTAAACGGCTTGATAGAAGGCATGGCCCACGGGGAAATCGTAACAAAAACGATACCACAGGAAAAGGATCCCAATGGTTTCAAAGACGAGGGTGAACCACAGGACCGATTTCAGGATGGCAAAGAAGTCCGCCCGGGGAGTGTGAAGGAAGGTCGATTGCACGATCTCCCTCCCCTTAAAGGAAATGCCCCGCCCCATCAGGACGAAGAAAATCGTGGAAAAGGTGATGATCCCCAGGCCGCCCACCTGAAAAAGAAGGATGGTAACCACCTGACCGAAGAAGGAGAAGCTCGTCCCGATATCGATCGAGGCCAGCCCGGTCACGCACACGGCGGAGGTGGAGGTGAAAAGAGCATCGATGAAGGGAACAGGGTTTTTCGCCGCGGAAAGGGGCAGCCATAGAAACAGAGCTCCCAGGAGGATATAACCGGCAAATCCCGAGATAAAGATACGCTCCGGAGATAGGTGGCGAGAAAAGAAGGGTTTCAATGGGATGGGTTTTATCACGGGTCGCTTTCTAGGGCGATTTCCGATTGGTCAGGACCGGAAGCTCATCCTTCCATATTTAAATGAGTATAAACTAAAGGCTTTCTATTTTCATCCCCAAAACAGAAAAAACTTTTCAAATCCTCTTAAGAGTGTTATAAAAAATTGTAACCTGGAGGTTTTTGTATGGCGTCTTCCCCCAACTCTCAGGTTTTTTTATTTTTGAGTCAGGTTTTGGGAAAGAGCATCGTGGATTCTGCGGGCCAGTTCCAGGGAAAGGTCTTGGACCTGGTAGCCGTCGTGGCCGATTTATACCCCCCGGTTACCGCCCTTCTCTATCTGCCCAGGGGTGCCCAATCCCCTGCCCGTCTTCCCTGGAACAAAGTCACCGATATCTTCGGCCCGGTCGTTACTTCGTCTCCCGTTTCCCCCGATGTCTCATCCGGAAACCGGAACGAAGGAGAGCTTCTGCTCAAGGAGTCCCTCCTGGACAAGCAGATCGTAGACACCCACGGGGCCAAAATCCTTCGGGTCAACGACCTCCACCTGCTGAAGGTCAATCAGAACCTGTTTCTCGTCCATGTGGACGTGGGGTTCCGGGGGCTCATGCGGCGGGTGGGCCTGGAGAAGGCGACGGACAAATTCTTTCAATGGTTCTTCGATTATCACCTGGCAGATCATTTCATCCCCTGGAGGTTCGTCCAGCCCCTCTCTTCCCCGGACCTTCTGCGGCTGAAGATCGCCCAGAACCGCCTGTCCCTGCTGCACCCCGCGGACCTGGCGGATATCATCGAGGACCTGGACATCCATAAGAGGACAGAGGTCTTCCAGTCCCTGGATGTGGAGACCGCCGCCGAAGCCCTCGAAGAGACCGATCCCAAGATCCAGGTGCGGCTCATCGAGAATCTGAATCCGGCCAAGGCCTCGGACATCATCGAAGAGATGTCGCCCAGCGAAGCGGCGGACCTTCTCGGCGACCTGCCCAAGGAGAAGGCCGAGGGGATCCTGAAAGAGATGGAGAAAGAGATCGCCGAGGACGTGAAGGGGCTTTTGGAACACCCGGAGGAGAAGGCGGGGGGACTGATGACCACCGCCTTTGCCACCCTGCCCCCTCGGGCCACGGCCCGAGAGGCGCTGGAACTCCTTAGGCAGGAAGCGGATAACCTGGACGTCATCGATTACGCTTACGTGGCCGACCCGGAAGAGCACCTCCTGGGAGTGATCAGCCTGCGGGACCTTTTGATCGCCTCTCCCCAGACCCGCGCGGAGGACATGATGGACTCACGGGTAGTGAATGTGGGCCTGGACGATGAAAAAGAAGAGATTGCCAAACTTTTTGCCAAATACGGCCTCAAGGCAATCCCCGTAGTGGACGAAGAGAACCACATCAAAGGGGTCATTCCCTTCAAGAGCCTCCTGGAAGTGGTGGCCCCTGAGTTAGGGAAATGAATTCCACGGAAGATGAGGGTCCACAACCTTGGTTTCCAACAACAATGGCACCCTTCCCGCTCCCCCGGGAGCTTCAGGGGGGCCTGAAAAGGAGATTGCCCGCAAGGGGTTCTGGAAGACCCTGGCGGTATTTTTCGCCCTTTTTGGCCCGGGGATCATCACTTCCAACGTGGACAACGATGCGGGGGGCATCACCACATATTCCCTGGCCGGTTCAGAATATGGTCTCTCCCTCCTCTGGACCCTCTTCCCCATCACCCTGGCCCTGATCGTCATCCAGGAGATGTGCGCCCGTATGGGGGTCGTCTCCGGCAAGGGCCTCTCCGACCTGATCCGGGAACGTTTCGGCGCCCGGGCTACCTTCTACTTGATGATCGCCCTCTTCCTGACCAACCTGGGAAACACCATATCCGAGTTTGCCGGAGTTGCGGCCAGCCTGGAAATCTTCGGGGTGAGCAAGTACCTCTCCGTCCCCCTGAGCGCTTTCTTTGTCTGGTGGCTGGTGGTGAAGGGGAGCTACAAGTCGGTGGAAAAGGCTTTCCTGGTGGCTTGTCTCTTTTACATTTCCTACATCGTATCCGGGTTCATGGTGAAACCGGACTGGGGGGAGATCACCGCCCATTTCCTCACCCCCACTCTGGGTACTATGGAGTTGACCCCCGAATATCTGACCATGGCCGTGGGCGTCGTGGGCACGACCATCGCCCCCTGGATGCAGTTCTACCTCCAGTCCTCGGTGGTGGACAAAGGGTTGAAAGCCGAAGATTACCAGTACGCCCGGATGGACGTGGTCTTCGGTTCGATCATCGTCAACATCGTGGCCTTCTTCATCATCATGCTCTGCGCGCTCACCATTTTCCAGGCCGGGATCAAGATTGAAACTGCCAAAGACGCCGCCCTGGCTCTGGCCCCATTGGCCGGGAAGTACTGCACCTGGCTCTTTGCCTTCGGGCTTCTCAATGCTTCTCTTTTTGCGGCTTCCATTCTTCCCCTTTCCACGGCTTACACCATCTGTGAGGCCTTCGGGTGGGAAGCGAGCGTCAACCGGAAATTCGCCGAAGCTCCCCAGTTTTACGGCCTCTATTCCCTCATGATCATCCTGGGAGCCGCGGTCATTCTCTTCCCTAAAATCCCCCTCATTCCCATCATGTTCTACTCCCAGGTGATCAACGGGGTTCTCCTGCCGGTTATCCTCATCTTCATGCTCATCTTGGTCAACGACCGGAGAATCATGGGGAAATTCACCAACGGATGGGTCTTGAACCTCATCTCTTTCGTCACCATCGCCGTGCTCATCCTTCTCTCCGGGGCCATGGTGGTCACGACCTTCCGGTGAACATTCTCATTTCACCTTGAAAAGCCCGTCTCCCGATTGTATAGTGGGTCAAGAAGCGGAGAATCAATCGATCCCGGAAATCATGATCGACAAAAAAAACGACGAAATCCTTTCCCCCAGGAGAAAAAGGTTATGGTTCATCTGGGCTCTTTCTCTGGCCGGAGCCTTCCTCGTGGCGGCAGGTTTCTTTTTCTTTTCCGGATTGGAAAGAAACCCGTCAACAGAAGCCGGGGTGGGACTTCCTCAGACCGCATCCCCGCCTCCCCCCCTGCCCGACCGAGTGATTTCCGGCCAAATTTTCAAGGGGCAGAATCTCTCTTCCGCCCTCCGCGCCCAGGATCTCCCCAAAGACTTGGTGGAAATCATCTGCCGGCATCTGAAAGAGGTCATCAACCTCCGGCGGGTCAAGCCCGGTGATTCTTTCGAAGTCCGACTGAGCCCCCAGGGGCAGTTTTTGGACCTCACCTACACGGTCGGCCCCTTGGATATCTACCAGCTTTCCCTGACCTCCGCCGGAGAATGGATCGCCAGTAAAAAAGAAGTTCCGGTGAATGCCTACTGGGCCCGCGTCTCCGGGGAAATCACTTCCAGCCTCTTCGAGGCCATGGACCGGCTGGGGGAGAAGGATTCCTTAATCATGGATTTTGCCGACATCTTCGCCTGGGAGATTGATTTTCACGTGGACCCTCAGCCCGGCGACCGGTTCTGTATGGTGGTGGAAAAGTATTTTACCGGGGATGTCTTTGTCCGTTACGGACGCATCCTCTATGCCGAATACCAACGGGAAGCGCGAAACCACCAAGCCGTCTACTTCCAAGAGCCGGGTAAGCGGGGCGACTATTTCACTCCTCAAGGAGAATCGTTGCGCAAGGCTTTCCTCCGGTCGCCCCTGAAATTCACCCGGATTTCTTCCGGCTATTCCCAATCGCGCCGCCATCCGATCCTGGGCGAATACCGCCCCCACTTGGGGATTGATTACGCCGCGCCCCAGGGAACTCCGGTCTGGGCGGTGGCCGACGGGACCGTGATCTCCTGCGGATGGAACGGCGGGTACGGGAAGCAGGTGGTCGTCCGCCACCCCAAGGGGTACCAATCCATGTACGGGCATCTCAGCGGGTATGGGCCGGGGATCAGCAAGGGCAAACCGGTTCACCAGAAGCAAATCATTGGTTATCTGGGTTCCACGGGACTTTCCACCGGGCCCCATCTGGATTTTCGCCTGCTGCGGAATGGAGTGCCCCGCAACCCTTTAAGGGAGGTGTCCCCCCGGGCCCCCGCCCTCACAAATGAGCAGATGCCCGAATTTCAGAAAGCCATGAACCCACTGCTGCGGTGGATGGATGATCCTTCCGCTTCCCCCCGGCAGATGGTCGCCTCCCTGACTTCGCTGGACCTGGAAGGCTCCATCAAGGAGAAGGGGAAATAGAAATTGGGGTTCCGATTACAGGTTTAAGATTTCAGCTTGAAAGGCCCCCCAAGGGGTTAATTTATGATCTGGAACCTGACCTCTGCAATCCTTCCGCAAAAAGTTTGAACCAGAAGAATTGCGGGCTTCTATGCGAGCTGTGATTCAAAGAGTCAGTCGAGCGCAGGTGCGGGTCAATGGGCAAAGCACCGGTTCCATCGGGCCAGGCCTTCTGGTTCTTTTGGGGGTAGGCCGGGGAGATACCTCCCAAGAGGCGGATTACCTTTTGGACAAGATTGTCCATTTGCGCATTTTTGAGGACGCCCAGGGGAAGATGAATCTTTCCCTTCTGGAGGTCGGCGGGGAACTATTGGTCATATCCCAATTTACCCTCTATGCGGACTGTCGTAAAGGCCGCCGTCCTTCCTTTACCGATGCCAGCGCTCCAGACGATGCCCAGAAGCTATACGATTATTTCGTGGGTGCTGCTAGGACCCGGGGGTTAAAGGTGGCCACGGGTATCTTTCAGGCCATTATGGAGGTGGAGCTGGTCAACTTCGGCCCGGTAACAATCTTTCTGGACAGTTCAAAGAATTTTTGATAAAAATGTTATTTTATTTCGATGCTGGGGAAAATGAGAAATCGAAGGAATGTCCAATTCCCGGCATTTGAACCCTGAATATTCCATGGTTCCATCATTCCATTCGGAAAAAGGAGGAGGACCCGCATGATTGATTTTGCCCTGAGCGAGCAGCAAAAAGCCTTTCAGAAAACGGGGCGGGACTTTGCCGCCAAAGAGATCGCCCCCGCCGCCTTGGATTACGACCGGAACCCGAGGTTTCCTGGAGATATAATCCAGAAGGCCCACGCCGCCGGCTTGATGAACCTAACCTGCCCCAAACAGTACGGCGGACAGGGGCTGGGGCTGGTGGATTCTTCCATCATCAACGAAGAAATGAATGCCGCCTGCGTGGCCATCAGCGGAATGATCGGGATCAACTCCCTGGCCTGCGGTCCCATCCTTGCTGGTGGGTCGGATGAGCTGAAACGGCGCTTCCTCCTCCCCCTGAACCAGTCGGGGAAAACGGCCTCTTTCGGGCTGACCGAGCGGGAAGCCGGGTCCGACGCAGGAGGCCTGAAGACCCGGGCCAAACTCGAAGGAGACCATTACGTTCTGAATGGCCAGAAATGCTTTATCACCAACGCCAGCTATGCCGCCCTCTATTCCATCTTTGCCACCATCGATCCCTCCAAAGGGACCAAGGGGATCTGCGGTTTTGTCGTTCCCCGCGAGTCTCCAGGCCTTTCCATCGGGAAGGTGGAAGACAAGATGGGACAGCGGTCCCTGAACGTAGCCGAGGTCATTCTGGAGAACGTGGTCGTGCCCCGGGAAAACCGCTTGGGGAACGAGGGAGAGGGGTTCAAATGGGCCATGGAAGCTCTGGACGAAGGCCGGGTGAACATCGCCACGGTCGGCCTCGGCCTGTCCCGCGCGGCTTTCGAGGCAGCCCTCTCCTACGCCAAGACCCGGGTCCAGTTCGGACGCCCCATCGGAACTCACCAAGGTTTGAATTTCATGCTCGCCGATATGGCCGCAGCCGTGGAAGCCTCCCGCCTCCTGACCTGGTACGCGGGCTCCTTGGCCGATCAACATAAGCGTTTCACCCGCGAGGCGGCCCAGGCCAAATTCTTCGCCACCGATACCGCCATGCGCGTGACCACCGATGCAGTTCAGGTCCACGGGGGATACGGCTATACCAAGGATTTCATCGTGGAAAAACTGATGCGCGATGCCAAGCTCACCCAGATCTACGAAGGAACCAACCAGATCAACCGCATGGTGGCGGGCGGAGCGTTGATGAGATAACCTGGTTTCTAGTTTCGAGTTCCGGGGTTCGGGTTGTGCTTTTTTCCTCCGAACTCTGAACTCGTAACTTCGAACTTTTCCCGGAAAGAAGGAAGTATGAAGACGCCAGAGCAATACATCGAGAGCCTTCGCAAGTTGAATTTGGAGGTTTATCTTCTGGGGGAACGGGTGAAGAACCCGGTGGACCATCCCATCATCCGCCCTTCCCTCAATTCCGTGACCATGACCTTTCAGCTCGCCCAGCAGGACGAGCATAAGGCTTGGATGACTACTACCTCCCACCTGACCGGCAAGACCATCAACCGTTTCACCGCTATCCACCAGAGCAGCCAGGACCTGGTGAATAAAGTCAAGATGCAGCGGCTCCTGGGACAAAAAACGGCCTCTTGCTTCCAGCGCTGCGTGGGCATGGACGCCATGAACGCCCTCTACAGCACGACCTTTGAAGCGGACGAAAAGCACAAGACCTCCTACCACAGGCGTTTCAAAGAGTTCCTGCAGCGGGTCCAGGAGGAGGACCTGGTGGTGGACGGGGCCATGACCGACGTGAAGGGGGACCGGAGCCTTCGACCGGTCCAGCAGGCCGACCCGGATATGTTCCTCCGCGTGGTGGAACGGCGAAAGGACGGAGTGGTGGTGCGCGGGGCCAAAGCCCACCAGACCGGCATGATCAATTCCCAGGAAGTGATCGTCATGCCTACCATGGCCCTCCGGGAGGATGAGAAGGATTACGCCATCTCTTTTGCGGTACCTACCGATGCCAAGGGTCTTTTCTTCATTTACGGACGCCAGTCCTGCGACACGCGCAAGATGGAGGGATCCTCCCTAGACGTAGGAAACCATCAATTCGGCGGGCATGAAGTTTTGGCCATCTTCGACGATGTCTTGGTTCCCTGGGATCGGGTCTTCCTCTGCGGGGAGACGGATTTCGTCGGAGCCCTTGTGGAACGGTTCGCCGGATATCACCGCCAGAGCTACGGCGGCTGTAAGGTCGGCGTGGGAGACGTCCTCATCGGGGCCGCCTCCCTGGCCGCAGAATACAACGGAGCTGCCAAGGCCTCGCACATCGGCGATAAAATCATCGAGATGGTCCAT
The DNA here is from genome assembly GCA_035624375.1 of Thermodesulfobacteriota bacterium. GTDB lineage: Bacteria > Desulfobacterota > SM23-61 > SM23-61 > SM23-61 > SM23-61. Next base: position 2,438 of record DASPRR010000382.1, on the reverse strand, counting down.
CTCAACGAGACCCTATACTCCTGCGGCCTGGCATGCTCCTCGGAGGGACACGCCACTCGGGCCGGAAACTTTGAGATCGACATGCTCCTGGCCAATGTGTGCAAGCAAAACGTGACCCGATTCCCCTACGAGATCGCGCGCCTGGCCGAAGACATCGCCGGCGGCCTGATGGTGACCATGCCTTCGGAGAAAGACCTGCGCAGCGAGCGCACCGGCCCCTTCGTGGAAAAATACCTGAAGGGAGTCGCTTCGGTGCCCACCGAGCACCGCATGCGGGTCCTTCGCCTGATCGAAAACCTGACCCTGGGCACGGCCGCGGTGGGCTACCGCACCGAGTCCATGCACGGAGCGGGCCCTCCCCAGGCCCAGCGCATTATGATCCGCCGCCAGGCCGACTTGGAGGTCAAAAAGAACCTGGCCAAGAAGATCGCCGGGATCGGGTGAAAGCTTTAGGCCTTACCTAACCCGATCCGATCCTCTTGCAAATTTCCCCCTCTTCTGATACAGGAGAGGGGGAATTTTTTTGGCCCATGCCCTGAGAGCAGGATTCAAGTCATCCCCGTCATTCCGCCACCCCAAAGGGCAGGAAACGAGGAGGCCGCTGCCATGGAAATGACCCTTGGCTATTCAGTGGTTCGCAACTCCCGCAAGCACCCCCATAAAACCGCCATCCGCTGCGGAGACGTGCGCCGGACCTACCGGGAACTCAACGACCGGTCCAACCGCTTGGCGCGGGCCCTCCTGAACCTGGGGCTGCGGAAAGGAGACCGGATCGCCACCCTTTCCTTCAATTCAATCGAGCTCATGGAGTCCTATCTTGCCCATCTGAAAATCGGGGCTATCACCGTTCCCCTCAACGCCTGGGGCATGGACAAGGACATTCTCTATCAAGCCGTCTTCACGGGATGCAAATTACTCGTTTACACCCAGGATTTTCTTCCCCGGGTGGAGAAACTCCGCCCTTCCCTCCCCGACGTCCAGGAATGGGTTTTCATCGGGGATCCCCTCCCGGTCTTCGCGCGCCCGTACGAGAAACTCATGGCTGGCGAGTCCCCCGACGACTTCCCCATCGAAGTGAAGGAAGAGGATGAGGCCTTCATCCTCTTTACCGGCGGAACCACCGGGACCCCAAAAGGGGCGGTCCTCACCCACAAATCGCTCCTGTGGAACATCATCTCCGTGACCACGGAAAACCAGAGTCCGACCCCAGATGATGTCGTCTACTACCCCATGCCCCTCTTCCATACGGCCGCGCTGAGCCGGTTTCTGGCTTACATGTACGCCGGCGGGACCTTCATCGTGACCAAGGAGTTCAATGCCCGGAAGTGCTTGGAGATCATCGAAGAGGAAAAAGTCACGGCCATGACCGGGAACCCCACCATCTGGGGAAGGCTTCTCCAGGAAATGGAATCGAGGGCTTACGACACCGCTTCCATGCGCATGTATCTCTCCTCCCAGGGGTTCCTGCACCCCACCATGCAGCAGGCCATAGAAACCCGTCTCTTTCCCCGAGCTCAGACCTACGTGAGTTACGCCCTGACCGAAGCTTCCCCCGGGGTCACGATTCTCAAGCCCACGGACCGGCCGAAAGAGACGGGGAGCGTGGGAAAGCCTTACATGTGCACGGAGGTACGGATCGTCGATGACCAAGACCGCGATCGGCCGGTCGGGGAGGTGGGGGAAATTATCATCAAGGGGCCTACGGTCATGAAGGAGTATTACCATAACCCGGAGGAGACCGCCCAAACCCTGCGAGGAGGGTGGCTCCACACCGGTGATTTGGGTAAGTACGACGATGACGGGTTCCTCTATTTCGTGGACCGGAAAAAAGACATGATCAAGACCGGCGGTCTGAACGTTTATTCCAAGGAGATCGAGGAAGTCCTCTCCCGCCATCCCAAGGTCGCCGAAGCGGTGATCATCGGGATTCCCGATGAAAAATGGGGCGAGACGATCAAGGCAGTGGTCGTCCCCAAAGGGGGGATGGACCTGACCGAGTCTGAGGTGATCGATTTCTGCAAGGCCCACTTGGCCAGCTATAAGAAGCCCACCTCAGTGGCCTTCATTGAAGCCCTGCCCAAGACCCAGTTCGGGGGCAAAGTGTTGAAGCGCGAGCTGCGGGAGCGCTTTTCAAAGAAAGAATAATTATGGGACGCAGATTCACGCAGATAAACGCCGATAGAGGACTTTGTAGTTGAAAATAAGATACCAAGAATTCCTTTTGATTTGGTTTGGTTGCAGCCATAACAACAAGGTTTTTGGGGGTTTTTGCCTTTTCTGCGTGCATCTGCGTGAATCTGCGTCCCTTTAGAAATCGAAGAAGGAGTGGAGCGATGAGACATCCTATGTTCAGCGAAGAACATGAACTGTTCCGGGACGCGGTGCGGAAATTCGTGGAGAAGGAGCTGACTCCCCACGCAGAAGAATGGGAGGAGGCC
>DASPRR010000380.1:0-2667 GCA_035624375.1 Thermodesulfobacteriota bacterium | reverse complement strand
GGCTGGAGAGTGTTAGTGACGCAGGACTTCATGCATTCCCCGCAGCGGATGCACGTGCGCAGGAATTCTTCTTCGGGCAAGGCTCCGGGGGGCCGCACCAGCTGGTGCTTTCCCTGGACTGAGGTAAAGGGGGTTCGGTCGGCAAGGAAAGCCGCGGTGAGCCCTCCGGTGAAGGAATACAGAAACCCCCGCCGGGAAAGGTCCACCCGGGAATATTCTCCCCCGAGCTGACGCGTCTGGATCGTGGAGCGGAGGGCCGGAAAGGAGACTGCCTCCTTCGGGCAGACCTTGGAACATTGGCGGCACTGGATGCACTCAGGCAGACGCGTCTTCTTCGGGTCCTCCTCAATGGCTCCCATGGGGCAAGAGCGTACACACTTGAGACACTCGTTGCATTCCTGGCTTACCCGCCGCTTGAAGAAGCCCAAGGGAGAGATAAGGCTCAGGAAAGCTCCCAGCGGACAGAGATACCGGCACCAGAAGCGGGGTGTTATTCGGTTTAAGGCGATGATTCCAGAGAAAACTACAAAGGTGATGAGCGCCATGTAAAAGACCGGCTGAGTATAGTGCTGATAGGAAAGGCCCACCCATCCCAAGGCCTGGGTCAGGGGGCGCAGGACGTCCAGAACGAGGTTGATCAGGGTGATCACCAGGGGGTAGAGAAAAAAAGTGTAGAAACGGGTCAGCAGGGGAAGGGGATCCATGAGGTAGGCGAGGGTCAAGCCCGCCAGGGAAGAGCTCAAGAAAAGAACGAGGGCAAAGAACTTCACCTTCCTCCAGGGGACCTCCTTCTTCAAGTCCGGGCGGCCTTTTCTGCGTCCCAGGAGAGGATCCAAGAAATCGATGGCCACCCCCATGGGGCAGACATAGCCGCAGAAGAAGCGGCCCGCGGCGAGAGTGGCTCCTATTAGGATAAGAGACCACAAGACACGGCCGATCCATTCCCTGGCCGAAAGAATGGCGCCCAGCCCCAAAAGGGGATCCAGGCGCAGATAGATATCCGCGGGCAGCCAATCGGGAAGTTTGTAATTAGCAAAGAAAAAGAATAGGAGGGAGAAAAGAGTCAGGGAGAGGGCCTGGATCAAAGTCCTCATGCTTTCTCCTTCAGGATCCTGAGAGATTCAAACTCAATCCTTCCCAGTCCCCGCTGGTGAGCGCCCAGAATATGTTTGACCTGACGGCCCTTGAAGTTCTGTCCATACCAGGGGGTTATGCTGACTGCGTAGGAGTCCACCGCCACCGGATCGGTCCCGGCAATGATCAGGTTGGGCTTGACTACCTCGCCCGGGCCGCCAGGGCCACCGGAAACCAGAGCCCGGGTCGCATCCAGGATGGTCAATTGGGGTTTGATCACCGTGGCCAGGTCGACAATCGCCTGGTCGATGTCAAACTTGGAATGGAAACTGTACCGGTCCCAGATCACTCCCATGAGCCCTTTGAGGCCCAAGCTGACCCCTGTCGCGGAATGGGATTTGGCCTGGGGAATGTTGATGAGAACATCGCTTTCCAGTACTTCCCTCATGATCTCCACTCGGTCGAATATTTTTCCCTGGGGGACCTTGATTTCCCGGTAGAATTTCCTCTCCTCCAGAGCCAGGACATGAACACCTTTGAGGGACTGGAAGGCGTCCAACATCCCGGACCGCTCCAGGCAGAGTTCCCCTTTGCGCAGCGGGTAATCGAGCACCATCACCCGCTGGGCTCCGGCCTCCAGGCAGGCTTGGGCCACCGTGACCACTACCGCAGGATGAGTGGTGGAACCCCGGTCCGGAGGATTGGCAAAAGACATATTAGGTTTCAGAACGATCCGCTGCCCCTTTTTCACGAAGCGGGACATTCCCCCCAGAGTTTCAATCGCCTTTTTCGTGGCCACCGCCGGGTCGCCGGAAATGACCGCCAAGTCATAATCCTCTTTGGCCAGCAGCCAATCCGGCCTGCCAGCCATTCCCATCGCCAGGCCGGCGCTCGCTGTCTTGAGAAAGTCCCTGCGGGTCATTCCGGTTTTGTCTTTCCCCATTCCCTTTTCTTTCCTCCTCGGCGAATCAAATTTCTGCCACAGATCAACTTATATTTTAGCCGTTTTGATCCCCTTCTGTCCTATGATTTGGGTCAGCAGGAGACGATAGATGGGAATAAAAGGTTTCCCTCTCATCCCCGTGGTCAAGCTAGATAAAATCATAACCCATGGGGGATGGATTCAAAAGAGGAATCTCGGGGCGGAATGGCTGCTGTGGCCAAAAAGGACGACCCGTCACTCTTGGGACGAAGAGTCCTTGACAAAGGGCGTGGATTATAATATCAAATGCTAGCAAACGCCGGTTAATGGAAAAGAGAATGTCACCTCAGAGAACCCAAGTTCCGCTGACCAAAAAGCTGGAAGCCCTCTCCAAGATCAGCAAGGCTATCTCCTCCGACCTCTACCTGGAGGACATCCTGCGCCTCATTGTGGTGGTCACCGCGGAGGTGATGAAGTCCAAGGTTTGCTCCCTCTGGCTCTTGGACGAGAGGGACAGCGCCCTGAAAATCCGGGCCACTCAGGCGATGAGCGAGGAATACCTGAAAGAGAGAAGCCTTAAACTGGGAGAGGGCGTGGTGGGATACGTTTTTCAGGAAAACAGGCCCATGATGATCTACAACGTCCTGAAGGAACCCCGGTACAAAGAAAAG
>DASPRR010000445.1:0-10668 GCA_035624375.1 Thermodesulfobacteriota bacterium | reverse complement strand
GGCTATCAATAAGGATCATCCCGCCTCCTTAAAAATTAGGGGAATTAGGCGGATTTGTCAAGTTTTAAGGGAATTCGAAAGGGAGCTCAAAAGAAAGTTCAGATTTCTTCCCTTTTGTTCACGAAACCTTTTTTCTCTCGTTAGCAGTGCTGGTAAGAGGATGGGTAGGATTGATTTTATTCTCTAAAAAGTCAAATGGTGCGCAACATGGTAACAAACCTTAGGGGCGACCCACCGGGTCGCCCCTACGCTTCTAATCCGCATTCCCCATTCTAAAGGTCTCCTTCCCTTGAAACCTTCAGGATCAGGATTTCCGTTTCCTTGGGAAGGGTTTCCTTGCTGACGGTGATGGTATTAGTGTCCAGACGACGGGCGGGGAGCGGGCCCTCGATGAATTTTTCCAGCTGGCCCATGTTGTACCAGAAGTGCATGGGGATGACGATCTTGGGTTTGAGCTTATCGATGATCTGCAGCGCCCCTTCGGGACCTATGGTGAAAGTCCCCCCAATCACCTGCAGGAGAATGTCCACGTGCCCGATAAGCTGGAGCTGGTCTTCGTTGTAGGGCTCGCTGATGTCCCCGGAGTGGAGGATGCAGAGTCCGTCCATCTCGAAGACAAAGGCCGACCCCTTCATGCTCAGGCTGTAATCCGCAAAACCTCTCTGATGAACGGGAATGTTGTAGATGAGCACATCCCGGAAGGTGTAATTAACGGTATCCCATTCGTCCTTCCCCTCCTTGAGTCCCCGGAGAATGACCGGCTTCCCTTTCGCCAGTCCCACATTATTATGGTTCCCGTGCTCCCGTCCCACGGTCACCACATGGGCCCAGACCTCGGGCAGCGGAAAGCCCATGGCGCCGAAGGGGTCGGTTATGATCACCGTACCCGAGCTGGAGGTGATCTGGAAGAAAGAGTGGCCGAACCATTTGATCTCCACCTTCCCCGATGCGGCCGCCGGCTCAATGAGAGGCCCCTCTCCGGCCAGGTAGGGATTGCGACAGGCGGAGTGGACCCATAGGGGAAGGAGGAACAGGATAAGGAATAGGGTCAGGGTGAGTGATTTTTTCATGGGAAACCTCCGACTGAAAAATTGCGGATTTCGGATTGAAGAAACAAAGACTTCCCACTGCCATTCAATTCACCTATCGTTTTCAATTTCTTCTCGGACCACCTCGCGTCCCAAAGTCACCCATACGTCTTTCAATCCGAAATCCCCAATCCGCAATCCGAAATCAGATCAGTCCCCACCTGCGACGGAAATACCATTCCGCCGAAAGAAGGGCAAGGATCAGCGCCGGCAGGGAGAAATGGGCCCAGAGAGGAGTTCGTCTCTCCTCCAGGTAGCGGCTCTCTCTCTTTCCCACCGCGCTCAGGAGTTCCGGGAGAAGGTCTTCTTTCGAAGAGATGAATTTTCCCCCCGTGGACTCGGCTATCATTCTGAGCCGCTCATGATCCGGAAGACCGTCCCGTTCCTCTATCGGCTCCGAAATCTCAACCGACTCTTCCACAGACCCGCCGGCGGTTTCCACCTTCAATTTATAGGTCCCCTCTTTCTCCGGGGCGAAGGAGGCCAAATATTCCCCTGGCCGACCCGAGATTTTAAACTCTGCCCCAATCTTCACCCCCATCGGGTCTAATACGGAGAAATGAACCGCCCCCTGGGTCTCGGGGGATTCCTCCTGGGACTGCACCCGGACCCGGACTTCCTTTTTCTGCCCTCTTCGGAAGCGATCTTCGGGAAGGAGGACCTGGATGGGGTCCAGGCCGGGGTCTCTGGTTAGCCATCGAACCGTTCTCTCCACAAATCGGTGGTAAGCCCATTGGCCCCTTCCCCTTCCCACCATTCCCATGTACCATTTCCAGGAATAGTCGGTGGCCAGAACCAAAACACGTCCCTGGCCGTATTTTCCCACGGAGACAATCGGGGAAGGAACTCCATCCCCGCCCTCCAGAAGGGCTGTTGCCGATGTTTTCATCTGCACCCGGTTGATCCCGTCGAGGGCCGGCATCTCTTTCCAAAGGTCGAGATTCTCTTTCTCGGTCGCCTCAAGGCGGGTGATGGGATGGCTCCCTCCGGAGCGGGTCAGTTTCACCTTCGCGGCTATCTCCCTCTGATATTCTCCCTTCCCCGCCGTGGAAACCGGAAGGACATCTTCCATGGGGGTGCCGGAGTACTTTCCTCCGTCAAGAAGGTTCGGACCTCCGATCATCGCCAGCCCCCCCCCCGCCTTTACGAATTCCCTCACCTTCTCTAGGTATGCGGGCTTGACGTACAGGTGAAAGGAAAAATCATCCAGGACCAGGAGGTCAAATTGGGGAAGCTCCTTGGAAAAGAGAGTCTCCACCGGAAAGGGAATCAGGCTTTGTTCCTGAAGGGGGACATTGAGAACATCTGTAGGCGTCCGCAGGATAACGAAAGAGAGGAGATCGATGGATGGATCGCTTTTGAAGGCCATTCGCAGGTAACGGTAATTCAGGCTGGGGTGTCCTGAAATCATCAGAATGCGGACCTTGTCCCTGGCCACGCGGAGAGAAAAGGGGAAAGAATTATTGAGGGCGCTGCCCTCCCCTGCCTGCGGGGGAACGGAAAGGGACAGATGATGCGGGCCCACATCTTCCAGGGTGAAAGAAAGGGACAGGGGGATTTCAGCAGAGTCCCCCTGGATGCGGATGCTCTGGGCGGTAAGAAGCTTCTGGCCGTCCCGGAGCGATACGGGAAGGGTCAACGCCCGAAAGCCGTGGCTCTTCACCACTGCCTCGACTCTGACCTCCCGGCCGCGGAAGGCGACGGCCGGCGCTTTCAGCGTTTCAATCCAGATGTCCCGGTAATCGCCCGGGTCCCCGACCGGGACCGTGAAAAAGGGAAGCCTAAGAGAACCCTTCCCTTCCCACTTCACCCTTCCGTCGCTCAAGAGGACGGGTAGAACATTTCTGGAAGACAGCTTTTCGACGGCCGCAGCAGGGTCCCCCCGGCTTCCTGCGGGCTTCAGCTTGGAGACCTCCCCTGCTTCCACGGGTCTGGTGGATTCTCCCAACGCATAGACCTGGACTTCGAATCTTTCCGAGAGGGATTTCAACAGGGGCTTCTCTCCGCCCAGCAAAAGGGCTATTCCCTCTTCGAGCCGGCTCTTTCCGCCTCTCCCCGGCAGGGCCATGGTGGAAGAGGTGTCCACGAAAAGAGCCAGGGTGGGGGAAGATTTCTTCTCCACCCTTTCCGTGGAAGCGGGGTCGAGAAAGCAGCCGATGAGCAAGAGCAAAGCTCCCAGGCGGAGGGCGGAGAGCCAGAGGCACCGGCTGCGCCCCACTCTTGTCCGGAGGCGGGGATACTGGAGGATCAGGGCCAGGACCCCCAGGCCCAGGAGGGCCAGGATCAGCCAGAGAGGAAGCAGGGGAGATAGAGTGATATCCTTCCAGGTCATGGGTTCAGACGCTTCTTGATGAACGGATGGTGGACCAGGTCCTTCTTGTAATCGGAGGTCAATGAATAGACGATCACGTTGATCCCGGCTTTGAAAGCCAGGGACCTCTGCGCCTCGCCGCCCGGAGTGCACTCATAGACCCATTTGCCCAACTTATCCCTGGACCAAGCCCCGGAAAGGTCGTTCTGCGAATAGATCACCGGCGTCCATTGATCCAGGATAACTCCCTCGAAATAAGGGCTGATCGGCTGCCTTCCCCCGATCTGGTTGATCAAATAAAAACTCTGGTAAACCGGATGATCCAGCGGCAGGCGTTTCAATTCCTGGCCCGGGAAAACCCTTTTTATTTCCGCCCGGAAAGCCCGGTCAAAGCCATATCCTTTCACCCCTAAGGTATCTTCTGCGAAGAGAAATCCACCGAAAGTCAGGTATCTCCGCAGAATCTCCCTCTCCTGCGGGGTGAGGGGTTCGAATTCATATTTTCCGGCCATGAAGAGGAAGGGGGAGTAGAAGAGATCGGGGTCGGACAGCTCTATGGCCCGCCTTTCCCGGGCGCCATCGATGCTGGTCCGCAACTCCAGCTCTTCCACCATGGCTTCCACGAACTGGGGGTTGGGGTCCCAGGCTCCGCCCCGGTAGCGGATTTGGGTGAAGAAAAAGTGGGGGAAGGAGTTCTCCCCATAGAGATGCTTAGGGACGAAGAGAACACCACCGCCCAGGGCCAGCGCCGATCGCAGGAACTCTCTCCTGGAGATCATATCCTTCCGGCCACCCCCATCTCGATTCCCAGGATCGCGAGCAGGAAGCCCAAGATATAAGGCCAGAGATCCTTTCGACCGGCCAGGGGAGTTCCCGCGCTCCCTTCTCTGGATTCGATGACCTTGACTTCCATGGATACCAACCGTTTTTTCATCTCTTCCGCGGTCATCTTCCTAAGGTCGGATTCTTCCACCGGCGGGTTCAATCCCCGCCACTCATCCCCAGAGGCCGCGGAAAACTGGTATATGCCCGGCCCTCCCGGGATTCCGGCAATCTGTGCAGGCGGGGCTGTCCCCGGAAAAGATTCACCCACCCGCAGGGTTGGAGGAAGAGGGCTCTGGGACAAACCCACGGCTTCTTTCAGCAGCCCGTGGATAAGAGGCAGGAAGGCGGCGCTTAGGGGAAGGTCATTCCAGTCCAGGTCGGCGCTGGAGGCAAACAAGAAGATATGCCCCCGCCCCCACTCTCCCTCCAACAGAAGGGGGTCTCCGTTCTCCAACATCAAAAGAGTCTTACCGGTCTTGACTACGCGGTAGTAGCGTTCGAAGGAGGCTTTCTTTAGGCTCTCCCCCGAAATTCCGGAAAGGGACGTAAAGCCTTCCCGGCTCAGACTTCCTGGTCCCGGGAGTAGCCGCGCCGACACCCCTCCTTCCTTTACCTCCTTCAGCTGCCAGGTAAAAAAAGGAAGGCGCTGATATTGTTCCGGGTTCACCCGGTTCCCAAGGAAGATAAACAGGGGCTTGCCGGCCTGCAGATAAGCAGCCAGCGGAGAAGGAGGGGGCTGGGGGACATTCAGGAGGAAGATGGCCTCGTAGGACTTCAGGTCCATGCGCTCCAGTTCCCCCTCCTGAATCACCTGGACGCTGAAGGGGGTTCCCTCTCCCCGCCCCGGCTGGAGGGCGTTTACCAGGTAATAGCTCTCGCTCGCCTTGAAGGCTGTCCGGGGATCGCCATCCACGACCAGGACTTTTACTCTCTCCCTAGCTTTTACGGGGAAATAGAACCGGTCGTCGAGAGGAAGGCGATCGCCGGCCAGGCGGACTTCTCCCCTCACCCAGCCGGGCTTGTCCGGGGTGAGATCAAAGCTGAGTTTCCCGTCCTCTCCCGACGGGAGATCGATGGATTTCTGTTCCACTTTGGCGCTGTTCAAAATCAGTTGCACCTGAGCCGAAGCGGCTTGACTGGACAGATTTCCTACGGTCACTTCCAGGCGGCTGGGAGCCCCCACCACTGCTTCTCCCAGGCTCAAGCGCACCTCTTTGACCGTGAGATTGGGGTCCCTCTCAATACCTCCGAAGCGGACAAAGGTCAGAGTCAAGTTGGAGGGGACATTTTTCAACTGCCCTTGTTGCAGTCCTTCCCATTCTCCCCGGGCCAGGTCAGTGAGGATCACCACTTCCAGGGGCGCTTTTAAATCCTTCCCCGCCTGAAAGGCACGGTTCAAAGCGGCCCCCGGGTCTCCCTTGCCGAAGGAAAGGGAGATCGTGTCCAGTTCCCGGAGGGCCTGCTCCGAATTCATCCACTCCACGGGATGTTCATCGAGAATCTTCCCCGGAACGGACGCCGTGGGAAGGATGAGCACCCGGCCTTTCAGGGTATTTAAAATTTCCCGGGCATGGGTTCTGGCCAGCTCGAACCGCTCTCCCCGGTCCTCCCGGTACCCCATGCTCAGGGAGTTATCCAGGATCAAAACCTTGGCCCCTTCTTCCCCGGAGGAAAAGACCCCGGGAAAGAGCCAGACCGGCCGGGCAACCAGCAGGGCCAGGCTCATCACCGCCAGGACCCGCAGAGCCAGGAGAATGAACTCCTTCAGCCGCTCGGGCCGGACCAGGTTTTGCTGGGACAGCAGGAGAAGGCGGACGGCGGAAAACTTTTTCACTTTCCCATGACGCTGAACAAGGCGGTGGATCAGAATGGGGATCACGCCGGCGGCCAGGCCGAAGAGGAAAAGGGGATTTAAAAAAGTGATGCTCATAAAGGAATCAAATCCGAAATCCGGATATCGAAACCCGAAACCAAAGGAAAATCCAAACCCCTAAATTTTCCAATCGCAGAAATTGCGGCCCTTTGGAATTTCCTGCAAGCTCTTGAAGGGAGGGGATGTCGTCATTCCGGGCAAGCGAAGCGCGACCCGGAATCCAGGTTTTTACGGCAATTCTGGATTCCGGCTTTCGCCGGAATGACGGGGGTTGAAACATGTGTAAAAACCTCTTTGGTTTTCGTTTCGAAAAATGGAAATTTCGCTCACTCAAATTTCTTTCGGATTTCAAATTTCGTTCTTCGGATTCATCCTATCTATCGTGGTTTGAAATTCTTCCTCCAGGTCAGATACTTCGTCAGGGCTTTGTCCAGGCCGACCGAAGTGGGGAAGAGATGGTAGTCGATCTGGTAAGAGGCGCAGGTTTTTTCATAGGTCTGCATGAGGGAGCGGAGGGTCTGCAGATAGGCCGACCGGATCACCTGGGGATCAGCCGGCAGGCGGAGGTCTTCTTCCAGGTCCTTGAAAACGGCTGGCTGGTCGAAGGGGAACTCCAGCTCGTCCCGGTCCAACAGGTGAAAGACCAGAACATCGCTCCCCCGGGAGCGCATCTGCTTCAACCCCCGTAAAACCTTTAACGGATCATCCAGGAGGTCGGAGATGAGAATAATCAGTCCCCTCCGCCTCAAAGAGCCGGCCAGCTCCTGCAGCACATCCCCCCCCGAAGTCTCACCCTCGGGCTTCTGTCCCTCCAGCGCCTTCAGGATGGCCCAGAAGTGTCCGGGAGCGGCCTTGGGCGGGATCATTCTCTCGATCCTGCGGGAGAAGAGAATCAGCCCCACCGCATCTTGTTGTTTCAGGAGCAGGTACGAAAGGGACGCGGCCAGGGTAGCGCCGTAATCGAATTTGCTATACCCGTCCGAGGCGTAGCCCATGGACGCGCTCCTGTCCAGGACGATGTAGGCTCGCAGGTGGGTGGTCTCTTGATACTCCTTGATGAAATACCGATCGAATTTCCCGAAGGTCTTCCAGTCGATGTGCTGGACTTCATCCCCGGGCGCGTACTCCCGGTGTCCCTCGAACTCCGAGCTGAACCCCTTGGCCCGCGAAGGATGAATGCCCACCATGACCCCGTCCACCACCGATCGGGCGCGGAGGGAAAGGTTCTTGATTCGGGTGAGCACCCGGGGGTCGAAAAGGTTCACGGGCTGACCTCTTTCAGCACGTGGTCGATGACCTCCAGCGAGGTAACACTCTCGGCCTGAGCCTTGAAGTTGGTGATGATCCGGTGTTTGAGGATGGGGCGGATGACCGACTTGATGTCTTCCACCGAAGCCACGTAGCGCCCGTCCATGATCGCCTTGGCCTTGGCCGCCAGGATCAGGTGCTGGGAAGCCCGGGGCCCTGCCCCCCACTCCACCCAGTCCTTTACGAAAGGAAGGGCTTCGGGTTCCCGGGGCCGAGTCGCCCTCAAAAGCTTGACCGCGTAGCCGATCACATGGGAAGAAGCGGGGACCTTCCGGACGAGGTCCTGCATCTCCAGAATCTTTTCCCCGGTGATCACCTTTTGCAGGGCCGGCTGGTACGAAGAGGTTGTGGCGGCCACGATCTCCATCTCTTGTTCCAGGGCTGGATATTCGATGGAGATGTTGAACATGAACCGGTCGAGCTGAGCCTCCGGCAGGGGATAGGTTCCCTCCTGCTCGATGGGGTTCTGGGTGGCCAGGACAAAGAAAGGGAGGTCCAGGGCATGGGTAACGCCTCCGGCGGTAACCCGGTACTCCTGCATGGCCTGGAGAAGGGCGGCCTGGGTCTTGGGAGGAGTGCGGTTGATCTCATCGGCCAGGAGGATGTTGGTGAAAATGGGGCCCTTCAGAAAGCGGAAGGAACGACGTTTGCTGACCGCCTCTTCTTCCAGGATATCCGTCCCGGTGATGTCCGAGGGCATGAGGTCCGGGGTGAACTGGATTCGGTTGAACTTGAGTTCCATGATCCCGGCCAGGGTAGAGATGAGCAGGGTCTTGGCCAGGCCGGGCACTCCCACCAGGAGACAGTGGCCGCGGCAGAAGAGGGCGATCAGGACCTCTTCGATCACCTTATCCTGGCCGATGATCACCTTGTGGACCTCCTGCACGATATCGGCCTTCTTGCGGCCCATTTCCTCGACCTGGGAAAGGTCATGATCGGTTATCTGGAGCTCTGGTGCGGTTTCCATACTCTTCCTCACCGAACGAGTCTGCGCAAAATCTCCCTTTCCCGCAGGGCGGTGTCGGAATCTCCCATCCTTTCCGCCGCCAGGGCCAGGTTCTGATGGACCTCCGGGTTGAAGGGATTGATCTGGATGGATTCTTCCAGGGCCCCCCGGGCCGAGGGAAAATCCTGTATCTTGAGAAAAGCTTTACCCATGTAGCTGTAGATCGTGGGATGGTCCGGCGCGAGGGCCTCGGCCTCCTTTAACACCTTCAGCGCTTCCGGTGCCCGGTTCATGCGGATAAGCGCGTCCGAGAGCCGGTTCATCACCGGAACCGACTCCCGGCTTTCCGCCAGGGCCCGGTGGTACTCCAAGACCGCTGCTTCCATCCGCCCCCGCTCCTTGAGCCGGTCGCCCAGGTGGGCGCGGTTCCGGGCGATCATGGATTTGATCTCGTTCATCTCCACCCGTTCTTCGTCGGACTTCCCCTCTTTGATCTTGTAGCGCCGCGCGTGGACGCCGTCCATCTCCTTCAGGTCCTTCTTCGCCAATGACTCCTTCCATTTTTCGCTGAACTCGAGGAAGGGCCATCCCAGCACCTGCTGGATGGCTTCCCTCGCCCCTTCCGGAGAACTGCTGTCCCCCATTCGGCGCATGATCTCCCGAAGCCCCGGGTCTCCGGCCCGGGAAAGAATGAAATCAATGACCGAGGCCGCCTGGGCGTAGGCCAGCTGCACTTCCTCGGGGGTCTCCAGCTTGATGAAGGAGTTCTCCATCTTCTCCCATTCGATGAGCTTCCCCTTGGACAGAGCTTGAGCCAGAAGGGTCTGCGAGAGGAGATTCAAGTAGGAGGGTCCTCCGCGCCACCGCGTCTCTTCGTATTTGGCCAACCCTTCATGAAACCAGATGGGGGCTCTGTTGGCCGTGAGCTTCATGATCAGGTAATGAAGGTACTCGTGGCAGAGAGAATCCATCCAGCGGTATCCGTACACCAGAGCCCGGGGAGAGAGAATCAACAGCTTGTTAAACTGGGCCAGGCCTACCGCTCCCGCCACTTCGATGTCCCGCGCGGAAAGAGTGGAGCACAGATAGAAGGCCCTGGTGTCCGGGAAGACCTCCACGCGGATTTTTTCTTTCGGCTGGAAGCCGTACCGTTCGGCCATGACCCGGTAGGTCCGCTCCAGGTTGTCCCGGAGATAATCCACCAGAATTCCGTCCTGTTTCTCGTCCAGGTGGATGATGAAATGGGGGCTCTCATATTTTTGAAAAGACGACAGCACCCCCAGCGTCGATTCGACGAAGAGGGAAAAGGCCCTCCGCTTTTCGTCTTCCCCTCCGATTTCCAGAGCCGACTGGATGAGATTCCTGGCCGACCCGTATTCCCCCCGATGGAAGGCGATCTGGGCGGCCGTCTCCAGGACCTGGGGATCCCGGCTCTCGGTCCTCAGGAGCCCTTCCGCTTCCTTCCAGGCTTCTTCCACCTCCCACCGTTCCACCTTCTCCTCCAGCGAAGCGAGAACCTGGGGAGATACAGGGTGCCCCGCAGAGGGCATCATCAGCAGGACCGATAGAATCAGGGTAAAGCCCATTTTTTTCATTCGCTCAAACCCCTGAAATATTGCTCCACCTCGCGCTTGTAGGGAGAGGGGGGATTCTCTTTCAGCGCTTCCATGATCTTCTCGCGAAAGGTCTTGGGAACCTGGTAGGCGTCTTTGGAGGGAGTTTCAAACTCCTCCCGGTCGATCCCCGTGTATCCTCTCTCGATCGGCCGTTTCACCTCCGGCTGGGGAAGCGTGGGCAGCGGGGCCCATGGACCATAATACCAGCCGGGTCGGGGATCGTATCCCCAGGGCCGCCCCCAACGGTTGATCTGTCCGCGCATGGCCATCTGCTGGGACATCTGCCGCATGGCCTGCTGGGATTGATTCAACCGACGGAGAACTTCCTGCTCCGGAGGGATGGCTCCGGGAGCATCCTCGCCCTTCAGCTTGCCCGAGGCCTCACCCATGGAGTCCGCCGCTCCTTCGAGGTTCTTCAAGACCTCCGTGTCCATGCCCGGGAAGAGCTGAGCGATCATGTCCAGCTTCTCTTTCAGGGCCCGGGTCCTTTCTTTCAGGTCTTCCTGGCGGGAAGAGAGGGGGGGGAATTTTCCTTTTTGCTCCTGCTCCATGACCTCCTGCGAATCGGGGCGCAGACCCCGGAGCAGTTCTTCCATCTCTTCCAGGACCTGGCGCGTCTCGGGCTTCCCCTCAAATTCCTTCAACCACTCTTTGATCTGCTCCTCGAACCTCTGGGCCCGCCCCTGCTGCAAAAGCCGTTC
>DASPRR010000444.1:0-19000 GCA_035624375.1 Thermodesulfobacteriota bacterium | reverse complement strand
ACCGGAGAGAGGTGCGGGGAATCGGGACGGGGATGATCATCGACGGCAATGGACATATTATAACTAACAACCACGTGGTCAATGGGGCCACGAAAGTCCAGGTTAAGATCGCCTCGGGGGAAGAGATGGAGGCCAAGATTGTGGGGGTGGACCCCAAGACCGACTTGGCGGTCATCCAGATCAAGCTTCCGCCTAATACCCCTTTCCTGAAATTCGGCGACTCGGACAAACTGCGAGTGGGAGAATGGGTGGTGGCCATCGGCAACCCGCGCGGGTTGGAACAGACAGTTACTGCCGGAATCATCAGCGCCAAGCACCGCGCGGGGATATTAGACCCTTCCAGCTATCAGGATTTCATCCAAACCGACGCGGCCATCAACCCGGGAAACAGCGGTGGTCCGCTACTCAACCTATGGGGGGAGGTCATCGGAGTCAATGCTGCCATCGTCTCCGAATCCGGAGGGTTTGAAGGAATCGGGTTCGCCATCCCCAGCAACATGGCTACGGCCGTGGCCGAGTCCTTGATCAAAACCGGAAAAGTGACCCGCGGCTGGTTGGGAATGAGTCTCCAAGAGGTGACCCCTTCTTTGGCCAGGAGTCTGAACCTGAAATCACCCAAAGGAGCGCTGGTGGCCGAGGTGACCAAGGGTGGGCCAGCCGAAAAGGCTGGTATCCGCCGGGGAGACGTAATCGTGAACCTGGACGGGGGGGCCATTGAAAACGCCAACGAGCTGCGCAACCGCCTTGCCGGGACCCGGGTGGGGAAGAGGGTGGAAGTCGTCCTCCTGCGCAAGGGGGAAAGAATCACCGTCCAACCCGTGGTGGAGGCCTACCTGCCTTCGCCCCGTATGGCGGCGTTGGAACTGGAAAGCAGACTGGGGATGGAAGTGAAAGAGATTTCCATCTTAGAGGCGCGCAAAAGGCGTTTGAACTCCCGCGACGGAGTTCTGGTCGCCCGGGTCGATCCGCAGGGCCCGGCTGCACAGGCTGGCCTGGAGGCTGGAGATATCGTCTATCAGATTAATCAGCAAACTCTCCGGGGGCTCAAGGACTATCATCGAATCGTGGAACAACTCCGTCCGGGGCAAGAGGCCCTGCTCCTGGTGCGGGATTGGCGGACGGGAGAGACAGGCTACCTCACGGTGGGAGTACAATGAGCGAACCTGATCTGGAAAAGGACCTCTTTGTCCCTTTGGACCTGCCGCCGTCCGAGGCGAAAGATTTGGTGGTGGCCGAAAAATCGGCCGCCATTGAGGTCTTTGACCCCTTAAAGAGGTACTTACTGGAAATTCGCCAATTCCCCCTCCTCACCCGAGAGGAGGAAAGGGCCCTGGCCCAGAAGTGGAGGGAGGAGAAGGACCGCAGCGCAGCCCTGCGGCTGGTGGTTTCCAATTTGCGTCTGGTGGTGAAAATTGCCTTCGAATACCAGCGAGCCTACAGCAACCTCCTGGACCTGATCCAGGAAGGAAACCTGGGCCTCATGCAGGCGGTGAAGAAATTTGATCCCTACCGGGAGGTGAAGCTCTCCTCCTATGCTTCCTGGTGGATCCGAGCCTACATCCTGAAATTCCTGATCGACAATTGGAGCCTGGTAAAGATCGGGACGACCCAGGCCCAGCGGAAGCTCTTCTTCCGCTTGAAGAAGGAGAAAGGTCGCCTGGAAGCCATGGGGTTTGACCCGGGACCGAAGCTCCTGGCCGGAGCCTTGAATGTGACCAAGGAAGAGGTCACGCAAATGGACCAGCGGCTGGAAGGTGGGGACCTCTCGCTCAACACTCCCCTGGAAGATAATGGCCGCCAGACTTACATGGATGTCCTCCCTGGGGGAGATACGCCGGAGGAGACCGTTACCGGTACACAGTTCAATGAAATTCTTGGGAAAAAGATCGAAGAGTTCACCCTCAGGCTTAAACCCAAAGAGGCCTTCCTCCTGAAAAACCGTCTCATGGCCGATGAACCCATGACCTTGCAGGAAGCCGGAACCCAGCTAAAGGTCTCCCGGGAGCGGGCCCGTCAGATTGAAAAAAAAGTTGCGGACAAGCTGAGGGCCTTCTTGCAGGGACAGTTCCCAGACCTGGAGGACATCCAGGTCTGGTTCAAGAAGCTGGGTCAAGAGAAAAAAGAACTCTGAGGGTTCCCTTTCTCTCCCCTCCGTTTCCTTCCCCACCCCCTCGATTCCTTCTTTGCCTCCTTGAATAGGCCACGGTCAACCCCGCGAAACAACTCGTGCCTCCACGGGGTTGACAAGGAGGAATTCCATGCTTACTTTTTGGATGAATCGATAAAAAAGTTTCAATCCATAGGAAAGGAGATAAAACGATGGCGATGATTCGATGGGATCCCTTCCGGGAAATGTCGGCATTGCAGGAAAGAATGAACCGTTTGATGTCTGACTTCCGGACCCGTACTCCGTGGACGGAGGAAGAAATGGCTCAGGGCGGTTGGGTTCCAGCGGTGGATATTTACGAAACCAAGGAAGCGATCGTTCTTAACGTGGAGCTTCCGGGGGTGACGAAAGAAGATTTGACCCTTGAAGTCAAGGATAACACCCTGACTCTCAAGGGCGAGAAAAAGCTGGAAAAGGATGTGAAGGAAGAAAGCTACCATCGTATGGAGCGGACCTACGGCTCCTTCATGCGGGCTTTCACCCTGCCCAGTACGGTGCAACAGGAGAAAGTAAAAGCCCGCTTCAGAGACGGCATTCTGGAGGTCACGATTCCCAAGGCGGAAGAGGCCAGGCCGAAACAGATCAAAGTGGACGTTGGCTAAACACCCAATCCTTGAGGGGGGGCGAAAGCCCCCCTTTTTTTTCTACGGAAAAGTTGACTTCGCTATCATCTATTCCTCCTCCCATGATTTTGGAGACCCTTATTTTGACTGAAGAAAGGAAAGAAGATGAGATTCGACAAATTAACCCTGAAAGCCCAGGAGGCCTTGCAAGAGGCCCAGGCCATAACCGAAAAGCATGAGCACCAGCAAGTGGAACCCGAGCACCTCCTGCTGGCCCTGATTCTCCAAACCGAAGGAATTATTCCTCAAGTCTTTCAGAAGCTTGGAGTTTCCATTCCCGCCCTTACCACCCAAGTCGAGGAAGCCTTGGACAAGATTGCCAAAGTCTATGGCGGGGGAGCGGGTCAGGTATATATTTCGCCCCGCCTGAAAAAAGTGATGGACAGCTCCTTCGAGGAGGCCGAGCGGCTCAAAGATGCATACGTGAGCACGGAGCATATGCTTCTGGCCATTATTGAAGAGCGAGATGGGTCGGCCTCCCGTATCCTGCTCGGCCTGGGAGCCAGCAAGGATGCCGTCTATAAAGTCCTCATGTCGATCCGGGGTTCCCAGCGGGTAACCGACCAGAGCCCAGAAGAGAAATACCAGGCGCTGACCCGTTACACCCGGGATTTGACCGACTTGGCCCGCAAGGGCAAACTCGACCCGGTCATCGGCCGGGACGACGAAATCCGCAGGGTCCTCCAAGTCCTTTCCCGCAGGACGAAAAACAACCCGGTCTTGATCGGAGAGCCCGGAGTGGGGAAAACGGCCATTGTGGAAGGCCTGGCCCAACGGATCGTCAACGGGGACGTGCCGGAAACCCTGAAGAATAAAAAACTCGTGGCCCTGGATTTGGGAGCCCTGATCGCCGGGACTAAGTATCGGGGAGAGTTCGAAGACCGCCTGAAGGCCCTCCTCAAGGAGATCACCGAGGCGGAAGGGGAAATCATTCTCTTCATCGATGAGCTGCACACCCTGGTGGGGGCGGGTGCGGCGGAGGGGGCCATGGACGCCTCCAATATGCTGAAACCGGCCTTGGCCCGGGGGGAATTGCGGTGCGTCGGGGCAACGACCATCAATGAGTATCGTAAGCATGTGGAAAAGGATGCCGCCCTGGAGCGGCGATTTCAGCCGGTGATGGTCTCCGAGCCCACAGTGGAAGATACCATCGCCATTCTTCGCGGGCTGAAGGAGCGCTACGAAGTGCACCATGGAGTCCGGATTCAGGACTCGGCCATCGTGGCCGCGGCGACCCTGTCCCACCGGTACATATCCGATCGTTTCCTTCCCGACAAAGCCATCGACCTGATCGATGAGGCCGCTTCCCGGCTGAGGATCGAAATCGACAGCATGCCCGTGGAGGTGGACGAGGTGGAGCGGAAGATCACCCAGGTGGAGATCGAGCGACAGGCCTTGCTGAAGGAGAAAGACAAGTCCTCCCTGGAGCGGCTGGAGAAAATCGACCAAGAGCTGGCCGAGCTCAGAAGCCAGAGCGAAGGCATGAAGGCCCACTGGCAGAAGGAGAAAGAGGCCATCCAGAAGATTCGTACCCTGAAGGAAAGGATGGAAGAAGCCAAGCGGCAGGAGCAGCAATTTGAAAGGGAGGGGAACCTGGCCAAGGTAGCGGAAATTCGATACGGCAAGGCCAGTGAATTCCAAAAAAACCTGGAGAGGGAAAATCAGGCCCTGGCGGCCCTGCAGAAAGAGCGAAAGATGCTCAAGGAGGAGGTGGATGCCGAAGACGTGGCCGAAGTGGTGGCCAAGTGGACGGGGATCCCCGTTTCCAAGATGATAGAGGGGGAGATCGAAAAACTCCTCAAGATGGAATCCCGCTTGAAGAATCGTGTAGTGGGCCAGGAAGAGGCGATTCGCCTGGTTTCCAACTCCGTCCGCCGGGCCCGGGCCGACCTGCAGGACCCCAATCGCCCCATCGGATCCTTTATCTTCCTGGGGCCCACCGGGGTCGGAAAAACCGAACTGGCCCGGGCCTTAGCGGAATTTCTATTTGACGATGAACAGGCCATGGTTCGTCTGGATATGTCCGAGTTCATGGAGAAACACTCCGTTGCCCGGCTGATCGGTGCACCCCCGGGTTATGTGGGGTACGAAGAAGGGGGATACCTGACTGAGGCGGTGCGACGGAAACCCTATTCCGTAGTCCTCTTCGATGAGGTGGAAAAGGCCCATCCGGAGGTCTTCAACGCTCTCCTCCAAATCCTTGACGACGGACGGCTTACCGACGGGAAAGGGCGCACGGTAGACTTCAAGAACACGGTGATCATTATGACCTCCAACATTGGAAGCCAGTGGATCCAGGATCAGGAGGCCCGGGACTATGAAGAGATGAGACGAAGGGTGCTCGAGGCGCTGCGGGCTCATTTTAAGCCTGAATTCCTGAACCGAGTGGATGAGGTTATTATTTTCCACGCGCTCACTCTTGAAAATATTAAAGAAATCGTCGAGATCCAGCTACGGAACCTGAGGAAACGCCTAGCGGAGCGGAAGATCTCTATGACCCTGACGGAGCGGGCCAAAGAGTTCCTGGCCAAGGAAGGGTTCGACCCGATTTACGGAGCCCGGCCTCTTAAACGGGCGATTCAGCGCTTCATCCAGGACCCACTGGCGCTCAAGATTCTGGAGGGAGAATTCTCCGAGGGGGATACCGTTGAAGTCGATGCAACCCAGAAAAATGGACTGGTTTTTTCCAAACCTTCGGCCAAACCGCGATCCCGGGCTGCAGGGACCCGTGCTTGAGACCTGAACGCCGCTGAATTGGGGGTGCTTTAACAGTCCGGGCCGGCTAAACGGGCAAGGAACTGGATTCCGGGGGAAAATGGGCCGAGGTTTCCTTGACAGGAACCAATCCAGTGATTAAGTTTAGGTAAAACTTAGATTTTTGATTTTTCAAATATACCCTACAAGAGGATAACTGGGGGAGGAAAATAAAATGGCCAAAATCATCGGAATTGATCTAGGAACGACGAATTCCGTCGTTGCCGTGATGGAAGGGGGCGACCCCAAGGTCATCATTAACGAAGAGGGAAGCCGGTTGACCCCTTCGGTGGTGGCCTTTACCAAGGACGGAAACCGTCTGGTGGGTCAGGTGGCCAAGAGGCAGGCGGTCACCAACCCGGAAAATACGGTCTATTCCATCAAGCGTTTCATGGGCCGTCGCTACAATGAAGTGAACGAAGAGATGAAAATGGTTCCCTACAAGGTAATCCAGGATGGGAGCGGCGCGGCCCGGGTGAAGATCAAGGACAAGGAATACTCCCCGCCGGAGATCTCGGCCCTGATCCTCCAGAAGCTGAGGAAGTCGGCCGAGGATTACCTGGGTGAGAAGGTGACCGATGCGGTCATCACCGTTCCCGCCTATTTCAACGACAGCCAGCGCCAGGCCACTAAGGACGCCGGGGTCATCGCCGGGCTGAATGTCCGGCGGATCATCAATGAGCCCACGGCCGCGGCCCTGGCCTATGGTCTGGACAAGAAGAAAGACGAGACCATAGCGGTTTACGACTTCGGGGGAGGAACATTCGACATCTCCATTCTGGAAGTCGGGGACAACGTGGTGGAGGTCAAATCCACCAACGGGGACACCCACCTGGGTGGGGACAACCTGGATCAGAGGATCATCGACTTCCTGGCGGCGGAATTCAAGAAAGACCAGGGGATCGACCTCAGCAAGGACCTCATGGCCCTGCAGCGGCTGAAGGAGGGAGCGGAGAAGGCCAAGATCGAGCTCTCCTCCACCATGGAGACGGAGATCAATCTTCCCTTCATCACCGCCGATGCATCCGGCCCCAAGCACATGAACATCAAGCTGACCCGGGGGAAGTTCGAGTCCCTGGTCATGGACCTCCTGGAAAAATCCCTTCCTCCCTGCAAGCAGGCCCTGGAGGATGCGGGGATCAAAACCAGTCAGATCGACGAGGTCGTTCTAGTGGGTGGCTCCACCCGGATTCCCAAAGTCCAGGAGCTGGTCCGCCAGTTCTTCGGTAAAGAGCCCCACAAGGGCGTGAACCCGGACGAAGTGGTGGCCGCGGGCGCTGCTGTTCAGGCCGGAGTTCTGGGGGGAGAGGTGAAGGACGTTCTTCTCCTGGATGTGACCCCCCTTTCTCTGGGAATCGAGACTCTGGGCGGGGTCATGACCCGGCTGATCGATCGCAATACCACGATTCCCACTCGGAAGAGCGAAATCTTCTCCACCGCGGCGGACAGCCAGACCAGCGTGGAGATTCATGTTCTCCAGGGAGAGCGGGATATGGCCCGGGACAACCGGACTCTGGGCAAATTCCATCTCATGGGAATTCCCTCGGCTCCCCGGGGGATCCCTCAGATCGAAGTGACTTTCGACATCGATGCCAACGGCATCCTCAATGTCTCCGCCAAGGACAATGCCACGGGGAAACAGCAAGCCATCACCATTACCGCATCCAGCGGTTTGAACAAGGATGAAGTTGAAAAGATGGTAAAAGACGCTGAGGCCCATACCGCCGATGACAAACGTCGCCGGCAGGAAGTGGAATTGAGGAATCAGGCTGACACCCTGGTCTATCAGACCGAGAAAACTCTCAGCGAACACCGGGATAAAATCCCGGTCAATGAGGTAGGCGCCATCGAAGCGGCACTCAAGGAAGCTAAAGAAGCCATTCAGGGCGGGGAGACAAATCGGATTCGGGAGAAAATGGAGCTCTTGACCAAAGCCTCCCATCGCCTGGCCGAGATCATGTACCAGCAGACCGCTTCCAAGCAGAAACCCGGGGCAGGACCCACAGGTCCCCAGGCTGGCAAGCCAGATGAGGACGTGGTGGACGCAGAATTCGAAGAGAAGAAGTAACCCTTCCTAAGGGGGGGATCGAAAGGATCCCCCCCTTTTTTTTCTGAATCATTTCCAAAGCCTCTTTCCATTGCGGGAATACTTATTGCTTGTTTAGAGGCCCCCTACGGGTCTTTTTCCCCTACCATCTTTTGTGTTGAAAAGAAGAGCCGGCTTATGGTATATAAGAACCGGGTAAGTCATTCTCCGGTAGAATGACCGGGTTTTTTATCAATGGCATCCAGAAAAGATTATTACGACATTTTGGGAATTCGGAGAGGCGCAACCGAAGAAGAGATTGAGAAAGCATACCAAAAGCTAGCCCGCACCTACCAGACCGCTCCCCATCCGGGCAACAAGACTACTGATTTTCGCTTCAAAGAGATTTTGGAGGCGTATGAAACACTTTCCGATAAGAACAGAAGGGAAAGATACGATCGGTTAGGACTTGATGTTCCCTTTCAGGAAGGCTTCTGGGAAGTGGGGCTGGACGAAGGGGACGAAGAGAACAGCCTGGAAGGGTTTGAGGATTTCTGGGAGCAAGGGTCCAAAGGGGGAAATCCGGGGGTTTTCCAGGGTGTAGAAAGAGGGAGGGATATTCACTTCACCCTGGAAATCGACCTGGCCAGCGCCGTCCGGGGAGTGGTGAAGAAGGTTCAAATTCTAAAGGAGAATCCCTGTTCTGTCTGCCAGGGAGAGGGATTTTTTGCGGGAGGGCCCCAGAAATTATGCAGCCTTTGCGGCGGTGCCGGGCAGATTCAGGTGGGCCTTCCTCCCTCGGCTTTTTGCATCGGATGCGACCGTTGCCGGGGGACCGGGAAAGTCTCCCTCCAGCGTTGCGAGGCCTGCTCCGGAAAAGGCCGGATCCAACAGCGCATATGGGTCCCCATTCGGGTACCGCCCGGAGTGGATGATCACTGTCGCCTTTACTTCTCCCGAATGGGAAATAAGGCGAGACGCGGGGGTCCAAGGGGAGACCTGGTTGCCGAAGTCCGGGTGAAGAAACACCCAGTTTTGGAGCGAAAGGGGGAGGACCTGCACCTCGAGCTTCCTTTGGCCGTGTGGGAAGCTGCCCTCGGAGCAGAAGTCGAGGTTCCCACTCTCGGAGGAAAAATCAAAGTCAAGGTTCCGGCTGGAACCCAGAGCGGAGAGGCGATTCGAGTCCCAGAAGGGGGCATCCCATTGCTCGGTGGAAGTGGACGGGGAGACCTGGTGATTTCCCCAAAAATTTGGGTTCCCCGGCGGGTGGATAAAAAATCGAGGGAATTATTGGAAGAATTGCGGCGTCACCTATTGGTCGATGCCGCCAACCGAAGGGGCCGGCCGCGGAAGCCCGGAAGGGAAAAGTAGAGTTTCTATCTCCGAATTTTTTATGATCGATCTAAGTAATTATAAGGATTATCTTTCGGAAAAGGCCCACAAGGTTCTGTCTTCGGCGATTCATGAATCGCAGAAGCGACAGCATCATTACCTGGGGGTGGAACACATCTTTTTGGCCATTACCGAGGTGGAAAGCAGCCTCTTCGCCGAAATCGCCGAAAAGCTGAATTTCAGCCCCCGGGAAGTGGTTCTCTCCCTACGGGAGTACCTAAACTCCTCGAAACAGGTTTGGGGAGGGGGAATGAAGGTTCCTCCTTCCACCAAAGCCATCTTCAAGCTAGCCTGGGATTCAGCGATCAACTCCGGCCGCAAGGTGATCGAAACCACCGACCTCCTTAAGGCCATCTTCCAGGAAGGGCAGAACATCCCGGTCCGCATCCTGCGGGGAATGGGGGTGGAACCCAATACCGCCACACGTCTGATCTCCGTAGAGACCAAAGTGATTGACGAAAAGAGCGAGGATTTCAAAAAGCGCTACGACCTTCCCCCTTACCTGAACAATTTCGGCGTAAACCTGAACAAACTGGCCCGTTTGGGCAAACTTCCTCCGATTATCGGGCGGGATGGAGAAATCCGGCAGATGATGGAGATCCTCTGCCACCGGGATCGGCCCAACTCGGTCATGATCCTCGGAGAGCCTGGAGTGGGAAAGACCGCCCTCGTGGAGGGCCTGGCCACCAGGCTGGAACTCTCTCCCGATTCCGTCCCCAAGCGGTTGAGGAACTTCCAAATCGTCAACCTCCAGATGAACACGTTAGTGGCCGGGACCATGTTCCGGGGGATGTTTGAAGACCGGATCGAGAACGTAATCAAAGAGGTGAAGCGGCGGCACAACATCATCCTCTTTGTAGATGAAGCCCATACCCTCATTGGGGCCGGAACGGCCATGGGCGTACCCACGGACGCGGCCACCATCTTCAAGTCCTCCTTGGCCCGGGGAGAGGTCCAGATCATCGGCGCCACTACGGCCAGTGAGTATAAAACCCATATTGCCGAGGATGAGGCCCTGGCCCGGAGGTTCCGCATCGTAACCGTACTGGAGCCCTCGGTTAATGAAGCGCGGGAGATTTTGCGGGGGATCCGGCCCCGCCTGGAAAAGAACTATTCCGTTCAGATTGCCGATGAAGCGATCGAAACCGCCCTGTCCATGGCTCCCCGTTACCAGCACAACCTGCGCCTTCCTGATAAAGCCATCAACTGGCTGGACACCGCCTCGGTCCGGGTGGAGATGGAAGACCTGCCGCGGCCGGTGGGCCCGCAGGATGTCATCCAGATCATCTCCCAGGAGACGCGGATTCCCCAGGAGATGGTCTTCCGGGACACAACCCATCGCTTCAAAGACCTGGAGGAGGCCCTGGGCCACCGGGTGGTGGGGCAGAGGGAGGCCATTTCGGCTGTGGCCCGGAACCTGCGCCTGAATAAAGGCCCTTTGAAAGAAAGGTTCGAACGACCGGACGGAGTTCTTCTCTTCCTGGGGCCGACGGGAGTGGGAAAGACGGAATTGGGCAAGTCCCTGGCTGAGTTTCTCTTCGGCGAAGAGAGAAAGATGGTCCGGCTGGACATGTCCGAGTACCGGGATTCCGCCATCTCCGTGGATAAGCTCATCGGCATGCCCCGGGGGATTGTAGGCTCGGAGAGGGGAGGGGTCCTGACCAACCAGATCCGGGATAACCCCTACACGGTAGTCCTTCTGGATGAGGTGGAGAAGGCTCACCCGGACGTGCTCAACCTTTTCCTCCAGGTTTTCGATGAGGGCTTTCTGACCGACGGGCGCGGCCGGAAGGTGTATTTCAGCGATACGGTCCTCATCATGACCTCCAACCTGGGATCGGATGAGTTTAAACGGTTCACCAAGCCCATGGGCTTCCTGGTGGATTCCCACCATCTGGACACGGTCAAGAAGGCGGTGATGAAAGAGGCGGAGAGTCATTTCTCCCCGGAATTTCTCAACCGCATCGATGATATTGTAGTCTTTTCTCCTTTGACTCAAGAAGAAGTGGAAGAGATCGCCCGGCGCTATCTCGCGGCGGTCCACAGGAGCCTCGTCCCTTACGGAAAATCCCTGCAATTTTCTGAAACGGCGCTGAAAATTCTGGCCGAGAGCGGGTTCAGTCTCAAATACGGCGCCCGTTTCTTGAAAAGGCGGATTGATGAACAGGTGAAGATCCCCATCACCCTGCACTGGCAAGAAAATTCTCGGTTTACCATCGATGCTCGGGAGGGCAATATGGCCGTAACCTGGGATTCCTGATTTCCGGGACCCGTGTCGAGAAGGGTGGCGGGGGTTACTTTTTCCCAACGGGAGACGGTGAGAGTTCGATTTTCAAAGAAGGGCTGAAGCAATGGAGAAGATCAGGCTGGCGGTTGTGGGCGTGGGCAATTGCGCAAGCTCCCTGATTCAAGGTATTGAATATTACCAAACCCACGAGGGTGCGGAGAAACTGGGGTTGATGCATTTTGAACTGGGGGGATACCAACCCGGGGACCTGGAAGTGGTGGCGGCATTCGATGTGGACAAACGGAAGGTTGGACGGCCCCTGGGGGAAGCCATCTATGCCAAGCCGAATTGCACCTGGGAGATCATGCCCCAGGTCACCAACTCCAAAACCATCGTTCAAATGGGAGACCCCCTGGACGGGATTTCTCCCCACATGCGGGATTATCCGGAAAACCAAACCTTCCTCCTGGCCGACGAAAAACCGTGTGACGTGGAAAAAGTCCTGCGGGACTCCGGCGCGGAGATTCTTCTGAACTACCTTCCCGTGGGGTCGGAGAGTGCCACCCGATTCTATGCGACCTGTTGTTTGAACACCGGGGTGAGCCTCATCAACTGCATGCCGGTCTTCATTGTCTCCTCCCCCGAATGGGGCCGCAAGTTCGCCGAGCGGAAGATTCCCGTTGTAGGCGATGATGTAAAAGCCCAACTTGGCGCCACCATTCTCCACCGGGCCCTGACCCAGCTTTTCGTGGATCGGGGGGTCAAGATGGACCGGACGTACCAGTTGAACGTGGGGGGAAACACGGATTTTCTCAATATGCTGAATCACACCCGACTGCAGTCCAAGAAGGTTTCCAAAACCGAGGCGGTCCAGTCCATCCTGGATTCTCCCTTAGAACCCGGCAATATCCATATCGGCCCGAGCGATTATATCCCCTGGCAGAAGGATAACAAGGTCTGCTTCCTGCGGATCGAAGGCCGGGGATTCGGGGGGGTTCCCCTGAACGTGGAACTCCGCCTCTCCGTGGAGGATTCTCCCAACAGCGCCGGGGTGACCATCGATGCCATTCGCTGCTGCCAGCTGGCCAGGAAACGGAAGATCGGAGGACCCCTGTCATCTGTTTCAGCTTATACCATGAAGCACCCGCCCGAACAGATTCCAGACCAGGAAGCTAGGCAGAAGCTGGAGGAATTCATCCAGGGCCGTCGTGACAGGTAGGAAGCGCATCCGGCTATGCTCAAAGCACTGATCGGGGACGGCCTCGATCCGTTTCTGCAGGGAACTTCCAAAATCGCTCAGCGCTTGGGTCTCCGTCCCAACACCCTAACTTTTATCGGTCTGGGCGTGAACCTTCTCGCGGCGTGGGCCATTGCCGTGGGCGAATGGCTCCAGGGGTGCAGTCTCATCGTCCTGGCCGGCTTCTTTGATATTCTGGATGGGGCGGTCGCTCGGAATTGCCGCCAAGCCAGTGCCTTTGGTTCTTTCCTGGACTCGGTCCTGGACCGGTATTCCGATTTGAGCCTCCTTGTCGGTTTGCTCATCTATTATTCGCGTCGAGGGATGATCTTGTACCAAATCCTTCTCGGGGCGGCGCTCATGGGGACGGCCCTGACTCCTTACACCCGGGCCCGGGCCGAGACCCTGATCCCAAAGTGCAACGTGGGGGTCATGGAAAGGCCTGAGCGGATCTTGCTGGTTTTTTTGGGGGCGGCGATCGAATCGATCATGCCCATCGTCGTGTGGATTCTGGCCATTTTCACCAACGTCACGGTGATCCAGCGGGTCCATTACACCTGGCGCCAGATGGAGGAGAAGGACCAATCCAAACGCAAAAAGTAGGGTACCATAAGGATGTAGGGTGCGTTCCCCGAACGCACCGCGTAAAGGCTGTATTAGGAGGCACCATGGAAAGCGGGGAGGAAAAAAAAGGATTCACCATCCGGGACCGAAGGGTTTCCACTCAAGGGGAAGAAAGAAAACCGGAAGGGCCCCCGAAGGGCGAGGCCGCTTCTTCAGCGGAGGAGTCGAAGAGCATGCGGGGAAGCCCTGAACCGATGCCTGAGCTCCCGGAGGTCTCCTTCTCTTCTTTCATCCTGTCGCTGAGTACCTCGGCGCTTGTCCACCTGGGAGAGGTCCCTGATCCGGTGACCCAGAAGATGGAAAAACATCTCCCCCTGGCCAAGCAGACCATCGACCTGCTGGCCATGCTCATGGAAAAGACCAAAGGGAATCTTTCGGGCGACGAAGAAAAGATGATGGAGCACCTTCTGGCCGATCTTCGCTGGAGGTATGTGCGGGAAGCGAAAAAAGAATAGAGGAGATGAATCATGGGTTTCGAACATGAACGATTGGGGCCAGCCTCCCGGCGGTTCGGACTGGTGACTTTGATCCTGGTAGCCCTGGTGGGACTGGCAGCCGGGCTCGGATTGGCCTCCCTTTTCCCGACCCGTTCCTTATCCAGCCCGGTGGAATTGATGGGAGCCAAGAAGGTCAATGTGGCGGCCACTCCTTCCATGATCTCTCCCAACCTCTTCGTGGACCTGGCCAAGCGGGTCAAACCGGGGGTGGTGAACGTCAGTACCAAGAAGGTGGTCAAAGGCGGGGGGAGAGTCTTCCGCCAGTTCAACCCGCCTTCCCGGGAAAGGGACCTATTCCGGGATTTCTTCGGAGAAGAGTTTTTCAACCGCTTTTTCGGGGAGACTCCCCAGAGGGATTTCGTCCAGCGCTCCCTGGGCTCGGGGTTTATCATCGACAAGGAAGGGTATATCATCACCAACAATCACGTCATCGAAGGAGCCAGCGAGATCCGGGTCCGCCTTTCCACGGAAAAAGAGTATGACGCCGAAATTATCGGGCGGGATGCCAAAACCGACTTGGCTCTGATAAAGATCAAGTCCTGGAATGACCTTCCGGTGGTAGAATTGGGCGATTCGGAAAAGGTGGAGATCGGCGAGTGGGTCATGGCCATTGGGAACCCCTTCGGCCTTTCCCACACGGTAACCGTGGGCATCGTCAGCGCGAAAGGCCGGATCATCGGCACCGGTCCTTACGATGATTTCATCCAGACCGACGCCTCCATCAACCCCGGGAACAGCGGAGGACCGCTCTTCAACATCAACGGGGAAGTCGTAGGAATCAATACCGCCATCGTAGCCACGGGCCAGGGAATCGGCTTTGCCATTCCCATCAATGTGGCCAAGGAGATCATCCCCCAGCTGAAGAAGAAGGGGAAGGTAACCCGCGGCGGAATTGGGGTGTATGTCCAGCGGATGACCCCTGAACTGGCCAAGTCCTTCGGCCTGGAAAAGGGCGAGGGGGCGCTGGTAGCCGATGTTATTCCGGGGGGCGCGGCTGAGGGGGCAGGAATTCGCCGGGGCGATGTCATTACCAAGTTCGACGGAAAAGAGATCCACGAGATGAACGAATTACCCCGGGTAGTGGCCGCCACCCCAGTGGGGAAAGATGTGGAAGTCGAGATGCTGCGGGAGGGAAAGCCGCTGAAGCTGAAGCTCAAAGTGGGCGAGCTGAAAGAGGAGGCTGCCGCTCCCAGTGAGGAGAAGGCCCAGGTTGAACTCGGCATGAGCGTCCAGGAAATTACCCCGGAGATGGCCCGGCAGCTACAGCTCCGAGAGCCCGGAGGGGTGATCGTGAGCCAGGTGGAATCCGGAAGCCCGGCGGAGGAAGCGGGGGTCCAGAGAGGGGACATCATCCAGGAGATCAACGGCCAGTCCATCCGCAAACTCGGCGACTATCAGAATGCCCTTGGGAAAGTGAAAAAGGACGAAATGGTCCGCCTGCTGGTGAAGCGGGGGGAACGGAACCTTTACCTGGCGTTCCGTTCCAATAAATAAAATGAAGGTCCTCTCCCCGGCAAAAGTCAACCTCCACCTGGAGGTACTGGAGAGGCGGGCGGACGGCTACCACGAGGTCCAGACCCTCATGATGAGGATTGACCTCTTTGACGAGATGGAGGTCCGTCCGGGAGGTCAAGGGATCCGCCTGATTGCGGAAGGAGAAGCGATTCCCGGTGGGCCGGAGAACCTCGCCTGCCGGGCGGCTCAGCTTTTCTGCCGGGAGGCCGGCATTCCGGGGAATTTCGAGGTCCGACTTCGGAAAAATATTCCTGTGGCCGCCGGTTTGGGGGGGGGGAGCGGCAACGCGGCTGCAGTTCTTCTGGCCCTGAACGAGCTCTACCCTAAGAAACTGGATCAAAAATTGCTCCCGGTTCTGGGGGGCAGGCTGGGGGCGGATGTTCCCTTTTTTCTCTATCAGAAACCTGCTTTGGCCCGGGGGAAAGGGGATCGTTTGACTGCGGCCAAGATGCCGGAGGGGTTGGGTTTTTTGCTATTGGTTCCCCCTTTCCGGATTTCCACCCCATGGGCTTATGACGCCTTCGATCAAATGACCGGGGGAAAAAAGAAAGACGGGACTCATCTGGAGAATTCCTACTCCACGCCGAGGGATCTTTTGACGGTCCTAAAAAACGATCTAGAAATTCCGGCCCTTTCCAGGTATCCTGAGATTGGGCTGAGGAAAGAGGAATTGTTGCGTCTGGGAGCCTGTGGAGCGCTCATGTCGGGGAGTGGCCCGGTCGTTTTCGGCCTCTTCGCCTCAAA
This sequence comes from Thermodesulfobacteriota bacterium, assembly GCA_035624375.1. Taxonomy (GTDB): domain Bacteria; phylum Desulfobacterota; class SM23-61; order SM23-61; family SM23-61; genus SM23-61. The sequence continues at coordinate 3,194 of DASPRR010000444.1, read as the reverse complement.
GGGGGAAGCCGAAGAAACCGGAAAGCGCTTCGTTCTCCCGGAAGGGTGGAAATCCTTTGCCGCCCAAGGAATATAAGAAAGATTGGGCGCAGATAAACTCAGATTTGCAGGATAAAGATTCATATCCTTTCAATTTTAATTGAAGTTTCATTATTATTTGCGCGGATCTCCGCAAATCTGCACTCGATAGGGTTTTCCGGTTTTTGACTTTAGCCATTTTAGTTCACTTTGGGCAATTTAGGCACGGTCTGAAACTGGGGCGTCGTCAAGCGGTAAGACACGGGTCTTTGGAACCCGCATTCGGAGGTTCGAATCCTCCCGCCCCAGCCAGGTTTTCTCGGGGAATCCCGTTTCAGGGAGGGAAAAGACTTGGACGACATGAGGGTATTTTCGGGCAATTCAAATGTTCCCCTGGCCAAGGAGATAAGCCACATCCTGGGGACCCCCCTGGGTGAGGCGGACGTCACGACTTTCAGCGACGGGGAGATCCTAGTAGACATCCACGAGAGCGTCCGGGGGATGGACGTCTTTGTAGTCCAGTCCACCTGCACCCCGGGGAACACCAACTTGATGGAACTCCTGATCATGATCGATGCCATGAAACGGGCCTCGGCCAACCGGATCACGGCCGTTCTTCCCTACTACGGGTATGCCCGGCAAGATCGGAAAGTGTCCCCGCGGGCTCCCATCACCGCCAAGCTGGTGGCGGATTTAATCACCGCCGCCGGGGCCCACCGGGTGCTCACCATGGATTTGCACGCCGGGCAGATCCAGGGGTTCTTCAACATTCCGGTGGATCATCTTTTTGCCGCTCCGGTTCTGCTGGACTATATCCGGACTCGATTTCCCGGGGATATGGTGATTGTTTCTCCCGACGCAGGGGGAGTGGAGCGGGCCCGGGCCTTTGCCAAAAGACTGAAAGCCAGTCTGGCTATCATTGACAAACGTCGCGACAGCCCGAATGTGGCCAAGTTCATGAACCTTATCGGGGAAGTCAAGGGCCTGCATGCCGTGATCATGGATGATATCGTGGACACTGCAGGCACCATCGTAGAGGCGGCTTCGGCCTTGAAGACCAAAGGGGCGCAAGGGGTGTATGCCTGCTGCGTCCATCCGGTCCTTTCCGGGCCGGCATTGCAGCGGTTGGATGACTCGATCATTCAGGAAGTTGTCGTGACCAACACCATTCCGCTCAGGCCGGAGGCGGCCTCGAAGCGGAAATTCAAGGTTTTATCCGTAGCCAAACTGCTTGCGGATGCCATTCAGCGGATTCACTGCAACGATTCAGTGAGTTCCCTATTCGTGTAAGGGAGGAGTCATGGAACAGAGAGAACTGGAGGTCGCCCTGCGGATCGAAAAAGGAAAGGGAGCGGCCCGTCGCATTCGACGGGAGGGGCAGATCCCGGCGGTCCTGTATGGCCGGAGGAGGCAAACCTTTCATCTGGCGGTCAAACCCGAAGAATTGAAGAAGATCCTGACCAGTGGGGCCCGGGAGAACACCCTCATCGGGTTGAAAGTCAACGGGCCGGGAAGCGACCAGGTTGGCAACCCTGTGGTCATGCTGAAAGACCTGCAGGTTCATCCCCTCAGTCAATCCTACCTGCATGCGGATTTTTATGCTGTGGCCATGGACGAAAAGATTGAGGTGGACATCCCCGTCCGGCTGGTGGGAAAGGCCGAAGGGGTTAAGCTGGGCGGAATCCAGCAGCAGGCCATGCGGGAAATCCGGGTCCGCTGCCTGCCGACGCAGATCCCCGAGTTTCTGGATGTGGACGTAAGCGCCCTGAAAATCGGCGATTCCCTGCATGTGCGGGACCTGGCCCCGCCGGAGAAGTTCGACATCGTGACCGATCAGAACTTCACCGTGGCCAGCGTCGTCCCGCCCATCTCCGAGGCCAAGTACGATGAGATCGTTTCGGCTCCGGAAGGGGAACGGGAGGTGGCTCAGCCCGAGCGAATTGGCGAGAAGAAGGAAGAACCCGAAGTGGCCGAACCGGCGGCCAAAGGGGGCAAAGAGGCCAAAGAAGTCAAAGAGGCCAAGGAGCCCAAGGAGGCCAAGGAGCCCAAGAAATAGCCTGCTGCTGAGGGGGTGGAGTGAAGCTCATTCTGGGCCTGGGAAATCCGGGACGCAGTTATGGCTGGACAAGGCACAACGTGGGTTTCATTCTCCTCGACTGTCTGGCCAAGAGACACGGGATCGAAGTCTCCCGCCGGGGAATGAAGTCTCTATACGGCCGGGGAAGGATCGGGTCCGAAGAGGTCATCCTGGCCAAACCCCAAACCTTTATGAACCTATCTGGAGAAGCCGCTCAGCGGCTTCTCCAGTTTTTCAAGCTTAAGCCGGAGATGGTGATCGTTCTCCACGATGACCTGGACCTGCCTTGGGGCCAAGTACGGGTCCGGGTCCGGGGGGGGGATGGCGGACACAAGGGAATCCGCTCGATCATCGAAGCCCTGGGCAACGGCGGATTCGTTCGTTTCAAAATAGGAGTCGGCCGGCCTGAAATCCCCGGGCAGGATCCCGCGGATTTTGTTCTGGAGCCGCTTACCGGAGGGGAAAAGGAAGAGTTTAAGAAGATGATCGAGGGACAAGTGGAAGCCCTCGAAGTCCTCATCCTCGAAGGTCCTCAGAAGGCCATGGATCGATTTCACAAAAAAATTGATCAATGACCATTGCCCATTGAATAATGATCAATGCGCAATGGCCAATGATCAATGATCGATCGCCTTCTTTGCTTGTTTCCACAGGCGGTCCATCTCTTCCAGAGTCGAATCCTGGGGGCGTTTTCCTTTTTGGCGCAGGCCTTTCTCCACCTCAAAGAACCTGCGGGCAAAACGGCGATTGGCTTTTCGCAGGGCTTCTTCGGCGGAAATTTCCTTAAAGCGGGCCCAATTGACCAGAGTGAAAAGGAGGTCCCCCAGCTCTTCTTCTGCCGCCCGCCGCGAAGGGGACTTTTGGGCTTTTTTCAATTCCCGGAGCTCTTCCTCCACTTTTTCCCATACCGCGCCCAGGTCCGGCCAATCAAAACCGACCCGGGAAGCCCTCTCCGACATCCTCCGGGCTCGTTCCAGGGCCGGAAGGGCCAAAGGAATTCCATCCAAAAGGGAGTTCCGCTTGGCGTATTTCCCTTCCGACTCTTTAACCGAACCCCAGACCTTCAAAACCTCTCCCGCACTCTGGGGGTTAGGACGGG
>DASPRR010000439.1:0-9507 GCA_035624375.1 Thermodesulfobacteriota bacterium | reverse complement strand
TTCCTCCGGCTTTAGCCCCTTGAGCGATTTTTCCTTAAAAATGATCTCTCCCGCAGTGCAGGGGGTCAACCCGGAAATCGCCTTCAGCACTGTGGTCTTCCCTGCCCCGTTGGCTCCAATCAGGGCCACGATTTCACCAGCCCCGACAGACAACGAGACTCCATGCAGAGCCTGAGATTTGCCGTAAAAAACATCGATTTGTCTTAATCGAATCAATTTTGCCTATACCCCAGATACGCTTCGATGACCTTTGGGTCCCGGGCAACCTCCTTCGGGATTCCTTCGCTGAGTTTCTGGCCATAATTCATGACCAGGATCCGATCGCAAATCTGCATCATGACCTTCATGTTGTGCTCGATGATAAAGACGGTTACCCCTTCCTTTCGGACCGTGGCGATCAATTCGATCATTTCTTGTATTTCGCTGGCGTTCATCCCTGCCACCGGCTCGTCCAGCAAAATCAGTTTCGGGATGGTGGCCAGGGCCGTAACCAGCATTAAGCGCTTTTGCTGGGCCCAGGTCAGGCTGGATGCCGGTTGTTCCCGGAAATCCGCAAGATTCGAAAATTCCAGCAACTCTTTTACTTTCTTCCGGTTCTGACCCTCTTCTTTTCGGCTGAAGGGGGTGTGGAGGAAGGCCCCCCATACCGAGGTCAAAGTGCGGCAGTGAAGGCCGGTCATCACATGCTCCCCCACTGGGGTTTGGGGAAAAATCGTGGCCGCCTGGTAGGCCCGCACGACCCCCCTCGTCGTGATTTGATGGGTTTTCAACCCGGTGATATCGGTTTCGGAAAAACGTATCTTCCCCTCACTGAGCGGGACTGTACCGGTGATGGCATTGAACACCGTGGTCTTCCCCGCTCCATTGGGGCCGATGAGACCAAATATCTCTCCGGAATGAATCTGGAAGGCAAGATCATGAACAGCCAACAAGCGGCCGAAAGAAACGGATAATTTCTCCACCCGCAAGAGAGGAGCCCGACTTTCCAGGTTCAGGGAATCCATTGGGCTATCCTTGGATGAAGAGAGCGCAGCTTACCCGCAATCCCCATGGGCATGAAGATGATCACTACCAGCAGGATGAAACCGAAAAACAGCGGACGATAAACCTGGGTTGCCTCCAGAAATTCGGGGACGAACCAGAGCAGTAAGGGTCCCACGATCTCTCCCGTGATGGTCCGCGCTCCGCCGATAACGATCATGACCAGGAGATGGAAAGACATGTGCCCTCCAGCAATGGCCGGTTCGATGGAACCCATGTAGCTAGCATACAGTCCCCCGGCAACACCTGCGATCGTGCTGGCCATGACATAGGCGATAAGCTTGTACCGCAGGATGTCCACCCCCAGGGCTTCGGCCAGGTCCGCATTTTCCCGGATGGATTGGAAGGCCCGGCCGGGCCGTGAATGGGTGATTTGACGGATGAAAAAAAGGGCCAGAAAAGCAAAAAGCAAAACAAAATAATAATAGGTTCGCTTGGAGGAAAAATCTACTGTATAGCCCAGCAATTGAATCACCGGAGGAAGGGGGATCCCCGACAAACTAACCCCCCCGGTCAGGCTATCCCAGTTATGGATGACGATGGTTACCATTAGGCCCAGGGCCAGCGTTCCCAAGGCAAAATAGGGGCCCTTGATCCGGAGCATGGGCCAGCCCAAAACCGCCGAAGCAATGCAGGTAAAAAAGGCTCCCAAAAGCAACGCCGGTAAAAAGGAAAATCCTAACTTGGTCTGAAGAATCCCGCAGGCATAGGCCCCAATCCCGAAGAAGGCCGCATGACCCAAAGACACCAGCCCCGTGTAACCATAAATCAGGTCCAGGCTGGCAACGAGGATGATGTAAATCCCCACCAGGGTGAACATGTACAGCCAGTAATTCGACCGAATCACCACGGGCAACAGCAAAGCCAGAAGCCCTAGGAAAAGATAGGTCAGGATTCGCATTCCTTTTTCCTTTGGCTTATTGAAACTTCTCAAAAAGCAAACAATCGATCGGTTGAATTCATATTTTCGGCCTGATTATATGCCATCGTTAGGTTACCGACGGTATAGTCCCTGGGGCATCAAGATCAAAACCCCTAAAAAAAGGCCGAAAGAGAAAAGATCCTTATACATGGAGCTGATGTAGGCAGCGCCGAAATTCTCTCCCAGCCCCAATATAAATCCTCCCACGATGGCCCCGGTAACACTGCCCAACCCTCCCAGGGCGACGACGATAAACGACTTGATGATCGGCGTCAATCCCATGCTTGCGCCTACCAGGGCGGTGGGGGCCACCAGCGCACCTCCAATCCCGGCCAGGGCGTAACCGATGAAAAAAGTCAGGGCGGATACGCGGCGCGTATTGACCCCCATCAGCTGGGCCACTTCCCTGTTTTCCGAGAAGGCCCGTATCTTTTTGCCCGTCAGGGTCCGGAAGATGAGGAGAAAGGTCCCCAGGGCAAAGAGGAGACAGACGGCAAATAAGATGAGCCGCTGTACGGTGAGAGAGATCGGCCCTAGGGCGATGGCCATGTCGTTGTATGGGGAGTTGATGTTCCTCCAGTCCGACCCGAACCAGACATTCCAGCCCCCCTCCAGAATGGAATAAAGACCCAAGGCGGCAATAAAACCCGCTGCATGGGGGGCTTTTTCAAGCGGCTTAAATACGATCCTTTCGTTGCAAGTCCCGAGAAGTCCGGCCAGGATGATGATCGGAAACAGGCTGAACAGATAGTATTCCGGTCCCAGCCATTGAATGATATAGAATGAAATGAACGCCCCCAGGGCGTAGATCGCCCCCAAGGAAAAATCGGGAATCGCGAGGATGCCATAGATCAGGGTCATGGCCAGGGCCAAAAGGCCATAGGTGCTGCCGGCAATCAAACCATTGACGGTATATTGCAGAAATTCAGCCACGGAAAAAGGCTCCCCTGTAAATAGTGACCTCCAGGCTCTTTAAAAATTGTGAAGAAAAATTTCTTTGAGCAGCGATTCCCTGAAATCCCTCCAACCCGCCTTTAGAATAGCGGGGAGAGGGGGGCCTTCTGGAAGGCGCTCTGTTTGGGAATCCTATTTCACCGGCACCACGATTCCTTTCTGGTACCTCCCGATCTGGGCGCTCATGATCCCCTCTCCATCTTCGGCAAAGGCTTTTAAGCCCGTAGAGTCATATTTCTCTTCGAGGGGGACCACCAATGGAACGGCCTGCCGGATCTTAAAGGCGTCTGTGGTTGTACCAGCTTTTTGCATAGCCCGCACGATGATATGGACACTCGCATAGCAATTCACGCCAAAGCCGCCTATCGGTTCCTTATACCCCATGGCCGGATACAATTGGGTCCGATAACGGGCCACCCCAGGCGGCATAGGCCTTGAATTCGTAAACTCGACTCGTCTTAAATAACCTTCGATCAAATCTGGCCCGGTAAGTTTCTCGCCCGCAGCCGCAAAGCCCGTGGAAACAGCAAACGGGGTCTTGATCCCCAGTTCATGGGCCTGCTTGATGACCCCGGCCGTAGCCTCATCATAGGCGGTAACCATGATCACGTCCGGGTTGGCGGCCTTGATCTTGGTCAGTTGCCCCCGAAAATCAGTCTGGGTTCGCCCATCCAACCACTCATTCGCCACTATCTTTACCCCGAGCTTTTCGAAGGCTTGCTGGTATGCTTTAACCGACGTTTTCCCGTAATCTCCCACATCGGAGATCATGGCATAGGTCTTGGCTTTTAAAACCCTGACGGTCTCCTTGGCCAGGCCTTGGGCATCTTCATCAATGGTCTGTTGATGGCGCAGGATCAGTTTGTTGCCCCGCTTGGTGGCATCGGGAATCTTGAAAAAACCGATCAGCAGGATTCCCATCTTCTCATTTCTTTCCAGCATGGCCATGAGGGACCCGCTGATGTTTTGATTGATAACCGGAACCTCGTACTTATCCTTCAAACGTTGCATCCCGGCTACAGCCTTGGCCGCGACTCCTTCATCATCGTAGGACTGGATCGTAACTTTGTACTTCTTCCCGGCCACTGCCACGCCTCCTTCGTCGTTGATTTCCTTGGCGGCGATCATGTTTCCATGGAGGGAGTCAATGCCGATGGCGGCCGCCGGACCGGTCAACGGACCGGTGAAACCAATATTGATGACATTTTCCCCTGCAGCCGGACTTTGGAAAATGAAAAATATGACCCATGCACAAAAAATAACTGGGATTCCTTTCTTGGTTTTCATCTTCCTCTTCCTCCTTATTTAGAGTTATTGGGAACGGTTTAGCGAGTTGAGCCTATTCAGAAGCGTTTCTGCTCCCTTAACCATACCATCGATGACCTCTTTGACGGTTAGTTCATTCTTTATCAAACCAACCCCCTGACCACAGGTCATGGTCCCCTCATCAATATCCCCGAGCATCAATGCGTTCTTCCCTCGCTGGCCGCTGATCATAGGCATAAGTTCTTCCAAAGATGCCCCCCGAGACTCCAGGTTTAAAACCTCATCCGCGGTTCTGTTCCTAAAGACTCGGGTCTGATTCTTGATGGAACGCTGGATCAAGACCGTGTCGCATTCCGTGGCATTGATTAAGGCCTGCTTGAACTTCGGATGAGCAACAGACTCCTTGGCGGCCATGAATACGGTCCCCATGAGAACCGCTTCCGCCCCCAGGGCCAATGCAGCCATTAGCTGACGATGGTCGGTTGTCCCACCGGCTGCGATGACCGGGATGGTGACTGTGTCAACCATTCTCGGGACGAGATTCCACAGCGAGACATCGTCCATTAAAGGATGTCCGGCCCCCTCAAAACCCACGGCAATGACCGCATCGCAGCCTATTTTCTCCGCATTTTTGGCATGCCTCACAGACCCCACCTTATGCATGACTTTTACATTGGCCCGCTTAAGAATATCCACGTACTTTTCCGGTCTACCAGCGGTTGTTTCCACTACGGAAATCCCCTCCTCCACAATGACCTGAACAAAACCATCGTTGGGCAACTGCCTCATTGCAGGCAGCAAAGTGATATTGACCCCGAATGGTTTATCGGTGAGCCTCCTTGTCCTGCGTATCTCATTCCGCAGTTCCTCGGGCGTGGGGAAAGTCACAGAACCAATGATACCCAAACCTCCGGCATTAGAGACCGCTGCAACTAATTCTGCCAGACCGAGCCAAGCCATTCCACCTTGAATAATTGGATACTGAATGCCCAGCATCTCTGTAATTCTGGTCTTGAGCACGTTTTCCCTCCCGAATGTAGTTCTATAATAGGCCCGGAAAACTCAAAGCGGATGTCGTTTAGGAAGCTCATAATGGGGTCTCTCGATTTCTTATCAATGCCAATACGAATGATAGGAAAGGCCGTGATCCTTAGCTTCAATCGCCCTACTGAGAGACGACGCTTTTTTCTTCACGTGGTCAGCTTCCGGTAAATCTTGGGCAGCTCCCGCGGCAGGGCCGCGGTTTCTTCGATGATCAGATAGCGGGAGGGAGGCATCATTTTGCGAAGGTAATCATGCCCGGCCCGGTCCACGGTGATGCAAAAGGTATGGATCTGCTTGCGGGCCGCCTCCTCCAAGGCAATCAGGGTGTCCTGGAGGGCATATTCTTTGTTGGAGCGATCGTCCCCGTAATCATAATCCTGTGGATACCCATCGCTGATCAGGATCAAGTTCTTGATCCTGGACTCCCGGCCGGCCATTTTTTCTGCCGCGTGGCGGATGGCCGTCCCCATCCGCGTGGAGCGCTGGGGTTTGATTTTCTCGATCCGGCCTTTTACCCGGTCCCCGTATTCTTCCTGGAAATCTTTGATGGCGTAAAAGTCTACCTCTTTCCGCCCGTACCCAGAAAACCCGTAAATGGCGTATTCGTCCCCAATCTCTTTCAGGGCCTCCGCCATCACCACCAGGGCTTCCTTTTCGATGTCGATTATCTTTTTCTCCTTTTCCGAAGGGGGATTTTCCGGCTTTCGATCCTTCCCGTCCACCCGCTCATCCGTGGAAGCACTCATATCCAGCAGAAAAAGGGTGGAGAAATCCCGGTCCTTCCGATTTTTTTCGATGTAGATCTTTTCCGAGGGGGATTGGCCCGCCCTCCGGTCCACGGAAGCCTCCACGGCCGCATTGAGGTCGATCTCTTCCCCCCGCTCCAGGTTTGGAATCTTTTTAAACCGCTCCGGCTTGAGCATCTGGAACTGCCGTCTCACCTCAGTTACGAGATCGGAATAGGAGTCCAGGGTCCGATCAACAAATTCCGTAGAGCCGATTTCCGCATCTTTCTCCTTCAGGCGGCACCACCTCACGCGGTAATCCGCGATCTGGCAATCCCATTCGTCGTAATAGTGCTGATCCTCCCCCGTTTCCTCGGCCACTTCACTCAGGAGAGAACGCATCTCCCCCTCGAGCCTTTCTTTTGCTCGCTGGCTGGCCTCCTGCATCCCCATCTGCTTTTTCAACCCTTTCAAATCGGTGATGAAGAGCCCCTGGAATTCATCCCCCCCCAATCCCTCGGATACTTCCAGCTCCATTCCGCTTTCCAGGAGAGCCTGTAAAACCTCCGGGGACAGGGGAACTCCCATTTCCATCTGATTGAGCAGGTTTTGGACTTCCCGCAGGCGAAGCTTCTTCTGCACCAGCTCGGGCCGCAGCTCTCCCCAATGGGAAAGCGGCGCGAGATTCTGGTAGGGCTCTTCGCCCGGGACAAGGCGGGAAGCCGGGTCCATTCCGCCCACTGGAGAAAGCGGCAGGCTTAACGCGGGCAGCACCTCTCCCTCCCAACCGCAGGCAGGCTTTCTGTTGGGAATCCGGCTCAACCTTCGGTACAGGAGGACCGCTGCCCGGGCGGAATTCCTGACGCCTGCCCCCGGCCGGGTAAGAGCCATAAGGTGCGGGGTTAAATCGTCCCCTTGGGAAAGAAGAGCTAGAAATCGAGGTTTCATGGGCTCTCCGAGGAGCGCCCAGCGGAGAATGGATTCCAGAACCGCCTGCTGTAAGGGTAGTGAGGAAATGGCCGGCCGGGCCTCCATGACCAGGGGGAGGAACCGATTCATCTCTTTCTTCAACCCCTGGTATTCCCGCTGAAGGCAGTGATCCACCCTTGCTCCTTCGAGGACATGGAAAAGGTCCCGAGCAAGCTCTTTTCGCGGGAAGAGATGGAAAAAAGCCTCGAGGGGAGAAATCTCTTTTCCTTTTTCCGAAATCCCCCGAAGGCAGGCCGCCATAAACTCCGAAGGGAAAAGGTCCTGAATGGCGGAGAGACGGAATTTGAAGGTCCCGAATTCCACGTAACCGGCTTGATGGGCAGTTGCCAACTTGAAAGCCAGGGAGTTTATCTCCCGGGTGGGGAAATTCTTAACCATTCCAGGTAAATAAATGGTCTCCCCATCCGTACATGGTAGGGGCCCGGCCGGATTTTGAATCCCATTTCTTAATTCCTGAATGGGCCGCAGAGCCAGGCTCCGGCCGGTGAGGGCTTGGGCGAAGAGCTTCATGGGGCGGGAGACTTCTTCCAGAGCGACGGAGGATTGTTCTTCCAGAACCCGATCCTGGGACCGCCTGGACTCCAGGCCGAAATAGGCCATGGCCGCAGGAATCCTTTGGGGGATAAGGGTAAGTCCTTCTTCGAACCAGGAGGAGAGGCGGTCCCTTGAAATTTCTTTACCGATCTTGGGGAGGTTGAGAAAGAATTTGTAGGAAATCGACGGGTCCAGGCCGGCCAGTTGCAACCCTTGAGAAAGAAGAAGGGAACTTCCTTCCTCCGGAAGGATCGCCAGGACCTCCTGACTCCTTTCCAAAAAATCGATGAGCGTCTCGCGGGAATGGTCAGCCAGGATCGCAGCCCATCGGATTACCACCGGCCGGATGTCCAGGGGGAGGGAACCCAGAATTTTTGGGCCGATCCGCAGGAAGATTACCGCCAGCATGCTGGACCTTTCAGCCACTACCCATCCGATCTTTAATAGGTCTTCTCTCTCCTGTCTCTTCAAGCAAGGAAGAGCCTCCAGCGCGGTTCCCAGGGCCCCATCGACCTTGTCCATGTACCAGCGGACCCGCCGCCTCAGCTCCTGGGCAAATTCATTCCATTTCTGTTTTTCTTCTTCATTCATAATTCGATATTCACCACAGAGGCACAGAGCGCACAGAGAATTATAATAGGCCTAAAATCAAAGCATAGGGGCAAGGGTTTTGAAACCTAATACTTTTTTTGCCCCTATATATTTCTAATTTTTTCCTCCGTGTTCTCTGTGTCTCTATGGTAAAAATGTCTTTACGGGAAAATAGCACCGATGACTTCCACGATTCCCCGCGCCAGGTCTAAGTCGTCGGTCACCGCCTGGGCCACGGCCACTTCGCAGGCTCTCCGGGGGGCGACCCCCTGGACCATAAGCTGCCCGGCGTAGATCAGGAGGCGCGTGGAAACCCCCTCCTCCAGCCCGTGTTCTTTGAGGTTGCGGACTTTCTCCGCCAGCTTGGCCAGGGAAGCGGCCGCCTCGAAGTTGACCCCACTTTCGTGGGCGATGATCTTGGCCTCCAGCTCTGCGGGGGGATAATCGAAATCAATAGCCACAAACCGCTGCCGGGTGCTGTGCTTCAGGTTTTTTAGGACGCTTTGGTAGCCTGGATTGTAGGAAATCACAAGGAGGAAATTTTCATGAGCCTCCAGGATTTGTCCTCTCTTTTCCACCGGAAGGATTCGCCGGTGGTCGGCCAGAGGATGAATGAGGACGGTGGTATCTTTGCGGGCCTCCACGATTTCATCGAGGTAGCAGATGGCGCCGTTCTTCACCGCCCGGGCCAGCGGCCCATCGACCCAGATGGTCTCCTCCCCCTTCAAGAGGTACCTTCCGACCAAGTCAGACCCGGTCAGGTCTTCATGGCAGGCCACGGTGATCAAGGGAAGGGGAATCCCCATTTCCCTGCCCAGCATGTAGGTCATGTACTCCACAAACCGGGTCTTCCCGCATCCGGTCGGGCCTTTGAGCAAGACTGGAAGTCGGGCTTTGTAAGCCGAGGTGAAGATTTCCTCCTCATCCCGGATAGGAATGTAATAAGGCTTCTCCTGGATGAAATACTCTTCAAATGGTTTTTCCATTTTTCTGTTCATGTTTCAAGATTAGCAAATCCGTGGAAAGAATGGCAAGGAAATTGGGCAGGGCGATATCCGATTCCAGATGGCAGGTTGCGGAATTAAGATTACGGCTAGCTGATTATAGAGGTAACCTTTCCCTTAGGCCGGCAAAATCAGACTAGGGTATCGAAATTTTGGCCCGGTTCAGGTTTTGGAAAGAGTTTATGAACAGACTGCTGGGCGAGATCGTGTTTGATCAGCTTGTCGCCTCAGAAACGACACGATCTTCGGCACACTGCTGGGAAGAGAGGGCGTTGCCTAGAGACCTAAACCGCATTTCCTGGCTCGGAGGGTAAATCAATATTTTTGAGCTTCCGAGCAACGTGCCCCCCTTCCCTCATGACTTGGTTCCACCTGCGTGGCGGCCCGCAGCAGTTTAAAACCCGTAAAGCCGCGCTGGATTGTCCACCAGGATCTT
>DASPRR010000429.1:0-32548 GCA_035624375.1 Thermodesulfobacteriota bacterium | reverse complement strand
GGAACCTTTTCCACGAACTGCATGGCCGCCGTGTCCAGCCGGAAGCTGAAGAAGAGGGGAAGGGAGAAGAGAAATTCCAGCAGGGACACCCCGAGGGTGACCTGGCGGATCGTGTCCTTCTTCTCCTTGTCCAAAAAGAGGAGGACCAAGACTCCCACCATGGGGAAGAAGGTAATCAACGTGAGAAGGGGAATTCCTGCCAGGCTGCTCATGAAAACGGCTCCTTTTTTGTAGGGCCTGATCCCCGATCAGGCCGTCAGACGGTGCGTTCGGGGAACGCACCCTACACATTATGTAAATTTATCTATTTCGTGTAGATTAATAGATACCCGACCAGGAATACCACCCCTACAAGGATGGATAGGCCATAACCCTGGATGTTTCCGGTCTGTAAACGTTTGAAAACTTCGCTTCCGCCCCGGGCTACAGCGGCCACGCCATTGACCGTGCCGTCCACCAGGATGTCGTCGATAATCCTCCACAGGAAGACGGAGAACCGAATCAGAGGGCCCACGAAAACCCAGTTATAAATCTCATCCACCCAGTATTTGTTGGCGATCAGAGAATAAGGCGTGGGGTATCGCTCGACCATCTGATCGGGCAGCCGAGGATTCTTGATATACATCTTGAAGGCCAGGAGGATCCCCAAACCGGCAATGGCCATGGAAACCAGCATCATGGCCACCTCGAAGCTGACCGCGTGGTGGGCCCCTTCGGCAGGCACGCCCTTGGCAAAGACCGGGGCGAGGAATTCATTGAATTTGTTCCATCCTTCCACGATGGGGAAACCGATGAATCCCCCCACCACCGAAAGGATGGCCAGGATTATCAGGGGAACGGTCATCATCCCCGGGGACTCGTGGAGGTGATGGGCCACATGAGGGTCCACCCGGGAGCTGCCGTGAAAGGTCATGAAAACAGCTCGGAACATGTAGGTGGCGGTCATGAAGGCGGCGACCGCCCCGATGAGCCAGAAGACCACCCCGCCCTGGGTCAAGGCCTTCCAGAGGATCTCATCCTTGGAGAAAAATCCGGCAAAGGGGAAGATCCCGGCGATGGCCAGGGTGGCAATGAGAAAAGTCCAGTAGGTGCGGGGCATGTGGGGCTTCAGGGCGCCCATTTTTCGCATGTCCAGCTCCCCGGCCATGGCGTGCATCACACTGCCTGCTCCCAGGAAGAGGAGGGCCTTGAAGAAGGCATGGGTCATGAGGTGAAAAATGCCGGCGGTGAAAGCTCCCACCCCGCAGGCCAGGAACATGTAGCCCAGCTGGCTGATGGTGGAGTAGGCCAGGACCCTTTTGATGTCATTCTGGGCCAGGCCGATGGAGGCGGCGAAGATGGCCGTGGCTGCGCCGATGATGGCCACGATCAGGATCGAGGTGGGGGCCAGGATGAAGAGAACGTTGCACCGGGCCACCATGTAAACCCCGGCGGTCACCATGGTGGCGGCGTGGATCAGGGCGCTGACTGGGGTTGGGCCTTCCATGGCGTCCGGAAGCCAGGTGTAGAGGGGGATCTGAGCCGATTTCCCGGTGGCCCCCATGAAGAGGAGGAGGGTGATTAAGGTTACCAGCGTGCTCCCCACCTCCAGCTTTCCCGGAGCCGCAGCAAAGACCTTGGTGAAATCGACAGTCCCGAAGGTCACGAAGATCAGGAAGATGGCCAGGAGGAATCCGAAGTCCCCGATCCGGTTGACGATGAAGGCCTTTTTGCCGGCATCGGAGGCCGATTTCTTCTCATACCAGAACCCGATGAGGAAGTAGGAACAAAGCCCCACCCCTTCCCACCCGACGAACATGAGGAGGAAGTTGTTGGCCGACACCAGAATGAGCATGAAGAATACGAAGAGATTGAGGTAGGTGAAGTATCGGGGATAGTCCGGGTCGTCGTGCATGTACCCCACGGAATAAATATGGATCACCAAGGAGACGCCGGAAACCACCAGCATCATGACCAGGGAGAGGGGGTCGGCCAGGAAGCCGATATTCGCCTGGAACTCGCCGGAGAGAATCCAGGGGTAAATGATTCTTTCCACGGAGCGGCCGGCCACGGGCAGCTTCAGGAGGGCAGAGAAGACCAGGAGGGAGACGAGAAAAGAGAGCCCGATGGCAGCGCAGGCAATGAAGCCCACGGCGCCCTTGGAGATCCGCCTCCCAAAGAAGAGATTGATGGCGAACCCGATGGCCGGAAACAATGGTATCAGACCCACATAATCAAGCATCCCGCATCTCCTTACTCGTTACTGGTTGCTCGTTGCTGGTTACTGGTTGCCGGTTATCGGTTATCGTTAAACGTTCCAGGGCATTTGAACGAGTAACCAGGAACAAGCAACCAGGAACCGGAATCACCATTTCATCAAATTCATCTCGTCGGCGTTGACCGTCTTCTGGGTGCGGTACATGGCCATGATGATGGCCAGCCCCACCGCCGCCTCGGCTGCGGCCACGGACATGACAAAGACCACAATAACCTGGCCGTCCATGGAATTGAGAAAACGGGAGAAGGCCACGAAGGCCAGGTTGGCCGCGTTGAGCATGAGCTCGATAGACATGAAGATCACGATGGTGTTGCGCCGCAGCAGGAACCCCACCACGCCGATACTGAAAAGGATCGCGCTCAAGATCAGATAACTGGAAAGAGAGACCATTTCCGCTCCTTCTCTAAATTTGGCGTTTGGCCAGGACAATCGCCCCGATGATGGCCACCAGGAGCAGCACCGAGGTGATCTCGAAGGGAAGAAGAAAATCGGTGAAGAGAAGCTGGGCCACGACCTGGGTGTTTCCCAGGGCGGTGACCTTCTCCGGGGGGAACTTTCCCGGGGTTCCCTCCAGAAGGACCCGCTGCAGGACCATCCCGATCTGGACCAGCAGGACCACGCCGAGGAAAACCCCCACCCCTTTCAGCAGCCGGTTGCGGGCTACGAGGCGCTTTTCTTTTTCCAGGTTCAAGAGCATGATCACGAAGAGAAAGAGGACCATGATGGCCCCCGCGTACACAATGATTTGGATGGCGGCGATGAACTCGGCGTGGAGCAGAAGGTAGATTCCGGCCAGAGCGAAAAAAGTGAGAATGAGAAAGATGGCGCTGCTCACGGGATTTCGCTGAACGACCACCAGGACGGCGGTTACCACGGCGATCCCCGCAAAAATGACAAAGAGGATAGTCTCCAGCATGGAACGGGCCTCCCTATTTCCGGTCGTAGGCGTGGAGGAGTTGGTCGCGGTTGTAGACCAGGTCCTTCCGCGTATAGTTGGCGATTTCGTAGTTGTCCCTAAGGAGAATCGCCCCGTAGGGGCAGGCTTCCTGGCAGAAGCCGCAGAAAATGCAGCGGCCCAGGTCGATCTCATAGACCTTGGGGAACCGTTTATGGGTCGGGCCTTCGCTCGGCTGCACCCGGATGCAGTTGGCCGGGCACACGGCGGCGCAGAGCTCACAGGCCACACAGATGATCATCCCCTCCGGGTCCCGGGCCAGTTCGTGCAGCCCCCGGAAGCGGGGGAACATGACCATCTTCTGCTCCGGGTACTGGATGGTGATGGGACGGGTAAAGAAAGTCCGGAAGGTTAATTTCAATCCTTTCAGCAACGGCAGTATCATAGGGTTCCTCGCAAAAGGTTCTTCCCGCCTCTATTTGAAGAAAAGGATGATGAACACGGCGGTAACCAGGATGTTCACCAGGGACAGGGGGAAGAGAACTTTCCATCCGAATTTCATCAGCTGGTCATACCGGAAACGGGGGAAGGTGGCCCGAATCCAGATGAAGAAAAAGATGAAGGCGAAGACTTTGATCAAAAACCAGATCACTGGGGGCAGAAAAGGTCCCTGCCATCCCCCCAAGAAGAGGGATACGGCCAGAGAACTCACCACCAGGATGTGGGCATACTCGCCCAGGTAGTACAGGCCGAACTTCATGGAGCTGTACTCGGTCTGATAGCCGGCCACGAGCTCGTTCTCGCATTCGGTCAGGTCGAAGGGGGTCCGGCTGCACTCGGCCACGGCGGAGATGAGAAAAATGATGAACCCCAACGGCTGGCAGAGGATGAACCAGACCGAAGACTGGGCTTCCACGATCTTGGTGAGGGAGAGCGACCCGACGATCATCAACACCCCTACGATGGAAAGGCCGAGGGACAGTTCGTAACTGATCATCTGGGCCGAAGACCGGATGGACCCCAGGAGAGAATATTTGTTGTTCGAGGCCCACCCCCCCATAACCACCCCATACACCCCCAGGGAGGAGACGGCAAAGAGATAGAGGAGACCCACATTCACATCGGCCACCACCAAGTCGATGCTCTGGCCCATGATTTTGATGCTGTTCCCGAAAGGGATGACGGCGAAACTCACCAGAGCGGTGATGACGATCACCGCCGGGGCCAGGATGTAAATGATTCGGTTGGCGAAGGGAACGATGATGTCTTCCTTGAAGAAGAGCTTGATCCCGTCGGCCACTGGCTGGAGCAGGCCGAAGGGCCCGACCCGGTTGGGCCCAAAACGAACCTGCATGTGGCCCAGAACCTTTCTTTCCATGAGAGTCATGTAGGCCACGATAAGGAGCATGACCGTAAAGACGATTAGGACCTTCACCACTGAAATCAGAAGATAGATGAGCATACCTTTTCCTTTTTCCCCAGGGAGAGGATTAGCTTTTCTCCAGTTTCACGCGGGCTGTCTTCAGGTCCCAGCCGGTCAGCCGGTTCCCGCCGTTTTCCGCGAAATGGGTGGGAACGAATAGGACACCGGGACCCGTTCTAGGGGAGATGGAGACTTTCACCATGACCCTTCCCTGCGGGGATTCCAGGGTAACCTTCTGGCCTTCGGTCAGGCCGAGATTCTTGGCATCCGTTGGATGGACCAGGACGAAGCCGTCCCCCTGCAACCGGACTAACCCCGGGCTCAAGGTGGAAAGAGAACCAGAGTGGAACATGGTCGGCCCGGTGGCCAGCGCGAAGGAGGAATCCGTTTCCTTCTTTGCTTCTTGGTAATCCGTAAAAACCAACCTGGCTTTCTCCACCGGAAATTCCTTCTCGTAGACAATGGGTGTTCCGGGATGATCGGCGGAAGGGCAGGGCCATTGAATTCCTGCCGAAACGCCCGGGGAATCGAGGCGGGTAAAGCCGATCCCCCCGTACAGGGTTACCAGGCTTCGCATCTCATCGTTCACCTCTTGGGCCGATCCTGACCCCAAGGGGGTCCCCATTTCCTGGGCCAGACCCTGGAAGATCGAGAGATCAGACCGGGCTTCCCCCAGAGCCGCCAGAGCAGGGCGAACCCGCTGGACCCTGCGGTCCACGTTAGTGAAAGTTCCCTCCTTCTCCGCAAAGGTTACAGCCGGTAGGACCACGTGAGCCAGGGAGGCGGTCTCGGTCAAGAAGCAATCCTGAACAACCAGGAAATCCAGCGATGCAAGGGCCTTCCTCGTCCGCTCCGAATCCGGATAGGTAACCGCAGGGTTTTCGCCGGCCAGGTAGAGACCCTTGATCTTCCCCTCTTCGATGCCCTGAAGGATGGCCAGGGCCCCCCTTCCTTCCTGATCAGGAAGGGTCAGATTCCAGGCTTTCTCGAACCGGGAGCGCTCGGCAGTATCCCTCAGATCGGCATAGCCCGGGAGCAGGCCGGGAGTCACGCCCATGTCCAGGGCGCCCTGGGAATTGTTCTTTTCCCCAAGCACAAAGACCCCGCAGTTCTCCCTTCCGATCTTCCCGGTGAGAAGGGCCAGATTGGCGGCGGCCTGGGCCAGGGCCGAGTCCTCTTGCCCGGAATTCTGCCCCGTGGAAATCAGGATGACCCCGGTCTTGGCCTTGGCGTACAGGCGGGCCGCTTCTGCCAGAGAATCGGCCGCCACCCCGGTCTGAGCCTCCACCTTCTGGAGGGAAAAGGATTCCAAGTTCTTTTTCAAGGCCGCCAGTCCCTGGGTGCGGGATTGAAGGAAATCTTCCTGGGTTAGGCCTTCCTTCAGGATGACCGCCATCATCCCATTGACCAGGGCCACCTCGTTCCCCGGTGTCACCGTCAGGCTGAGGGTGGAGAATTTTTTGAGGTAGATGTTGCGGCTGTTCACGATGATGACTTTGGCCTTCCGGCGCTTTGCCGCCAGGACTACCTCGGACTTGATCACCGGGTGGGTTTCGGAGAGGTCGGACCGCAGAAGCAAGATGACATCGGCCTTTCGGACCTCGTTGATCGAGTTGGTGGAAGCGGCATATCCCAGGGAATTTCGGAGGGCCAAGTGAGCGGCGTAACTGTAACCGCCGGCATGGTCGAGATGGTTCGTCCCCAAGACCCCCCGGCAGAATTTCTGGAAAAGATAGAGTTCTTCGTTGGTGAGCCGCGGGGAGGCCAAGCCGGCGAGGGCCGATCCGCCCTTCTCCGCCTTGATTTCTTTCAGGCGGCGGGCTGCCAGACCCAGAGCATCCTCCCAGGTGGCTTTGACCGGCTCTCCGTTTTTACGGATTAGGGGCGCGGTCAGCCGTTTCGGGTTGTGGATGTACTCCCAACCAAACCGGCCCTTCACGCACAGGTTCCCCTGGTTCAGGCCCAGGTCCTCATCGGCCCGGACGCGCATGACCTTGTTGTCCCTTGTCCCCACCAGCAGGGTGCAGCCGACACCGCAGTAGGCGCATACTGTAAGGGTGTCCTTCAGGTCCCAGACCCGGGCTTTGTGGAGCAAGATCCGGTCGTTCAGGGCGCCCACCGGGCAGACGGAGACACATTGGCCGCAGAATTCACAGTTCAAGGGCCGGTCGAGGTCGGTAGTGATCCGGGTTTTCATCCCCCGATTGACGAAGGAAAGCTCGCTCGCTCCCACCACTTCGTCGCAGATCCGCACGCACATGCCGCAAAGAATGCAGCGGTTCGGGTACCGCTCGATAAAGGGGGAGACATGATCGACGGGAAGATCGGTCTTTTTCCCCTTGAAAGGGTTCTCCGCGACCCCGTACTCATAGGCCAGGTTTTGCAGGTCGCACCAGCCCCCGGCATCGCAGACCGGGCAGTCCAGGGGATGGGAGATGAGGATGAGCTGGAGCTGGATGCGGCGGGCTTTGATGATCTCCGGGGTGTTGGTTAGAATCTCCATCGCGTTCCGGACGGGGTTGAAACAGCCCATGAGAAATCCCCGGCGCCCCTTCTGCTGGACCACGCACATGCGGCAGGCCCCGTAGGGCAGGAGCCGCTTATTGTTGCAGAGGGTGGGGATCTTGATCCCCGCTTTGGCCGCGGCCTCCACGATCATGGTCCCAGGAGGGACCGAGACCTGCACCCCGTCAATGGTGAGCGTTACCATCTTTTGTTCTTTAGCCATTCCATAACCTCTATCAGCGGTCAGCGAAAACCACATTCTTTTCTGATTGCTGACCGCTTATTCAATCGCCCAGAATTTACACGCCCGGATGCAGGACTTGCATTTGGTGCACAGGTCCAGATTGATCTTGGCCGGCTTTTTCCTCTCCCAGGTCACCGCGCCCACGGGGCAGGCCTTCAGGCAGAGCCCGCACATCTTGCACTTCTCTTCGTTCACCCGGAAGCGGATCAGGGCCCGGCAGACCAGGGAGCGACAACGTTTGTCCCGGATGTGCTCTTCGTACTCGTGCCGGAAGTGGCGGATGGTGGAGAGCACCGGGTTGGGGGCCGACTGCCCCAGGCCGCAATGGGACATCCTCTTGATATGCTGTCCCAGGTCCTCCAGAAACTCCACGTCTCCTTCCTGGCCTTTTCCCCCCACGATGTCTTCGAGTTTGCGGAGCATCACCGCAAGACCGGTACGGCAGGGGACGCACTTGCCGCAGGACTCATCCACGCAGAAATCGGTGAAGAACCGCGCCGAGTCCACCATGCAGGCGGCTTCGTCCAAGATGACGATCCCGCCCGAGCCCATGATGGCCCCTGTAGCCTCCAGGGATTCGTAGTCCACCGGGGTGTCCAGCAGGTTCTCCGGAACAAATCCGCCCGAAGGCCCTCCCAGCTGGGCGGCCTTGAATTTATTCGATCCCTTGATCCCGTCCCCGATGTCGAAAACGATGGAACGGAGAGAAATTCCCATGGGAACTTCCACCAGGCCGATGTTGTTCACGCACCCGGCAAGGGAAAAGACCTTGGTCCCTTTGCTCTTCTCCGTTCCCAGGCTGTTGAACCACTTGGCTCCGTGGAGCATGATCTGGGGGATGTTGGCGAAGGTTTCCACATTGTTCAGGACCGTGGGCTGACCCCAGAGCCCGGCTTCGGCCGAGCGGGGGGGTTTGGCCCGGGGCATTCCCCTCTTCCCTTCGAGGGAAAACATGAGGGCCGTGGACTCGCCGCAGACAAAAGCCCCGGCCCCGGGATAGACGAAGGCGTCAAAATCGAAGCCGGTTCCGAAGATGTCCTTTCCCATGAGGCCGTAATTCCGGGCCTGCTCGATAGCCCGGTTTACCCGTTTGATGGCCAGGGGATACTCGGCGCGGACGTAGAGATACCCTTCGTGAGAATCCACGGCTTTGGCGCAGATGGCCATGCCTTCCAGGACGGCGTGGGGGTCGGCCTCCAGGACCGACCGGTCCATGAAGGCCCCGGGGTCCCCTTCGTCGCCGTTGCAGATCACGTATTTCGGGAAACGGTCATATTTCCGGCATTCCTCCCACTTATCTCCCGTGGGAAACCCCGCCCCCCCCCGGCCCCGCAGTCCGGATTCCTTGACCTCGGCGATGATCTGCCCGGGAGTCATCTGGGTTAAAGCCTGGTGCAGCGCCACGTATCCGTCCTTGGCGATGTATTCGTCGATGGCTTCGGGGTCGATCAGCCCGCGGTTGCGCAGGACCCGCAGCACCTGGAGGCCGAAGAAGGGAATGTCCCTCATCCGGGGAATGGCTTCCTTCTTGACCGGTTCCTTGTAGAACAGCTTGGGAACCGGGCGGCCTTTCATAATATGCTCTTCCACGACCAGGGGCATGTCTTCAGGGGTCACATGGCCGTAGAAGATTCCTTCGGGGTACACCACCATGATGGGGCCTTCGGCGCAGAATCCGTTGCATCCTGTGATGACCACCTTCACTTCCTCATCCAGCCCGCGAGCCTTGAGCTCCTTCTCCAGCCGCTCCCGGACCTTAAAGCTTCCGCAGGAAACGCAGGCCGTTCCGGCGCACATCAATATATGGGAACGAAATACCTTGGCTGCCATCCTCAACCTCCCTAAGACCCAATAAAAGTGCCTGGAGTTCGGAGTGCCTAGAGTGCCTAAAGTTAAAGGATGAAAGGTGTTCTATGTTCGAATGCCTTCGACTCTAGGCACTCCAGGCACTTTAGGCATTTTAGGTCACTTTGTTTAAAACGTCGTTTCACTCCCGATTGCCAGAGCGTATTTTTCAACGATCTTCCCTTCCAGGACATGCTCGGAAAAAATCTGCCGCATTTTATCCGGAGTCAAATCCACGTACTTCACCGGGGGCTCCCCCATCCGTTCCACGGTGATCATGGGCTCCCGATTGCAGAGCCCGGCGCATCCCGAGGTCACCACGACGACGTCTTTGGTGTCCCTTTTCTGGATCTCATCCAGAACCGCGGTCATGATCGCCCGGGCCCCGGCCGCCAGCCCGCAGGTGCCCATGTGGACGTTGACCCTGGCCCGGTAGCCCCCTTCCCGAAGGGTCACCGCGGCCCGCACCGACTCCTTTATCTTTTTCAGGTCTTCGATGGATAGCTTGGCCATTCCTTTCCCCCTTCCCTAAAAACGTTCCAATCTTTCTCCCCGACCCGGGTGCCAAATGCATCCTGTGCTAAAAAGCTCCCAAGTCTTCCAGCCCGGACTGGATGAGCGTCCGCAGGGCTGATACGACTGCAGGGGCATCCAGGGGAATCTCCCCCAGGTCCGCTTTGATCTCCCGAGTATCCAGGGAGAATGTTTTCCCCTCCTTCCGGTGCTCATAGAGGAGGTCCAGTTGCGGGTGCCCGCTCATCAGGGTGATCAGGGTGTCCCTCATATTCCCCAGGGGTTTCCGGTCGATGTGGCTGTGTTGAAAGGCAGCTCTCACCCGCGTTCCTTTTCCCGGGCAGGACTCAAGCCGGAATTCCCCATTGCTCATCCGACAGGCCTCGGACAGGAGCGGCAGGCCCAGACCCACACGTCGCACCGTCTTGGTGGTGAAGAAGGGATCCAGGGCTTTGCGGGCCCTCTCCTCGTCCATCCCGCAGCCGTCATCGACAATCTCGATGACCATCCGATCCGCAGCCATATCCTCTTCGACTCGAATCTCCACCCGCCGCGCTCCGGCGGCCAGGGAGTTTTCCACGATATCCAATATGTGTAAAGATAGATCCTGCACGGTCGAAACGGGATCATCTTCGTCCGGTGATTCCCATCTGATACAGTTGTCCCACCACCTCAAAAGCCGGCAGGTCGGAAAGGAGGAGAGGAACTTGCTCCTCCTCCGCCTTGGCCAACGTCTGTTTTTCCGGCTGCCTGCCGCTGATGAGAATGATTCCCGCCAGTTCCTTGAGTGTCGCCACGGCGATGATGTTCTGGTGGATCTGGAGGGTCACCCAGATATCCCCCGGCTTGGCATTGGCCATGACGTCGCTCAGAAGGTCGCTCACATACCCCTGACCGAACTCCCGGGAGAGCCTGGACAGGCCCGCGACGGGCTTTAATCCCAGTTTCTCGGCAGCTTCCCGCAGGGTCATGGGGCCGGCCCTCCTCCCGCTCAGCGGTCGATTTCGGCCAGGACGATGTCGATCGATCCGATGACCGCCACCACGTCCGATATGAGCCGTCCCTGGACCATCACCGCCAGGGCGCTTAGGTTGACGAACGAGGGCGGCCGGACGCGGAACCGCCAGGGCCTGTTCGTCCCGTCGCTGACCAGGTAGAATCCCAGCTCCCCTTTGGGGGACTCGATGCTGGCGTACACTTCGCCGGCGGGAGCGGGGAAACCGGCACTGGCCAGGTGAAAATGATGGATCAGGGATTCGATGCTTTCCTGCACACGGTCCTTGGGCGGATAGATCACCTTTGGGTCTTGGGCGATCACCGGACCACCGGGCATCTTGTCCAGAACCTGGCGGACGATCTCATTGGACTGGCGCATTTCCATCATCCGCACCATATACCGGTCGTAGACATCCCCGTTTTTCCCCGTGGGGACGACGAATTCATATTTCTCATACCCGCTGTAGGGGAAAGCCTTGCGCAGGTCCCAGTTTCCGTTGGAGGCCCGGAGGTTCGGGCCGGTCAGCCCCCAGTTAATGGCCTCTTCCGTCGAAATGACTCCCACCCCCTGGGTCCGGTTCATCCAGATCTGATTCCGGGTCAAAAGCGTCTCGTACTCATCTACGTGGGCGTTGAAGGTCTGGGTGAATTCCCGGCATTTCTCTTCAAAGCCCTCGGGCAGGTCCTGGGCCAAGCCGCCGACCCGTAAGTAAGAAGGGGTCAGCCGGGAACCGCAGACTCTCTCGAAGAGGAAGAGGATCTCATCGCGCTCCCGCATGGCATAGAACAAGGGAGTCATGGCCCCGATGTCGTGGGCATGGGTCCCCAGCCAAAGGAGGTGGCTGGATATCCTCTGCAACTCGCTGAGGAGGACCCGGAGGGCCTGCGCTCGGGGGGGAACTTCAAGCCCCAGAAGCTTCTCCACGGCCAGAACATAGGCCAGGTTGTTGGACATACCGGCCACGTAATCCAGGCGGTCGGTGAGAGGAATGCATTGGTGGTAGGTCTTGCTTTCGGCCAGCTTCTCCAGGCCGCGGTGGAGGAAACCAATATCCGGTGTGGCTTTGACCACCACCTCGCCGTCCAGCTCCAGAATCACCCGCAGAACGCCGTGGGTGCTGGGATGCTGGGGCCCCATATTAAGGATCATGGTACTGTTGTCGCCCATCTCCATCCTTCTCCATCGTCCGGGAGGTTGGTTAGCCCCGGAGCGGGTAATCTTTGCGCAAGGGATGCCCCTGCCAATCCGGGGTCAGCAGAATGCGCCGAAGGTCCGGATGGCCAGTAAAGGTGATTCCGTACATATCAAAGGCCTCCCGCTCCAACCAGTCCGCTGCTTTCCAAACCGGAAAAACGGAGGCGATCTTTGGATTCTTTCCCGGCAGAGAGACCTTCAGACGGAGCCGCAAGCGGGTTTTGGTGGAACAAAGGTGATAAACCACCTGGAACCGGGGTTCACGGGGCAGGTTATCGACGCCGCAGAGATCGATCAGAAAGTCAAAAGCCATTTCCGGGTCGTCATGGAGAAAGCGGCACAAGGACAGAAGGTCCTCGGCACGAATCTCCAGGGTGGTCTCTTCCCGGAAGGCAGAGACCCCGAGGATCGATTGGGGGATTTCCTTTTTTATCCGGTCCACAACAGCGGTCAGGTCCATGGTTCCTTACCTTTCCAGCAGCTTCTCTCTGCCGATCTTCTCGTGGAGCTTGATGATCCCATAAAGGAGAGCTTCCGGCCGGGGGGGACAGCCAGGAATGTAGACGTCCACCGGTAGGTACTGGTCGATCCCCTGAACTGTTGAGTAGGTGTCGAAAATTCCCCCCGTCGAAGCGCAGGCTCCCATGGCGATGACCCATTTGGGCTCGGGCATCTGCTCGTAGATCCGGATGACCGCCGGAAGCATCTTTTTGGTTACCGTCCCAGCCACAATCATGAGGTCCGCCTGGCGGGGTGAGGGGCGGAAGACTTCCATGCCGAAGCGGGCCATGTCATAACGCGCCGCTGCGGCGACAATCATCTCCAGGGCGCAGCAGGCCAGTCCGAACCCGGCCGGCCAGAGGGAGGAACGCCGGGCCCAGTTGACCAGCTTCTCCAAGGAAGCGGTTAAGACATTGTTGCCCAGTTGTGTTTCTATTCCCATTCCAGGGCTCCTTTTTTCCAAACATAGATGAAGCCGACGAGCAGGATGGCGACGAAGACGGCCATCTCCACCAGTCCGAAGATTTTCAGGTCCCGGAAAATCACTGCCCAGGGATAGATGAAAACGGCTTCGATGTCGAAAATGATGAAGAGCATGGCGATGATGTAAAACTTCACCGAGAAAGGATTACGGGCCTGACCGACGGGGTCCATCCCGCATTCATAGGGCATCATCTTTTGCGGGGTGATTTTTCGCCTGCCCAGAAAAGCCGAGGCAGCGATGGTGAACAGGGCAAACCCCAGGGCCACCAGAAAGAAGATAAAGATGGGAAGGTAGTCAGTCAGCATGGATTCATTCCCCTTCATCAAAGGAGTTTTACCGGGTAAGATTAAGAAAGCAAAAGAGGAGCGCGGAGAGTTAACCACAATCCCCAAACGTTCCTTATCCAAAATTCTTTATAATATTTTTTTTAAAAAGGCAACCCTAAAATTGGCTGGAGACGAATTCGGCCCAAGGAAATAACAAAAGAGCAGGCTTTATGTCAAGTCTTTTTTTCTTCGGCCCAGAAATTGGCAAGAACGATCGGTCACCGGAGACGGCTAAATTCTCAAAATTCTTGGTATGCTGCTGCTCGACCGGGTGCTGTCCCGAATCGTTATTATCTTATTGGTAAAGCAGCACCGCCCGATCTTTCCTCAACTCTCCGGATCAAATAATAGCTTGATTCTCATTTTTCGTCTATAGTATAGATCATAGTTCCAGTGTGTGCATGGGACGATGAAAGTCTATGAAGAATGAAAAACTCTCTCCGAAGGATAAACGCCTTCTGGGGCAAATCCAGGGGGACCTGCCGCTATCCCTGACTCCCTTCGTCCAGGTTGCCCGGAATGCAGGGTGGAAAGAAAAGGTCCTACTCCGCCGGGTCCGAGGGTTCGTCCGCGGGGGAATCATCCGGAGGTTCGGGGCGATTTTACGTCATCAGAAAGCCGGATACGAGGGAAACGCCATGGTAGTCTGGAAGGTGCCCGAAGAACAGGTCCCCAGAGTCAGCCAGACCATTGTGTCCTTTCCCCCTGTCAGCCATTGTTACCTCCGTCCGCCCTTTCCCGATTGGCCTTTTAACCTCTATACAATGGTTCACGGAAAAGGCGGAAAGGATTGCCGCCGGATAGCCCAAGCAATCTCGAAGAAAACCGGGATCAAGGATTATCGGCTCCTCTTCTCCAAGAGAGAACACAAAAAGTCCAGTATGACTTATTTCTGAAACCTTTCGCTGGTGATGGTTTCGCAAAAAGCCTTCAGGATCATTAGCCCTGCGAACCCCTGATCATGTCCGGGGCAGGCGTCAGGGTCCAGAACTTCTTGAAATAACTGAATTCTGGGTTTTGCTGGGATGACAATTTTTATGGAATTTTTACTTTTGACGAGTTCATAACTAGCGATTCCAAAGACCACCAACAAATGTTCTCCCCCCTTTGATTCGGCCAAAACCCCGCTGATGCAAATCAAGAATATTGGCTCGAAAAAAGTGAAATAGGATATAATTTCAAAATCTTAGGTGGCGAAAAAATATTAGCTCGAATATCCGTAAATTTTCGAAAAAACTCCTTGACATTTTTTGAGGGGATATGTTACTAAACTTTTGAATGAATATTCATTCATTAGGCTAAAAAGAGGGGCTAAGCGAGGAGATTGGATTGAGTCTAGGAACCTGCTATGATGAGAAAAAAACAGGGCTGGGAACCTAGATCGGATGGAGGAAGATAAAAAGAGATTCTACCGGCAGTTTGCGCGTTTCAGCGCCATTGGCTTGGAGATGGGTCTCTCCGTGGCCATCGGATTGGCAATCGGCTATTATCTGGATCGATATTTCCAAACCAAACCGTGGCTCACAATCATTTTCTTGCTTCTGGGTGTTGCCGCAGGGTTCCGCAGGCTCTTCTCCCTGGCGAAAGAGATTGACAAAAGAGAACGAAAAAAGTAATCTCCCTCTGTTGTCGAACCATCAAGAAGCCCAGAAGCTATTCTCCATCGAGAAACGCAGCGCCCAGATTTTGGCTGTCTTGCTCCTGGCGAGTCTCTGGTTTCAAAGCTGGGCCGTCTCACTAGGATTGATCCTGGGTGGAGGGATCGCCCTGCTCAATTTTCGTTGGCTCTGGCGAATTTTGAGTCAATACCTGATGGCGAAGAAGAAATATTCCCTCTTCCAGCTGATCGGGAAGTTCTTTTTCTTGCTGCTGGTCCTCTTCTTGGTCATCCGCTTCGTCCGGGTGAACCCGGTGGCTTTGGTCGTTGGGGTCTCCACGTTGGTTTTGGGGATGGTTTTTGAGGTCGTCCGACAATCTCTACGGAGCAATAGAAAGGGAGTAGGTTAATGGCCGGACACGCCCCCTTTACCTGGTTCCATTACATTCCGGGGATCGGAAGCCTGCCGCACCAGGTTTCCATGGCTCTATTTGTCCTGGGGCTTTTGTGCATTCTGGCTTATGCAGGGTTTAAGAAGATCGCCTCAGGGCCGGCAGGAGAAGCCCTGGTCCCTTCCGATCGGCTGACCGTTCGCAATATCTTCGAACTCTTCACCGAGATGGTGCTGAAATTCCTGGATGATATTATCGGGCACCGGGGGCGGGAATTCCTCCCCCTCATTGGGACGCTGGGGTTCTTTATCTTTTTTTCCAACTTCCTGGGGCTGGTTCCAGGATTTCTGCCCCCCACGGACAACCTGAACACCACTCTGGCCTGCGCCCTGGTGGTCTTTTTCGCCACCCATTACTATGGGCTGAAGACCCACGGGATCAAGTACCTCAGGCATTTTCTCGGCCCGGTCCTCTGGCTATCCCCCTTGATGCTCCCCATCGAGATCATCAGCCACCTGGCCCGGGTCCTTTCCCTATCCATGCGTCTTTTCGGGAATATCATGGCCGATCATATGCTCCTCTCTCTGACCCTTGCGGCTCCTTTGATCCTGCCCCTGTTTCTTTCCCCCATGTCCCTTTTCCTGGGGGTGTTCGTTTCCCTCATCCAGACCTTTATATTCATGCTCCTTTCTATGATCTACATTTCCCTGGCGGTGGAGGAGTCTGAACATTAGGTCATCGGCAAAGCTATTTCGACATCTGGAATCCTCTCTTTCCCGCTCCCCCGGAATGGGAAGACGGAAGGTGGAGGACCTTCGCATATTGAGAAAGGTCTTAGGGTGATTTGATTTCAAACCAACGGGAGGTAAGGGAGAATGAGAAGAAAAGGATTGGGGATTTTGGCCTTGACTTTGGTTTTGATTTTAGCCTTTGCATCCTTGGCCTTTGCCGCTGAAGAAGCCTTGGGCCAGGAAGCCAAGAAGTTCATCGGCCTGGCCTGCGGTCTGGCCATTGCGATCGCGGCCTTGGGAGGGGGCTTGGGACAGGGGATCGCCATCTCCAAAGGCCTGGAGGGCATTGCCAGGAACCCGGAAGCCCAGCCCAAGATTTTCATCCCCATGATCGTAGGATTGGCCCTGATCGAATCCTTGGTCATTTACGCTCTGGTCATTTCCATTCTGCTGTATGCCAAGCTGTAAGCAGGACTCGGCTCCTCCCCAGCGGAGGGCCTGGGGTTTCCAAGGGGCTCGATAAAAACACTTTCTAGGAGGAAGGCTCGTTCGATTCGGGCCAAATTGCGAAAAGACTTCAGAACCCCCGGGGCTTGAGGGGGAGGAGGATCGCCGCCAGTTCGGTCCAGGGACAAAGCCTGGGTAGATCACCTTTCTTGGGACCCCTATTCCCGGGGCGGAGGAATTAATCCTGAGGACCGATAAGGAAGGAATGAGATGGATGCAGTTATCCTTTACAATGTTTTTCCCCAGGAAACCTTTGGGGCGCTTATCGCCGTTTATTTCTACCTCACCGGCCTGAGCGCCGGGTCTTTCGTTCTCTCCACTATGGCCTTTGTCTTCGGGATGGAGAAGTTCAAGCCCATCGGGAAGATCGGAGTGATTCTAGCGACCCTGTTCCTGGTCATGGCCCCGCTGGCCCTGCTGGTTCACGTGGGTCAGCCGTTCAAGTCCTGGCATCTCTTTGTCCACCTGAACATTACTTCGCCGATTACTTGGGGGTCTTTCCTGCTGACTCTGTACCCGATCAATTGCATCATCTACGGCTACTTCATGTTCAAGGGAAATAAGCCTCTGACCCGCCTCTTCGGGACTATCGGGATCCCCCTGGCCATCTTCGTCCACGGGTATACGGGTTTCATCCTGGCCCTGGGGAAAGCGCGGGCCCTCTGGAACACGGCCTTGATGCCCTTCCTCTTCCTGATCTCGGCCATGGTCTCGGGAATCGCCCTGATGATTCTTATCTCTATGGTTAAAGACAAGTTCTTCTCCCGCGAGAAAACCATCAACCGGGAGCTGGTCTTCGGTCTGGGTAAGATGCTGGCAGCCATGATCCTTATAGACCTTTTCCTGGTCCTGAGCGACGTCCTGGTCCTTTTGGTCTCCCATGTGGAAGCCCAGGAGGTGGCCCACCTCATCCTGACGGGGAAATTCAGCATCTACTTCATCTGGGTAGAGAACGTGATGGGAAAGATCATTCCGGCCATCATCCTTTTGGTTCCCCGGTTCCGAAACCTGGCCACCATTACCATCGCCTCCATTCTGGTCGTGGTGGGGATCTTTTTCATGCGGTATGTCGTGGTCCTGGGCGGTGAGTTCTTGCCCCTGGTCTGAGGTTTAAGGAGCCTTTCATGAAATTTACCCGACGCGATTTTTTGAAGGTGGGATTTACCAGCGCGACCGTAGCCGGCCTCGGCGGGTCCTTGGCCGGCTGCTTCAGCCCTCCGAGGGAAGTTCCGAGAAAGGTGACCCGCACCTCGGGAAAAGCCGCTTCCGTTGCGAGCACCTGCCTCCTGTGCCCGGCAGGGTGTGGAATCGTCGGCGAGGTTCTGGACGGACGGCTGGAAAAGATGGTAGGGAACCCCAAGCATCCCAACAACCGGGGGAAGCTCTGCTCCCGCGGGCATGCGGGAATCAACACCCTTTACGACCCGGACCGCCTCCTCCAGCCCATGAAGCGGTCTGGAGGAAGGGGGGAGGGGAAATGGACCCGGATTACCTGGGATCAGGCCTTGGACGAGATGGCCAAGCGGATGGGGGCCCTAAAGAAGAGCGGCCGGACAGAAGCTCTTTGGATGGAGATGAACACACCGGGCTCCCAGGACCTCATGGCCCTGGAGTTCTTGAAGGCCTTCGGCCGTCCCATCGTCTTCTCGGATTCGGAGTGGATGAATCCCAACGAAAAAGTCGGCCAGATGATGACCTGGGGAGCGGATACGATGGTCTGCGACGCCGCCCGTTCCAGGTTCATCCTGAATTTCGGGTCTAACCCCTACGAGAATCATGATCTTTACATCCCCTTGATTCAACGGATCATCGAAGGACGGATGACCAACGCGGCCAAGCTGGTGACCTTCGACGTCCGCCTCTCCAATACCGCTGGAAAGAGCAATGAATGGTTTCCCATCAAGCCGGGGACCGACGGAATCGTGGCTCTGGCCATGGCCCAGCACATCATCCAGCAGGGGCTTCACGACAAAGAGTTCCTTTCCCGATGGACCAATGTACCCCTGTCCAAGCTGGTGGAGCAACTCTCCTCCTACACGCCGGAAGAAGCGGAGAAGGTGAGCGGGGTCAAGGCCGTGGACATCATGCGCTTAGCCAAAGAATTGGCCCAGGCCAAACCGGCCGCCATCCTCTTCGGGCGGGGGGTGAGCGGCCATCAGAACGGGGTCATGAACACCCGCTGCATCGCCCTTCTCAGCGCAGTGGTGGGCAGCGCGGATGTTCCCGGGGGTTGCTGTCTTCCCCGTAAGATGGACCTGGGAGAGCCCAAAGGGAAGGGTCCCTTCAACAATTCCTTCCAGGCCCTCACCGCCCTAAAGGAGGGCAAGGGTCAACCAGACTTTTATTTCTGCTACCAGGCCAACCCAGCATACGCCACCCCTCCCTCAGCTGAGGTGGAAAAGCTTTTGAAAGACGAGAAGAGGATCCCTTTCCTGGTTGTGGCCGACACCCATTTGACCGAAACCGGGGCCTTGGCCGACCTCCTTCTTCCCATGGCCACCTACCTGGAGAGCTGGAATCTGGAATCCCGGCCGGCCATGGGGCTTGTGCCTTTCGTCAGCCTCCGTCAACCGGTAGTACTCCCCCTGGGAAAGTCCCTATCCCTGGGGGATGCCCTGTCCAGCTTGGCCAAGCGGTTGGGGGACGATATGGTCAAGGCTTTTCCCTACGGCCATAGCGAGGAGTTCATGGAAAAAGCTGCCGCGAGGATCGAGGGGCTTGCCAAAGCGGGAGGGCTGGCGGTTCTCAAGAAAGAGGGAGTTTGGCTCGATCCGGCGGCCAAGCCGGAGTACCGTTCTTACGAAAAGAAAGGGTTTCCCACTCCCTCCGGCAAGGTTGAGATTTATTCCGCCAGGCTCCAGGAGAAAGGGTTTCCTCCCCTGCCGACCTATGTCCCGGTGAAAAATCATCAAGAAACGAAAGAGACGGATTTCTTCCTGACCGTATACCGGCCCAACGTCATGACCCTTCGCCTGGCCAACTCCAAATGGCTGGCGGAGATTCTCCACGCCAGCCCCTTGTGGGTGAACCTCCGGACCGCGCAGGCCATGGGGCTGAAGAACGGGGACCGGGTCAAGATCACTTCCTCGGCTGGGTCCTTGACGGTTCCCATCCGGATGACTCACGGCATACACCCCAAAGTGGTGGCTCTGCCCGAAGGGCTGGGGCACACCGCACTGGGAAAGATTGCCAGGGCCATAAAATACAAGAGTAGCGATTTTGACACCAACGAGCTCTGGTGGGAGCAAGAAGGAAATGGGGCCAACCCTAACTCGGTGATTCCGGCCCAGCCCGACCCGGCTGCCGGAGGAACGGCCTGGAACGATACGCTGGTCACCATAACCAAAATCTGATCGAGGGTATTGAATTCTCTCCCCATTCCATTTTCTCCCGCGAGGGGAGGCGCAAAAAGAATTCCTTCAATTCGACTTCGAGGGCAGGCCATGAAAATACCAGCCATACCCAAGCTGTCCAAGCGCACATGGGCCTTTATCGTTGCCATCCTTCTAATCCTGGCAGCGATTCCAGCCCTCGGCATCGTCCGGTTTACCACCAGCCACCCCTTCTTCTGCTTGACCTGTCACAAGAACCAGGATATTCCCGAAAGATGGCTTCCCTCCCGGATGCATCCGGCTTCGGTGGACTGTGTGGACTGCCACATCTCGAGAGGAGGCACTCCCTTTTCCCACAGTTTTTCGGCCAGCGATGACCTGATGAGCCAAAGATGCGCGGGCTGCCATCCAAACATCCCGGGGGGGGAACAAATGGACCTGGACAAGGTCCGGGTGGTCAAAGTATCCCACAAGCAGCACGCCGACAAGAAGGTGTTGTGCATCGACTGCCACCGAAATTTGGCCCATGACAAAGGGACTCCCCGAACCAACCGCCCTACCATGGAGACCTGCTACCAGTGCCACCAGGCCCATCCCCGAACCCAGGCCTGCGACAAATGCCATCCAATCAACCTGGTCTATACCAAGAAGTAGGGGCGGGTCGCGAACCGCCCCTACCGATTTACATCCCCCCTCCATTCTGGTATCATCCATCTAGAATATTTCCGGTGCCAGCGCAGGGCGGTTCATCCTCCGCCCCATGAAATTGCTAGCTTTATCTCCTCTGCGTTCTTCGCATCCCCTGCGGTGAACAAACGGAGGTCTTCCATGCGTTCCATCTTCATCGGGTCCACGGGGAGTGGACCGGGCCAGACCCTGGCCACATGGGCCTTGGCCGTTCGACTGAAGGCCAAAGGCCTGAAGGTCGGTTTCTTCAAGCCTTACGGTCTCCTCCCGGAATCCCCCATCTCTCCTCCCGGCAGTTCTTGCGACCCCGACGTTCTTTTGTTCAAGCAAGTCTTGGGAGTATCCGAGCCGGATGAAACCCTCTGCCCGATTTCTCTTCCGGGGAATCAAGCTTTCGCGGGGATTCAGGGCGAAGAGCTCATGGGAAAAATACAGAAGGCCTTCCAGGAAGTTTCCCGGGATAAGGATGTAATTTTAATTATGGGGGGCAAGGAGATTTTTTTCGGAGAAGGAGGCCCCGGCCTTTCGGATGGTGCATTAGTCAAATCTTTTGATTCCTTCGTTCTTCTTGTAGACCGCTACCAGCGGGATAACCTGACTTTTTACTCGGTTCTTTCTCTGAACTCCTTCCTTGATGGACGCGTGAAATCGGCCATTCTTAACCATGTGGCTCCGGATAAGGTGGACCACGTGAAGACCAAGGTGGTTTCCTTCCTCCAGCAGAAAGGAGTAAAGTCGGCGATGGCCGTTCCTGAAGACCCGATTCTGGCGGCCCTCACGGTTTCCAGCATAGCCGATATCACCGGGGGGGAAATCCTCTGCTGTCTTCAGGGAGAAAACAATTTAGTGCAGACGTCGACCATAGGGGCCAAATACCTGGAAGGGCCTTTCTCCCTCTTCAAACAGGTATATAACAAGGTCATTCTGGTGGGTTTGAACCCCGATGAAAAACCCGTGACTGGAATCATTTTGACCGGAGGAAAAAATCCAAGTGAAGGAGTAGTCAGGGTGGCGCAGGATCGGGGAATCCCCCTGATTCTGACCCGGGCGGACACTTTTCAAGTGATGGATCGTCTGGAAAAGGCCAAACCCGCCTTGACCTCCAAGGATGAATTTAAGGCCCATCGCTTCCTTAAATTGATTGATGAGATCAATGGCGGGAGCAAGTGGGTGGAAGAACTCCTCTAAGAATACAGTGTCAGTGGTTCGTGTCAGTGTCAGCAAAACCGGGCCTCCTGACACTTATCACTGACACTGACACTGCTTCTCTTATGCCCTGGCTCAAACGCATAAACTCCATGTCCCAAAGCGAAAAAGAAGGCCTGTACCGCCTGCTCATCCCTCCATCGCTCTTTAAGCGGTTCCAGATCAACCCGCTGACCTTTACGGACTACGAAGGCAATCGGTTGGTTCGGTTCTACTGCCCCGAGCGGGAAGAAACGGTGATGATCGAGGTGAAGCGCAAACTCGACGACCCGGACCCCATTTACTCCATCCAAGCGTCAGACGGGCCGGACTTTACCCAGGTGAACTGGGACTTTCTGATCGTGAACGATCCCGACAGCGATCGGTTCAACATCGATGTCGATGAAGAAGGCCGGGATACCCTGTGGGGAAGGGGTTCCCGCAACCTGCCAGAAGAAATCAAGGCCCTGCGGTCGGGCATGTCCCCCGGTCAGGTCCGTAAGGGCCTGGGGATGACCCGGGAAGTCATCACCGGGCTGGAATATTTTGCGAGGATTCTGGATATTAAAACGATCAGCCTGGAAGCGCTCTTTTACCACAACGCGATCGTATATGAGCGTTGCGGGTTTACCTATTTCGAGGGTTTCAAACGGATGACCCGGATTCACCAAGCCTTTCAGCCCGGAGGAAAGCTTTTCAGGCGGCTAGATGGTTCGACCCCCTTCCGCCAGCTGGGGTTCGAGAAAACCGTCCGCGGCCGCTCCTGGGCCATCCACGATGGGGTGGTCAGCGAAATCGACGATGATGTCCTCGATGAAGGCTGGTACTCGCCCAAGATGTACCTCCTGGTCGGCCAACCCCGCACCACCACTACTTTTCCGGACGCCGTTTATTAGGTGGGCGGTTCCCTTCCCGGATCCTCTTCAAAATCCGGGTCAAAATGAGACCCTGGGTTTCCCCCGAGTCCTGCCTCTTCAATTTTCAGAAATTAAATAAAGGTCGAAATCCTGGACGCCGTGCCCTGCCCGGTAAGCATTTTGCGGCCCCTCTTTTGCGGGCATTTCGATTTATCGGCGAGACATTCTATTCTTAATTCGTTTGGATATATTGTGAGCAAACGTTAGGGCCACCTTCAACCCTTCTTCCGTCTTTTCCTGGATAATGACCCGAACGAAGAAACCCTTTTGAACGAAATCCACCCCATAAGAGAAAAGAGGTGTGGTATCGATCCGCGCTTCTTCTCCCAGATCGGGAACCTCTTTGCTGCGGCCCGGTTTGGCCAATGGATTTTCGTAGAGACCCCGTGCATTTTGAGCGGTGCCTTGATCAAAAATGTATACTTCCGATTCCACCCCTTTCGGTCCTCTATAACTCTGTCCCACAAACACCTGGAAACCATGTTGAATGTAAAGGGTTGCTCCCCCGTTCAGGATCTTATAAAGCTCCTCCTCATTTGAGGCGCTGAGAAGCTTCTCCGAGCGCTTCCACCCCGGAAGGTCATCATCCAAGGGAAGCAGATCCATTGCTGCAAGGAGCTTCTCGGGGCTCGCCGAAGCCTGATCCGCGCAGGCCGACCCTGCGGACAGGATCAAGAATATCAAAATCATCAGCGGATGAACCCCTGGCTTCATCCCGTCAATTCTATCCCTTTTTGGTTCGATGGATGGGGGTAACCTTCATTTCCTCGAGCGGAGCCCCGAGGTCCAACTTTATGGCGTGGTCAATGTGCAAAGAAGGAACGAAGGGAAGGTTACTTTTTTTCCTTTCCCCCTCGATGATCAGCCGGGCTTGATGATCGGTGGCCACCGGGTCCGTTCCAACGATCAGGCCGTTGTAGGCAAATTCCGGCTCTCCCAAGGGCCCGCGCGTAAATACACCGAAGAGAGCGTCTCCCACGATCAAGCGTGTCTTATTTTTGATATCCGGAGCCGTATTGATCAGCGCGATGCGCTCGGAAATGGGAGCGCCCCGTCCCGCCATTTTATGGATAGGATTTTTTTCATCCATGGGATGATGAAACAGAATCTGCCGGGATTTATTGTCCTTCCCCACGGAGCCCACATGATTTTTGAGGGCAAAGGTAATCCCGGCCTCAAAGTGGTTCTTGAGCACCGGAACGTTGATCAGGTGGGCGGGGCCCGTCAGCAATCGGCTCAGTTGGGCCGGATTCCCCTGCATATCCATGGTCTTACTTGCATCAAACGGGTCCTCCAGTTTATCCGTGGCGGCGGTGCGCACTCCCCGGAACTCCATGCTGACGTTCCACATTTCCGAATATCCTAGGGCGCCCGCCTCGGCGTCCCAAATGATGATTTTATCTTTCGGGATTTCCATTTTCACCAGTTCATTGACGATGGCCGCCACCACCTTGGGCTGGGTCGGCACCCGCGGCCACTGGCAGTTCACCTTGATGCCCACTGTTTCTCCGGTCTTATAGGAAGAAAAGAGAGAGGGCCACCCTCCGCCGTTTGTAAGGGCCTTGACGGCTTCATTAAGCATTTCTCGCACCACTTTACTATCAATATTCGGGCCGAACGTGGCGCTCTCGTCCCGGATGACCACGGCCTCCCCCCAATGAGGATATTTCTCCACTGCCTCGCTCCTGCCGGAAGGCAATCCCATGAGGGCCAATCCGGCGGCTCCCACGGAAGCGGCTTTCAAGAACTCCCTGCGGCTCATTTGAGATTCGTCTTTTGTTATGGAAGATGACATATTGCCTGTCTCCTTTCGTTTCGGGGCTCGAGTTCGAATTGGGTCCAGCTTGAATTCATTCCTATAAAACTGCAAAATCTTTCAGCAACCGGCGACTATCCGGCAACCTTGTTTAAAAAAAATCTCTGCGAGGGGACGGCAGGTGAAAAACCCGGAAGATTGGGTTACTGAGCTAAGGCTTCGATCATCTTCAGGCTGGCTTTGGGCAGTCGAGTGAATTGGACGCCTGTGGATACCGTACCGTTGGACTGGAGGCGTACCACTTTGCCGTGAGCCTTCCAATCCTTTAGAGGCTCCTGATCGGCTTCCAGGAGAATCCGGAAGGGTTCACAAGGAATCATGCCGCCTTCCAGCGAAAATTCGGAAAGGAAGGCCCCTCCAAGGCTGATGTTTTCCATCGTGGCCAGGCCCGTGTCCCGGCGATAGGGAGTCCTGACGGAATAGACCCCGATCTTCAATGGAAGATGGAGGGCCATCCGAGGCCACCGCCTTTGATGGCTGTATTGCCGTTCCTCTTCGGGAATTTCCTGAGGAAGATTGAGGAAGGCATAGATCGTCTTGGCCAGTTCCTCGCGGCTCAAGCTTTCCTTCCCCAGGACTTCATCCGCTCCCCAATCCAGGCAGTGTCTCACGCTGCGGGCCTTCCCTGCGCAGATGATCTTCAGGGCCTGCTGATTGTCCGTCCTTCGTAGCGACCGGATAATCTCCATACTGGAGATGTCTGGGAGCTCTTCGTCGATGACCAGAAGGTCCGGGTTTTCCTTTGAGCACCAAATCAACACATCTCCTCCGAAGACAACCCTCTCCAGCTCAAGCCGGTCGTCTTCGGAGAGAGTTCTTTGCAGCAGGGAAAATAGTTGATCGTCCGAGCTCCCCACGAGGATCCTTTTCTTTCCCAGCTCCAGGGTATCCACGGGAAGGTCGTATTGCCTCATGAAGTTGATCAGGCTCTCCCTGCTGATGAGGCGTTCCCCCGTAATGGGGTTCTTCTTTCCCTGAAAGATGCCCTTGTCGAAATTGCGGGAAATGGTTGACCGGGAGATATTGACCAGCTTCGCGGCTTCTCCGGTGGTGAGGAATTCTTTTGAGGTCATACCCTTTTCCTTTTGGCCCAGAGCAGAGGAATTATGGGATAGAACAACCCGCTTGCCTACCCCCCGGAAGGGAACCCCCGGGTCAACCGTTGGAATGAATGCTCATAAATTCTCGAGAAAATTAATTTCATCCCTTTCCTTCCTAGATAACAACAAAAAAATTATTTTGTCAAATTCTTTCTGCGGCCGGGTGAATAAAAAATATATTCTGATTTCTTTCCGGGGGTTCTTTTCTCGGTGTTTAGCCTGAGTCCCCGGGCCAACAAAAGAACTCGCGGAGGTCAGCCGGCCGGGATCGATCTTCTGCTTGACACCCGATGTTTCTTTTCATACTATTTTCTGAGGTTGGAGGGAAACGATGGATTCCGGAATTCGGTAAAAGAAATAAGGAGGGACACCAATGGCCCGATTTCTCAACAGATGGATTGCCTGGTACCTGGTTGTGGCCATGTTCGTCATCGGGATTACTCCCCGCGT
Organism: Thermodesulfobacteriota bacterium; assembly: GCA_035624375.1. Lineage (GTDB taxonomy): Bacteria > Desulfobacterota > SM23-61 > SM23-61 > SM23-61 > SM23-61. Next base: position 6,650 of record DASPRR010000429.1, on the reverse strand, counting down.
ATACGCCGGGTTTGCTCCGTCGGAGGTCGTGGGGCTTTCCCCGGGCGAGCGGGCCGCCGACCTCCAGAAAGTCCGGCAATTTCTGGAAATGAAGATGGTGGGAGAACGGCTGAAAGAGTTGGGCTACACTTCCGAGGAGATACAATCGCGCCTTAGCCAGTTGAACGACGAACAGATTCATCAATTGGCCACGAAGCTTGACGACCTGAAAGTGGCCGGAGACAGCGCCTTGGGGATCATCATCGCCCTGCTGATCATCGCCATCCTGGTGATCGTCATCATTCAGCTGCTGGGCCACAAGATTGTCATCAAAAAGGAATGAGATTCAACCCCTTTTGTTCAAGCCAAACAAAGGTCGATTTTCATCCCCGACCGGAGAAGGCAGACTCCCCCTGACGGGGGTGTGCCTGGTCATTCTTTTCGCGATTTCCTTCCATTGGAGCTGCGCCGGCCCCTCTCCAATGCTATCCCTAAAGACAGCCCGAGCGATTGAAGGAGTCCCCTTTTTCCCCCAGGAGCAGTTTCAGTGCGGCCCTGCATCACTGGCCGGGGTTTTGAATTATTACGGCCTCCGGATTACCCCCGCAGAGATTGCGGCCGAGGTCTTCAGCCGGAGTGCCCGGGGGACGCTGGACATGGATATGGTTTTCTACGCCCAGAGGAAAGGAATGAAAGCAGAGCAGTACGCAGGCAGTTTGGAGGATTTACAGGGCAGCATTGATTCCCGGCGACCTCTCATTGTCTTGATCGATCAGGGATTCTGGGTCTACCAGAACCACCATTTCATGGTTGTCGTGGGTTATGACAAAGGGGGCATCGTTGTCAATTCTGGCAAGGAAGAAAACAAGTTCATATCCCTGGATTCATTTTTAAAGACCTGGGAGAAAACCAAATTCTGGACCCTGCGGATCACCCCCCCATGACGAAAAGGAATTTTCTTTTGCTCTTGGCCCTTTGCTCTTTGCTTTTTGCGACGGGTTGTTCCTTCCCCCGAGTCATCATCCTGAAGGACCCCCTGACCCCGGAGGAGCACCTGAACCTCGGGGTGACCTATGAACAGCAGGGGGATTTCGACAACGCCATCAAGGAATACAACCTGGCGGCCAAGAACCTGCCCGGAGCTCTTCTTTACCTGGGAAATGCCCATTTCCAGAAGAAGGAATGGAAAAAGGCCGAAGATTATTATCGACTGGCCATCGAGAAAGAACCCGACAACGCCGACGCCTACAACAACCTAGCATGGCTATATTACACTCGGAGGGAAAAATTGGATGAGGCCGAGACTCTAGCCCAAAAAGCGCTGCGGTTAAATCCAGGAAAAGGAGATATCTACCGGGATACGCTGGAAAAAATCCAGGAAGCAAAGAGAGGTTCGTAAAAACAGGAAAATTCGAGGCGAAGATGGGAGCACTCCGCGCCTAGGCGGCAATACCCTTAGATACTCCTCCGGTACCCCACGAACATCAAGATGTCACTCATCAGGTTTTCATAATCCTTCCGCAGCTGTTCATACATCCTGGCGTTTTCAATGGCCAAGGCCCCCATTTCCGCCAGGGCTTCAAAAAAGCCTATTTCTTCTTGGGAAAAATTCCTTGGTTGGGAAGTATAGAGCCGCAGGACACCGATGATCCGTCCTTTGATCGAAAAGGGAACGGAAACAATACTGTAGATTCCCTCCTCCTCCGCCTCTTTCTTATACTGGGCGCGGGGGTCCTTGGTGGCATTGTAGATGCTCACCGTTTTTCCTTCCATGGCTTCCGCTATGCTGCGGTCTGCGGCCACGGCTCCCTTAGAAATATACTTCTCACTCAATCCATGGGCGGCGACAAGTTCGAGCGTCCGCTTCGTGGGGTCGAGCAAGCGAATGGCGCATCCCTTCAGGTTCATCACTTGGCTCACCTTAGTGGCCAACATTTGCAGGACTTGCCGAATGTCCAGAGTGGAGTGGATGGCCTTTACCACTTCCCGGAAGGATTCAAAAAACACTTTTTCGCGAGAATTCATGGCCCTCCTCCTTTATGTTTATTTACTCTTGAGAATTCAGAGAACATAAAGAAATAGTGATTGGGCGCCCCACGATTTCGCACAGGAGCGTGTTCCCCATAGCGAACCTAGGTTGATATATTTTTTCTGGAGGCGACGGCAACCCGTTCTGGGAGGTACAGAAATACGCTAAAAAATTTTACTCCAGATGGAATAGGTTTGCAAACCTTTTCCCTCTCCCAAAAGTTCATTTCAGGGGCCCAGAAGAGATAGGCTACAAAACGAGGCCTGAGCTTAGCTGTCGAGTTCCGTTTCCCATCGCATAATGCCATAAAACCGGGCGGCAAAAATTTGACTCTTCAGGTGGAAAGATGAAGGATCCTTTTTGAGTCACATCCGGGTAAACTCACCTTTCACGAATAAAATCTTTAGGTTATTTGGTGGATGGAAGATGGCATGCGATTTGCTCCGATAACCCCGAACGGCCCTGGCAAAATGCTCCGGGTAGCGTTCGGCATTGCCTGAAATTCTCCAATTCCAGTTCTTCTATCCACCGGGAATAGTAGAAGCCTAGACCCGGTGGATGTTCCTTCCCGAGTTCGCCTCCTTTAGGAAATGCCCCCATGCCCGGGCAGTCGGTCGGGGCCTCAGAACCGGAGGTGAATCCATGCTTCCTCAGCAAGAAATCCGATCCCTCATCGATCGCTATACCCAGGACAGTTCCTACCAGGCCCTTCATTGGGAAGGGACGTTCGAAGATTACCTCAAGATCCTGGGAGATCGACCCGAAATCCTTCGCAATTCCTTCCAGCGGGTCTACGATCTCATCATTTCCTACGGGACTGAAGAATACCTGGAGAACAAAGACAAGCTCTTCCGCTACCGGTTCTTCTCCGACCCGGTCAATGGAGGCCTCGAGGCCGTCTTTGGCCTGGAGCGGCCTCTAATGCACTTGGTGAACGTTTTCAAGTCGGCATCCCGGCACTACGGGACCGAGCGAAGGATCCTTCTGCTCCACGGCCCCGTGGGGTCGGCCAAGAGCACCATTGTCCGTCTGCTGAAAAAGGGTCTGGAGGTTTACTCTCGGAAACCCGAGGGAGCCCTCTACACCTTCTCCTGGCGATTGAATGGTCCGGGTCAAGGGGAGACGGGGGAGCCCTGCCCCATGAACGAAGAGCCGCTGCACCTCCTTCCCCTGGCGGTGCGAGGTCCTTTGATCGATGGCCTCAACGCGAAGATCAATGGCCAGCGGAAGATGGTCGTCGATGGCGACCTTTGCCCCTCCTGCCGGTTTTATTTTCGAACCCTCATGCAGAAGTTTGCCGGCGATCTGAAAAAGGTGCTGGATCATGTCCGTGTTTTCCGCCTCATCCTTTCCGAGCAGGACCGAATCGGGGTGGGCACCTTTCAACCCAAAGATGAAAAGAACCAGGATTCCACCGAGCTCACCGGGGACATCAACTACCGGAAGATCGCAGTCTACGGGTCCGATTCTGACCCGCGGGCCTTCAATTTCGACGGGGAGTTCAACGTGGCCAATCGTGGCCTCATCGAATTTGTCGAGGTCTTGAAACTGGATGTGGCTTTCCTCTACGACCTCCTCTGCGCTTCCCAGGAACATGTGATCAAACCCAAGAAGTTCCCCCAGACCCATATCGACGAGGTCATCATCGGCCATACCAATGAACCGGAATACCGCAAACTGCAGAACAATGAATTCATGGAAGCCCTTCGGGACCGGACGGTCAAGGTGGACATTCCTTACATTACCCGGCTTTCCGATGAGATCAAGGTCTATGAAAAGGACTACGGCCCCAACCGGGTACAGGGAAAGCACATTGCCCCCCACACGATTGAAATGGCGGCCATGTGGGCAGTCCTGACCCGGCTCAAAGAGGCCAAGAAGGCCAACCTGACCCTCCTGCAAAAGCTGAAATTGTACAACGGCAAAACCCTTCCCGGATTCACCGAAGAGAACATCAAGGAACTCAAAGAGGAGGCGGAGCGGGAAGGGATGGAAGGGATCTCCCCCCGGTACATCCAGGATAAAATTTCCAATGCGCTGGTCTCCGAAGAGGCCGAAGGATGCGTGAACCCTTTCATGATCTTGAATGAGCTGGAGTCCGGCCTGGACCATCACAGCCTGATCACCTCGGAGGAGCAGAAGAAACGATTCCGGGAGCTCATGATCGTGGTCAAGGACGAATACGCCGATATGGCCAAGAACGAAGTGCAGAGGGCCATCTGCGCCGATGAGGAGGCCATCAAGCGGCTTTGCTCCAACTACATCGATAACGTCAAGGCCTACACCCAGAAGGAAAAGGTGAAAAACAAGTACACCGGAGAGAGCGAAGAGCCCAACGAGCAGCTGATGCGTTCCCTGGAGGAGAAGATCGAGATCCCCGAGAGCCGAAAGGACGATTTCCGCCGGGAGGTTATGAACTACATCGGCGCCCTGGCGGTGGAAGGCAAGTCCTTCGATTATCGTTCCAACGAGCGCCTGCACCGCGCTCTGGAGCTGAAACTCTTCGAGGATCAGAAAGATACCATCAAGCTCACCAGCCTGGTCTCCAACGTGGTGGACAAGGAGACCCAGGAGAAAATCGATGTGGTGAAAAGCCGGCTGATCAAGAACTACGGGTATTGCGAAGTCTGCGCCACGGATGTCCTCCATTTCGTGGCCTCCATCTTCGCCCGGGGGGACTTGAAGGAACAAAATAAATAAGTCGTCGGTTGGGGAAGGGAGCCTAGCCCCAGGACCCCAAGGACAAACCCCTAGAGGGTCAGGCTGGACCCTTTCTCGTCGGATGGCAAATAGCATGGGCAGGGCGGGACTTTGTACCAATCCAAGCGCATAGATCGCGACCGGGCCCGATTTAAGAAAATCGTTCACGGGGCGATTCGTTCGGGGATCCGCAAATACCTGTCCCATGGGGAGATGATCGGGCGCAAGGGGAAAGACCTGGTTTCTATCCCCTTGCCACAGCTGGAGATTCCTCGTTTCCGGTTCGGCCAAGCCCAGAAAGGGGTGGGGCAAGGGGAGGGGAATCCGGGAGACCCCCTGGCCCTTGACCCGGAGGGCCAGGGCAAGAGAGAGGCTGGGTCGGACCCAACCGAGCACATCCTAGAGGTAGAGCTGACCCTGGAAGAACTGGCCTCCATCCTGGGGGAGGAATTATCCCTGCCCCGGATTGAGCCCCGGGGGAAAAAGAACATCGTTACCGAGAAGGACAAGTACCATTCCATCGCCCGGACCGGGCCTGAGGCTCTTCGCCACTTCAAGCGGACCTTTCGCCAAGCCCTTCGTCGGCAGGTGATTTCCGGGACCTACGACCCCGAGGAACCGAGAGTCTGGCCCTTCAAGGAAGATAAGCTCTATCGATCCTGGAAGGCCCTTCCGGAGCAAGAGTCCAACGCGGTAGTCATCTATATGATGGATGTCTCCGGCTCCATGGGAGATGAACAGAAGGAATGGGTCCGGCTGATCTCCTTCTGGATCGACACCTGGCTGACTTCTCAGTACCGGGGCGTAGAGCGCCGTTTCATCATTCATGATGCCGAGGCTCGGGAAGTGGACTCGGAGACTTTCTTCCATACGCGGGAGAGCGGGGGGACGAAGATTTCTTCGGCCTACGAACTCTGCCTGAAGTTGATCCAGCGGTCTTTCCCCCCCGAAGATTACAATCTGTACCCCTTCCATTTTTCGGATGGCGACAACTTCGGGGACGACGATGAACGAGCGCTCAAGTTCTTAGCGGAAATCCTCTCACTCGCCAATCTCTTCTGCTATGGGCAAGTGGAAACCCTTTACGGCAGCGGGTCTTTTATGAAATTTATCCAGGAACGGATCGACGGGGACGAGAAAATGTGTATCGCCCGGATTCGGGACCGGGAGAGTATCTTCGACGCCTTGCGATCCTTCCTGGGAACAGGACGGTAGATGAATGGAACCCCGGAGAGTGCAAAAGGATTTTATCAAGACTCCGGGAGGTCCTCTTTCCGAGGAACTCACCGAGAAGATCATCTCCACCGCGATGGAAGTCCACTCCCAATTGGGGCCCGGCCTCCTGGAAAACGTTTATGAGGAAGCCATGGCCCATGAGTTTGCCCTGCGAAAGATCCCTTTTGTCCGGCAGAAGGAAATCAAGCTGGACTATAAAGGAAAAGATATCGGGTGGCATCGAGTCGACTTCCTGGTGGGAAACGAGGTGCTGGTCGAGTTGAAGTCTGTGGAAGCCCTTCACGGGATCCATGAAGCCCAAATGATGGCTTGCCTGCGGGCCCTGCAAGCCAGAGAGGGCCTATTGATCAATTTCAAAGTGGAGCGCCTGGAGGATGGAATCAGAAGAATCGTGATTTGATTCTTAGGTTTCCTCGAGAAGAAGGAAAGGCCTTGCTCAAGCAATCCCCCGCACATAAATTTCCCTCAGACCTCAAAAAATTTAAATATGAGATAGAAGACCACGCCCGAGGTTATGACCTGGATTTCTTCCCGGTCATCTTCGAGGTCCTGGATTACCAGGAGATCAACGAAATCGCCGCATACCAGGGCTTTCCCTCACGCTATCCCCACTGGTCCTTCGGGATGCAATTCGAGGAGGTTTCCAAGAGCTATGCCTATGGCCTTTCCAAAATCTATGAAATGGTGATCAACAACGACCCCTGTT